>CANBAL010000001.1 GCA_947366545.1 uncultured Clostridia bacterium
CAATTTCCTATACCCCCAATTTAATTTTGAAAGTCTATATCCCTTATGAAATAGGACAAAAACAACTTAGGTGCAAAATACCATTCAAAGAGAATAGAATTTTGGTAAGGCGGAGGTCACGGGTCCGATTCCCGTCATCAGCTCCATAAAACTTGCTTTTAAGCAAGTTTTTTATTTGCTTTGCAAATAAGCAAAAGCCCTGCTTTTGCATGGAGCCTATCAGCGTTCACTTTCGTTCACTGAACAGCTCCAGTTCTTTAGGACAATGATTTTTTATTTATACCATCACAATAATCAAAGCCCTGCTTTTGCATGGAGCCTATCAGCACTCCTAACAATGATAAAAAAAGCGAAGATAACTTCGCTTTTTTAATATAATTTGGCGGGGTATTTTCCTTCGGTTTTCATATCTTTAATTGCTTGTTTGAAATCTTCGAGTTCCTCCTTATAGGTGATGCCATACCACTTGGCTGGAGTAGTTTGTACATAAAGCGTTGCTTCCTTGTCTTGCATCATATTATTTACTTCGTCTGGAAGGAGAAATTCACCTTTTTCAAGTTCTACGCTAGGCTTTTTAAAAAATTTATAAAAATCTTTTTCTATCCTTTCCATAAGTTTTCTTGAAAATCCAAACATTGTCATAGAAACAAGTGTATCTGGAGAAATCTTTTTCCAAGCATCTTGTCCGAGTGGTGTTGCCTCAATATTATTACCCCGTTTTTCCACCTGACTTTCTATGAGTTTTACGGCCTTACCATCCTTTAAAGTAAAGATTCCTCGTTTTACCATTCCTTTATCGGTGATTGTATTTTTTACATAATATCCCGCACTGATAAACTCATTTTCTTTGCTTGTTTTTAAAAAGTCAGCAATGATTTTAAAGGACTCATAACCATAAAAATCATCAGCATTTATCACCGCAAACCTATCGCTTACAAGGTCTCTTGCTGCGCGAAGTGCATGAGCAGTACCCCATGGTTTTACTCTTTCGGGGCGTTTAAACCACTCTGGTACATCATCAATCTTTTGAAAAGCATAGAGTACTGGCACAACCTTTTCAAGTCGTTTGCCCACTCTTTCTTTAAATAATTCTAAGTTTTCCTCTTTGATTATCAAAATTACTCTATCAAAGCCGGCTTTCACCGCATCATAAATGGAATAATTTAAAATAAAATTTCCTTCATCATCTATTGGCTCAATTTGTTTTAAGCCTCCAAATCTACTGCCCATACCGGCTGCAAGTACTACTAAATCCATATTTCCTCCTTTTATTTTACTGCAACACTATCTAAATTGATTGCACCCTTGCTTACAAGTGTAACTTTATGTTTCCCCTCAGTTAAGGCCTCCGAAATATAGGTGGTCTTTATCTTTTTAGAATTATCACTTAGGTTTACATAGGCTACCTTTTTGCCATCAACATATATATCATAGCCGCCATAGTCTTTTGACACATATGAATTTAATGCAAATTGTGTACCAGTAAATTCAAGTTCCACCTTTGCCTTCATTTTACACAAGTAGATGTGACCAAAGTTTGAAAATTGAGATTTTTTCTCCCACAGGCCATAATATTTAATCATGGTGCTATCTGGAGATATTAAATTTGCATTCAAAATTGATTTATTATTAGACATCTCTATTTTATTAAGTGCCACATATTTGTTGCTACTTGTTTTTGTAACTACTATTTTATAATATCTAAGTCTTTGTTTATCAAAAGTTACAACAACTTTATCATCATTTATAGACAAATCATTAAATACACCTATTTCTTTAAACTTTGAATTTAAGTCCTCGCTACCATAAAGAGTGAATGAAATCGGTATGGCAGAATTAGTGCCATGAAATTTGGTGTATGCATATAAAGTCAAATAATTTACATAGACTACTTTCCCAATATCTACCACCATTTCAAAAGGATTATCTGCACTAATCACATTTTTGGAACACATATTATTTGTGGCATCATCATCAAACAAGTTTTCTATCTTTAGTGTGTCATCCCATGGACTAAAACCACTATATGAAACAAGTGATTGCTTGGAATAGGTGTCTGTTTGACTTGCTGATACATTGTACTTCCTTTGTATAAAGTAATCGGTTTCAAATTTATCTGTTTGAAACTGATAAGAATTTCGATATGATGAAGCGTAGGTTATATTGATAGTAGGCTCTGTAGTATCGCCACCTATGAAATTACCATTCTCATCAAACACACCTGTAGGAGGCTCCCAGCGTCCCCAACCAACACCAATAAAACTACTTTGATAGGTGACGAGCAGTACTGCTTTATAATACACCCATTGACCTACTTTTAGGTTTTTAAGCATTTCGTCATTAGTATTCCCTGTCAAGAAGTTTGCACTTGAAGTATTATTTGTCATATCAATAGCAAGTTCATATGTCTTTCCGCCATCAAGAGAAATATATAATGCTGCATACTTTCTACCTCGCAAGGCTATACGGTAATCACCAGCCGTCCCGACATATATCTTTCCGCGAAGTTCCATGATTGTATTTGAAGTATTGCCATGCAGTGCCCAAATTTCAGAATTAGCATTTTGCACCAGTCTGCCGTCTATATAGTTATTATTATCTTCATCTGTTTTGCTTTCATAATTTCCATAATTTGCTTCATACGCTTCCACTGGACTTGTAAACATATTTTCTGGGCTATATTTATATGTAGTACGCTGTACTATGGTTTTATTAAGTTCATGTGACTGCTCAAACTCAAGAACTAAATCAACATCCTCCACCTCAAACTCGCCATCATCTTTTGTAATTTCAATAGTGGCTATTATTTTCCCAGAACGCATATGATTTCTATCTGGTACATATGTATAAACGCCCTCAGTATCGGTTGTAACTATCTTTCCGTATTCCGGCTGAGTTATGCCCTTCACTTTTACACTGAACCCCTCTGGAGTAGCAATACTGCCATTAATATAGAAGTTTCCATCAAAAGTGTATTTCCTTAAATCTATCGTAAAATCTTGATTATAAATTATTGTATATGGTTGAGCAGTTTCCACATACTTCTTTACCCCGTCATACATATAACTGCATCCCGTTTGATAAACCGATGCCACCGGTACATACATTGGATAGTTTTTCTCTGCCATCGCATTCTGAGCAGGTTCTGACAAGGCTGGCATTCCATTTACTTTAGCCCTAACAAGTGATTCAAAATATCGCATATCGTTATGGGTAAGGTCTGCCCACTTTGTATAATATCCGTCTACACCTGCCGATCTTGTGGAACTAATAAAGTTCTGTTGCCCAAAAGAATGAAGCAAGGTGGCGTATATTGACAAAGCGTTGCTCATAGAGCCGCTTACCTGTCTCACCGTCCATGACGGATTTGTGTAGGCATTCCAGCCGCCCAAACCTTCCGCCACTGAGCCTATATGTCTTGCAGCAGAAATCCGTGTAAACAAACTGTATTCGACAAGATTTAGTGCATTGTTGGTTACCTCGCCACCACCGGGTAGTCCCCAGCCTTGAAAATTATGATTGTATTCATGCATATTTCCCCATGCACCAGAATTGACAAAACTTTTATAATTTAATGAGCCACCCATCCAACCCGCTGGACAATTTACTGAATTTCTGCCTGGGAATGCAACCGCAGCACCAGCAGCAACAAAAGGATCGTACAAAAATACTATTCCACAAGTGGTACCCTTTACCGCTGTCGACACCAAACTTATTTTCTCCCAAAGAATTGCTGCATCATAAAGTTCTTCATAACTAAAATTTTGAGCATACGCTTTTGGACCCGAATGAAGAACACCACTATCCCAAACCATTAAATCAAAATATGGTGCGGAAGAATTTTTATTTCTATTAAATTCTTGTGGCGTTGTATAACCCAAAATAAAATGTGAGTATGCCACCCCGCCACTTATTGTTGTGGAAAATGTAGCGTTTGTATGCCCCGGTTGTATGTATATTGGCCCGCCTAAGAATGAACCCACATAAAAAGTGTAATTTCCATCTTTATCCACTTCCGCTGTGGTGGTGTTTGCATTCACTACCATCATATTTAATATAATTGGCATTCTATTAAAATTTTTTGATTCCCAGATATTATTCGCTTGGCCATTATAAAGTGCCTGACCGATATAGACAACAAGTCCACCCGTAGCCGCGACATCCTCTTTACTCATTTCAATTTTTATGACTTCACCAGCAGGAGCATAAAGACCAGTAATCAAATAGCCTTGCCCACCACCTCTACCTTTCATGGTGAATTTTTTTCTAAGCGCTGGCTCATTATCACTGATATTGCCACCATACAAACCCACCGAGCCTGTATGTTTGTATAGTTTTCTTTCTAATCTTTCTCCCCTTAAATATAGATTACCTTCACTGTCCATACTATCATATGTATTTTGAGCAGAAAGACTTACATCCACCCTTGTACCTACACCGCACAAACTTCTATTTTCCGCTATCATTTCGGTTTTTTGTTCCTGCGTAAGCGAAAGTGTCCTACCATATGTAGGATAGCCAGTGGTCATTCCGCCATCTTGGGTTGTCTTTGGAATATTGTTTCTCTTATATGTGCCTAGATATTCTGCATGATAACCTACACTTGTTGCCGATGTATAAGACTTAGCGTATGTAGGGTATGAAATAAGTTCATTAATAAGAATTGGCATTCCAGTAAAAAATAAACACAAGGCAAGTGTAATGCTTGAAAAAATTATTCTCTTCTTTGTTTGAGGAGACATTGGTTTCCTTTTTGGCTTTACAGATTGTTTTTTACCACTCCCTTTCTGTATTGTACTTTCTTTTTTTACCATACAAGCTCCCTATTAGTTTCATTATACCAAATGCAAATTCTTTTTTCAAATAAATATATTATTTTTTAGTAAATTATGATAATAAAAAAAATCGCTAATTAAAGCGATTTTTTCATTTATTTTCTTTTCATAAGGTTTGAAACTAGATAGATAGCATAGCCAAGGGTTAATACGATTGCTAAAATCATATTTACTATTACCGCCCATCCAGCAACAATGGTAGAGCCTGTTACAAGTTCGCTAGCAACTACTGAAAGTGATGCCACCGTTGTCACAAGAAGTACAAGCACTGAAGCTATTTTAATTCCTCCGATTAATTTCTCAAATTTCTTGGTTTTTAGCACGCCAAAATCACCAAGTAATGAGATTAAACTGATTAAAATTAAAACTGCTGAGAATATACATAAAAGTATTAAGCAAACTGCATGAAAATCATGAACTCCACTTCCCTCAAAGGTTATTAAATCATACCCGTTAGCCGCACTTCCGCTACCAAGCGAGCCTGCAGAAACAGTGACATATGATTGTGACATAAACACAAAGAATAACACTGGGCATACAAGCAAAACAACATTCATTAGTACATGTTTTAAATTTTTCATTTTTTATCTCCTTTTATATTTTTATTTTTATCTATACTTGCCCTTGACAAGTTATAGCCAACAAATGCCCCAAAGGCAAGGCAAGGACACACTATTGCACCCCAACCAACAGTTACGACATTCTCGCTGCCACTAATACTTTTTGAGATTAATATCGCTGTTGCCACTGTGGCTGCCATAAGCAGTAACAATATAAGCCCTCTAAATATACCTGGGCGAGAATTTTTAAATAGTCCTATAATTGAAGTAAGTACCATTATCCCTGCAAGCGCAAGTGTCACGACCACAGATATTGTGATTGCAAGATCCATCCCTTCTGCCTCAAAGTTTATAAGGCTATATCCATCTGCGTTACTTACCACCGCTTGTCCAAGTTTTAGTGTCACATAGGGTTGCGACATAAAAGCAAATACAAGAGCAGGACAAGCAAACATTAATATATTATATATTGAATTTAAGATTTTCTTCATTATTTCTCCTTTGTTTCTTTCTTTTTACTTTCTGGCTTTGTTGGAGCCGACGGCTCTTTTATCGTCTCCGTTATACTTGCAAGCAATCCTGCCACATTTTGTATTTCACTTGGTACGATAATCTTTGTGGATTTTCCTTCCGCAAGCACTTTGAGTGCCTCAAATCCCTGCATTGTAACATAGGCTGGAGTAGGTTTTGCCTTATTTATCAAATCTATGGCTTGACTTTCACCTTCCGCTGTGGCAATAAGTGCGGCTTTCTTTGCCTCGGCTTCAAGTATCTTGGCTTGTTTATCAGCCTCAGCACGAAGTATCTTAGCCTGTTTTTCACCTTCTGCAACTAATATGCTTGATTTCTTTTCACCTTCTGCTCGCAGGATTTGCTCTCTTCGTTCACGCTCAGCACGCATCTGTTTTTCCATGGCATCTTGGATGTCCTTTGGTGGAAGAATGTTTTTAAGTTCGACACGATTGATCTTTATTCCCCATGGATCGGTGGCCTCATCAAGAATTACCCTCATTTTTGTGTTTACCGTATCTCTTGATGTAAGAGTTTCATCAAGTTCAAGTTCACCGACAATATTTCTTAGCGTTGTTGCTGTCAAATTCTCTATCGCTTTGATTGGTGAGTCTACCCCGTATGAGAATAGTTTTGCGTCCGTGATTTGGAAATATACTACGGTATCAATCTGCATAGTAACATTATCCTTTGTTATCACTGGTTGTGGCTTGAAGTCCGCCACTATTTCCTTAAGTGATATTGGCTTGCTTGTTCTATCAAAGAAAGGTATTACAAATCTTATTCCTGTTTCCAGTGTTTTGCAATATTTCCCTAATCTTTCAACAACAACCGCCGTTGCTTGTCTTACAATTCTGATGGAAAGTGCAAATGTAACGAGTAATAACACTCCAAATACTATCAATACAATTCCCCATGCTGGCATTTTTTATCCCTCCTTTTCCACCTTTTCGACTACAAGTTTATTACCGTCTATCTTTACTACTTTTACCTGCGTGTCTTTTTCAAGCGGCTCATTTGCGACAGCACTCCACACAACTCCATTTATTTTGATTGATCCAAGATTTTCCCCATCATAAGCCGTCAGTAATTTATATTGTCTTCCTATGAATGCCTCTGCATTCGTTTTATGATTTAAACCTTTTAAAAGATATTTTTTTGCAAGCGGCCGCAAAAGAACAATAAACAAACACGACAAGGCAACAAATAATACAACTTGAATAATCCAACTTATCCCGCCAATCGCCGACAAAATAAATGGTATAAAAGCCCCAGCCGTAAACCAAATTGAAGTAGTGTCCATGGTGGCAAATTCTAAGATGGCAGTAACAACTATAATCCCAAGCCATACCCAAAACATTACATCCATAAGCCCCTCCAACTAATGAATTCTATTTTCATAACAATTATATGATATACAATATAAAATGTCAACAAAAAAAGTGCTAATGCACTTTTTAGTATTGTATTCCCCAGTAAACCATATGTTTTGCTTTCTTGCCGCAAACCACACAGGTATCAGAAAGGTGTTCCTCCTCGAATGGAATGCAACGAGATTTCATACCACGGAGTTCTTTCATCTTGAGTTCGCAAGCTTCATCCCCGCACCACATTGCTTTGATAAAGCCAGGGTGAGCATTTATCGTCTCTCTTGCCTCCTCAAAAGTTTTGCATACATAGGTTTTACTTTCGTTTCTTTTCTTAGCGGTGTCAAACATATTCTTTTGAATAGCATCAAGAAGTTTACTTATCGCTGGCACTACTTCTTCTGAAGTGACAACACTCTTCTCATGATTATCACGGCGAGCAAGAGTAACCTTATCTTCCGCAAGATCCCTTGGACCAATTTCAAGACGTACTGGCACGCCGCGCATTTCATGTTCTGCGAATTTATAGCCTGCACTCTTATCGCTATCATCAATCTCTACTCTGACGCCTTCTTCTTTCAGTTCGTCAGCGAGTTCATGGGCTTTTGCAAGCACTTCTTCGGTATTTTTAATTGTAACTATAACCACTTGTGTTGGTGCAATCTTTGGTGGCAAGACAAGTCCATTGTCATCCCCATGCACCATGATTAGTCCGCCTATCATTCTTGTAGACGCACCCCATGATGTTTGATATACATACTCAAGTTCATTATTTCGTCCAGAGAATTTAACATCAAAAGGTTTTGAAAATTTTTGACCAAAATAGTGGCTTGTTGCACTTTGAAGAGATACGCCGTCATACATAAGTGCTTCGGCAGTAAGAGTATATTCTGCTCCCGCAAATTTCTCTTTCTCAGTTTTTCTTCCAGTAATAACTGGTATTGCCATATAATTTTCAAACAAATCCTTATATATATTAAGCATCCTCATGGTTTCTTCTTCTGCTTCTTGTGCAGTTTCATGAGCAGTATGTCCCTCTTGCCACAAAAATTCACGGGTGCGAAGAAATGGACGAGTATTTTTCTCCCATCTTACTACACTGCACCATTGATTACATAGTTTTGGCAAATCTCTATACGAATTAATTGTCTTTGCATAATATTCACAAAATAGTGTTTCCGAAGTAGGTCGAACACAAAGCCTTTCTTCAAGTGGATTATTCCCTCCATGGGTCACCCATGCCACCTCTGGAGCAAATCCTTCAACATGTTCACCTTCCTTCTTTAAGAGACTTTCAGGTATAAACATAGGCATATATAAATTCTTATGCCCAGTCTCTTTAAATTTTTCATCAAGTACCTTTTGTATGTTCTCCCAAATAGCGTATACATAAGGCTCAAACACAATACATCCTTTTACACCAGAATATGTAGCAAGATGTGCCTGTTTTACAATATCTGTATACCATTTTGCAAAGTCTACATCACGAGAAGTAATTTTTTCGTTCTTTATCATTTTCTTATCTCCAAAGTAAGAAAATTATAACCCCTTTACAGTGCTATTGTCAACTTATTGAACAAGAATAGCGAAAACAATTTTACCTTCTTCTTCATAACAATCAAACTTAAACCCTTCCACTGAGAATGTGGCAAGTTCGGGCTTTATATCTTCCGCTGGCAAAGCGTCATCTGCGTTCACTCTTAGGTAAGCCTTATCTGATAAAATTTCACTCTCATATTCTTCTGCAAAAACGAAACTTCCATCAAGAAAATTCTTCAAATCTTTTATCACCTCTGTGAAATCCACTTCTTCTTTTGGCTCCTCTGGTGCTGGCTCCTCTGGTGCGGGGTCAACTGGCTCTACTATCTCACTTCCATTTGAGTTGTTATCTCCACAGCCTACTGTTACAATCCCTACAATTGCGATAAAACACAAAGATAATGCTAATAATATCTTTTTCATTTCAACCTCCTCGGCTTAAAATTATAAATATTTCGACATATATCGCGAAATACTTTTCTACTAAAAATATCCATTTTTTAAGAAAATTTATACTTTTAACGGCAAAATACCGTCACTTTGCCGTCAAATTCACGAGTTTTATGGTTTTTGCATATATTTTTCTATATAAAAAAAGCCATAACAAAAAATTTTAAAAATAAGGTAAAAAATAGTTGCTTTTTTCTTTTTCTTTTGTTATATTATTAAAGCATAGTTATGCGGGAGTGGCTTAGTGGTATAGCGCAACCTTGCCAAGGTTGAGGTCGCGGGTTCGATCCCCGTCTCCCGCTCCATTATAAATGAAACCCCAAAATAATTGGGGGTTTTATTTTTTTAGTAGACTTTCTAACATAAAGTGCATAAAATTTTATTAAAGACAATAAAAAACAATTTGACATTCATTTTTAACTATGCTATATTTAAATAGTCGACTATGGTACCATCGCCAAGTGGTAAGGCAAAGGTCTGCAAAACCTTTATTCCCCAGTTCAAATCTGGGTGGTACCTCCAATAGGCACACCCCCACTGCATAAATGGGGCACCCCGAAAACACCTTGCGTGTTTTTGGGGAGAGGAGCAACCAAGTGCCCGTCTCAGCACTTGCGTATAGCAAGTCGAGAAAAACGAAGGTTGCGACGAGCCGGTGTGGCGGAATGGCAGACGCACAGGACTTAAAATCCTGAGTTCGCAAGGACGTGTGGGTTCGACTCCCACCACCGGCACCACAATTTTAAACGCTATATGCCTTATTTTTAAAGGCATGTAGCGTTTTTCTTTTTGACACAAAATTTCAGGGCAAATTTTACAAGTAAGGTGAAAATCGGCCTTCATTTTTGCATTTTTTGAGTCAAATTTTGAGTCAAATTTTATTCTAAAATATATAATACAGGTTATTATATATTTTAAGCAGTTTTTCTTTGCTCAGGTGATAGTCAAGGTCAGTATAATTATCTTTTGTAATTTGGCTTGTTGAGTGTCCCATCTGTCTTGAGATAAACAGTTCAGGATTACCCAAGTAAAAGTTGTTTGTAGCAAAAGTATGCCTCAAATTGACAATACTTCCGGAAATGTCAAGTTCTTTGAGTATTTCAGCAAAGCGACGATATACAGTTTCATCATCCCACTTCTTCAATAACTCGATATTATTTTTTATCAGCAAGAAGCCTTGTTTTGTAAGTTTTATATATTTGTAACGTTTCTCACGGTTCCTGCCCTTAAGATTGAGCGCCTTGAGAATGAGATCTTCTGCGTAAAGGTTTTGTTCTATGTTTTTGAAATCAAGTTCTCGACGTCTTAGGCCGGTGATTAAATAAATCAGGATGATTGGTTTTATCTCTTCACCCTTCAGGCGTTCCAAGATGCGCACCTGTTGTTCGTAAGTGAATGCCGGCTTGCGTACAAACTTACGAGGCTTCACCACTATACTTGCAAATGGATTCGCCTTTATCATCCCCTGGTTAAACATTGCTTTAAAGAAGGCCCTTAAATATAAAATAACTTTTTCCTTTGGCCTACCCTCTTCGATTTTATTTAGTAACTTCAGCAGAACATCCCTACCCACCTTCACAAGTGGAAGATGATGCAGCTCCTCGACCTTGTCGCGCACACGTTCGATATCATCCGCCGTTTCTTTTACTACAAACGGCTTTTTATTTTGCTCATACCATTTGTCCCAACACTCAATAAATGTTTTTTGACATCTGTGTGCTTTTGTATATTTGCCACCAGCCACCTTGGCCAAAACTTCTTTGAGTTTGTCCAGGCATTCTTTTTGTGTATGGCCATAAACGGTGTATGTGTGGCCATTAATCATTTTCCTTCCAATATAGCGGTGATCCCTATATCGATATTGTACATTTTTCAATTCTATATCTCCTTTTGGTTTTAGTTTCGATATAGAATTAGCGATTTTTGTTTTTTCCTCTTCTTTTGGTTGTTGTACCTCTACCACATCTCTTTCAAATTCTTGTTGTCTTTGATATTCTCGGCCAGTTTCGATGCTGAGCCATTTTAAAAGCCAATGTGCAATCTCTACAATCTTTAGAAGTCCATCATTGGCATCTTGTACAAACTTTGCATCCATTGTATTCCCTCCAGGAAAATACTAACTTGCAAAGTTGGAAATTTCAAGACTTAAATTCAAAACGGCCTTGCTGGCGCAATCTGTGTGTCCGGCAACTTCATGATGATAGAAAGTTGGCCCAAAGCAAATGTGGCTTGTTTTTCATCCATTCTTATTGCCAGGTTAATAATTTGTTTTTGTTCCTCACGCAATCCGTCAAGTTGAAGTGTATTGGCAGTTTGGTGGCCTAACAAGTAATCGATACTGCAGCCGAAATAGTCGGCTAGTTTTATGAGAGTGTTATATTTCATTTGACTTCTTCCACTTTCATACTCTTGATAACTTCTTAGCGGTATATTAAGCGTTTGGGATACTTCATACTGTGATTTATTTTCTTGCGTTCTTAGTTTTTTTAAGTTCATTTTTAACCTCCTTTTCAATAAACTCCACCTAAATTGTATTTTTTTTATAAAAAATACGCAAAAACTTGCGTCATTTTGTTGACAACTTCATTATTTTTGCGTTATTATATAGCCATAAACGCAGATTTATGCGTAAAAAGGAGGTAAAAATGGATCAAGACGAAATTTTGCACCGCATTGAAGTGCTAGACGAGGAGTATGACCACTACAATTCATACTTAAATATCATGCGTTCAGTTATCAATACTTCTTATGCCTATGACAACATTGAAGCGTTTCGCAATGTTTTAATTAAGGATTATGATCAGTCAGCGGAAGTTATAAATGCAATAGTTGATAAATTAAACTTCTTGAAATCTGAAGTGCCAGATGATTGCAACGAAAGTCCAACAGATACCGAAGAATAA
Source organism: uncultured Clostridia bacterium (assembly GCA_947366545.1). Classification (GTDB taxonomy): domain Bacteria; phylum Bacillota; class Clostridia; order Christensenellales; family UBA1242; genus Caccovivens. Next base: position 12,165 of record CANBAL010000001.1, read on the forward strand.
AAAACGCCCCAGCGTGGGGCTGGGGCTGTTTTTTAAAATTATTTCTTCTTAACGACTCTCTTTTGAGTTTTTACTGCAACCTTTGGTTGATGAACTCCATAGGTTGTTTGCTTAGAGGATTTGAAAGAGTCACTAATTGTAGTTTGCTTAACATCCACCTTGGTTCCAGGATGTTGTGCTTGAAGTTCAAGGAAATCACAATAGGCATAATTAGTCTTTGCCTTCTTCATTGCTCTTGAACTTCCAGTAGTTTTAGCCTTTTTAAAACTATCACTTGCTGTCTGCTTATGCTTTGCATAATCCCTAGCCTCAGCATTCTTGTACATACACTTCTCCTTATGTAAATTTTTCTGGCATAGGCAATCGACATGCCGTTAAGCCCATAAAACAATATACCAAAGAAAACCCATGAAAACCTTTCAAACAACAAAATTCGACAAACAGCCCTGACGAGTCTTTGAAAATTAAGACGAAACACCCTACCGGTGTCGGCTGACAAGCCTTAAGGAGGTAAAAATGACAAAGGAGCAAATAGAAAAGTACATAAGCGAAACAATGGCATATTTTCGCTTAATTGACAAAGAAAGCACAGAAGAAGATTTTAAGTGGCAAGAAAACTATATTCGTAAATGCCTGTATAAAAAATACAACATCGTGGAGGTAGTTTAATGAAAACTCTCCAATTAGCAAAAATTAACAAATTAATTAAAGCCAGTGAGAAAAAAATGACATCGTCATTTTCTATTCCCGCTGGCGATTTTATTTTATTCGCAATAAGGGACCTTGAGACAAAACATATATTAGCCGTAAGTACAATACTTCCCCTTCCATCCGAGGTTAAAGATTTTGCCCTTGAAAAAGGTCGACATGTGGAAGTTATAGCGCGAGGCATAAAACTTTTTGACACAAGGTGGTATCTACCAAACATGGAGGTGGCAATATGAGTTACTGGGCATCCTACCCTAAAAAAGTGCTGCACTTAAAAAGTCTCACTGACGGCGAACTAAGACTATGGCTACTAATTAGTGACAACTTAACGCCGGCCGGCTATTGCAAACTCACAAATGCGGAAATCTCGAAGGCGCTTAACAATTTATCACAACAAACTATCTCCGCGCGCATTTCATCCCTGGTAAAAAAGAAGTTCATAAACATTGTTCAAAACAATCACAAGCATGAGCGCTGGATGTATGTGCATATTCCAAAAGAGCAGGAACTGTACGCAGAAGAAAAACCAACTGATGAAAAACTAAGCGCACAAATGCTCGCCATACAAGAAGCATTTAAAACGGCCGTCATTTTTGGCAGCGCTGAGCCTGACTTGCTCCTGGCACGCATCAAGGAATCACCAGTGCTTAATGATATCAAAGACAACTCGATTCAATATGCACTCACACTTGACCATGTAAAATTTCTTGCTGAGTTCATGTACAACTACCCTCATAAAGCGATTGACTGTCAAGTGGCATCTTACACCGGACTTGATTATGACATGTTACTAAATGAGATTAAAAATAGCGACCTATTAGTTAAAGACAATTTATCACTCAAATGGTGCATAGAGCATTCAAGCGAAATCCTAGTTGGAAAATATCGCAGGTTAGAAGAAAAACAGCAAAATGAAGAAAGTGCAGTACAACGCGCAATAAGAAGGCTGGGAGGTGTTGAATGAAAAAAGAAGAACTTCCTCTTGTTTATGGCTTTGCTGGATGTATTTGGTCTAGTTTTAAAATGCCTAGAGATGCACTTGAAGAAAAAATATTTGACACCGTTTGGTTTGGCACGCTTAAGAACTTCAATTTGAAAATGATACTGGCCGCAATGCAAGAATACGCTATGACCAACGACTTCTGCAACATCACAAAAATAGGGCTGCTTTGCAAGAAATACACACAAATGCTTGACGGCACCTTCATTGATGAGGAATTAACAATATCTCACATTCAAGCCGCAGTATCTTGGGACAAATGCAGAGAAAATTTTGAAAGGCTAACACCATTTGAAAAAGAGATTGTACAGGGACCGCATATGTTGGCCCGTTGGGCTAGAGACGATTCATTTAGTAGTGTTATCGTCAGCAACCTACGAAAGACGATTAGAAATAAGTTAGAGTTCCAGAGGGAGCAGGAAATGTTACAAATAAGTAATTTTCAATGCTCAAATCTTGAGATAGAAAACACCGAAAGAAAGGAGTTAGGATATGGGAATTGACACAATCAAAAAGTTTATTGCCTGGTGCAAAGACCATGGCAAAAATCCAAGCCATGTAGAATCACTTGACGAGTACAACCTATCATGCGCAAGAAACAGTTAAGAGCAATTCAAGTTGGAATGTTTGGTGATATCGATTACATAACCCTCAATCACTTAGTGGCGAAAGATAAACGCAAGGCTAGTCGTCAGGGCTCCTTTTAAAAAATATAGAAAACAAAAAAATTTCCTCCTGAAATTTTTTAAACCAAAATTCATACACAATATGCCAAAAATTGTTCATTTTTAACTCCGCCTACCTGCTCTCCTGATGCGCAGGTTTCCGGTGGTGCAAGGCCACCGGCTAAGTTATGGGAATGCAAAGCACATGCTGTTGCTGAGTTCAAAACTCGAGTTCCCACAAAATTTAACAAAAGGAGGGATGCAGTATGACGAAATATCAAAAGTGGATTATTGGTATCGCAGTCACAGTTGTTGCACTCGGGCTATTTGCTTTAGGTGTCTACATCGCGGCTCTTTGTAAAGATTTGACATGGATTGAAATGTTCAAGCAAATGTTTGGTATTGCCCAAAAAGCGGTCGAAGATACTAGCGGAACTGGCGCTGATACTGGAACAGAAGTTGTGCAAGCGCTTAGATTATTTATGTAAATATCTTGGCTTGGCTCACTCGTTGGGCCTAGCCAATTAAAAGGAGCCTAACATGGCTAATACAAAAAAATGGTTATGGGCATATTTACCTGTATTTATTATATGCTTAGCACTTAACATTTGGGGTATGTACTTTGAGATGTTTCTTAAGAATAATGTTGCTGTAGTAACAGGCTATGTTGGTGATGCAACTTATAGTGATGAAACAAAGTATTTTATGAATGTAGAATACTTTTCAAATGAAAATGCTAATGGTATTGAAAACTTTGGTTTTTGGTTTAATTATTACACTGATACTGAAATTCCTGATAAAAAAGAAGATGGTAGTTATGGTAGTAAATACATGTATTCTTCAGGTGTTCAATTTGCAAATGGTTATCAATATGGCGCATCTGTTAATACTGATTATTTTACTTATAGTTATGCTGGTTATGCAATGCAAAATTGTGTTTATTATAATGCAGATACAAATTTAAGTTTCTATGCTACAAATTCTTTAGAAAATCAAAATAAATGGGTTTATGATATTGGCGGAAAATTATTTGTTATTAAAGAAAAAGGTGAAGTTAAAGAATTTAATACTTTATGGGTTTCAAGAGGTACAAAATATGACACTTCAATGCTTTTAAAAGATATATATCAAATAGTAAAAGGACTTCCAGAAGGCGAACATGTAGTTAAGATGGACTTGTCTAAATTTTACAATGTATATCCTTATAACGAAGAAACTCGTCAATTTGATTTGTCTCAAAATGTTATTGAAGAGCAGTTTGTTTTTGTAGACGTTTATATAAATAAAACAAATAATGGTTTAGTTGCAGCAAAGCAATCAAATTTTAAGTTGTATATGAATAACCGTAATTGGACTTTATATGGTGATGAAGTTAATGATAGTTATTGGCAAGCAAACGCTGAATATAATTTAACTTTAAGCGATTTTACATTTGTGTATGAAAATGGTGGCTATTATTTAAAACTTCAAGCCGGCTGTATAAATTATTTGTTAGAGTTTAAAAACTTAAGAATTTTAGTGAACATAGATATTGATAACATTTACCTTGGTAATGAAAAGTTAAAGATTGAAGGTTTTAGTCATGATGCTTTTGGTAAATTGAAAATAGATAAAGTGACTTTAAAATCAAATGAAACGCGTTCATTTATTGTTTATGACAAAGCATTAAATATTGAAGTTCCTGATAATATATCTGTTGAAATTCGGGAGGTGGTATAATGGACTGGCTAATTACTTGCGTTGTAATTGTTATGGTTGTACTTATGATTATAGCCATGATAAAAAGTGAACACGCGCGACCATACTTGATATTTGTATTTTGTTTAGGTTGGTTTTTCTTGGGAAGTTACAATGCTTTTACATTGAATAGTTATCTTAAAGCGCACTCTAGAACTTATGGTGAGCCTGAAATACATAATCCTTATGAAGATTTCGATTACTATGAGTACAACTTAGATGATATAGCATGGTTTATTGATGAAGAAGATGGAAGTTATTACTATCAAACAACTTATGCTACAAGCATGGAATTTGACGGAACGGATAATGAATACACCCTTCTTATAAATAATAAGCCTTGTGAAACTTCCTCTGCTTATGGAAAACTACAAGGCCACCAAGCAATATATTTTAATGATGTTGACGGAAGTTATAAAAATACAATAGACCTTGATGTTGTTTTTACTTTTTATGCATCTACTATAAATTTGCTGGTAGAAACAAATGCAGATAATGAAAGCGTTGGTTTGCTTAATGAATATATCAAAGTTAATAAATTTAATTTAAGAATTATAGACAAAGTCTATACTTCATTTCCGCTTTTAACGGAAGTTGCGGATTAAAAGGAGTAAATGTGAAAAAATTTTTAATTGGGTTATTAATTTGTGCTTTTCTTGCAAGTTCAGGTTGTGCTATATATTATGGCATTCAGTATAACAATATAGATCAAAATCAAGTTACTGATAATTCAGGACTTGTTCAAACAGTTAATGAACTTCGTGAGACTATAAAGAAAATAACACAGGAAAAAGAAGGCTTATCTGTTGAAGTTGCAAATTTGCAAAAAGATAAAGCCGGTCTTGAGGCTAAACAAGATGTGGATGCTCAATTAATTGCGAGTCTTCAGGCTGATAAGGCATCCTTAATTCAAGCAAAGGCTCAGGTAGATAGTAATCTTGCTACTGCGCAAGAAACAATTAATTCACTTAATGCACAAATTGCTGAAAAAGATAATGCTATAACTGCACTTCAAGCGCAATATGATGCACGTGGTGAAGAGATTAATAATTTAAACTCTCAAATACTTAGTTTGCAAAATGAGATTACAAGATTGAATGGACTACTTGCATCTTATGAATATCTTGCAAATGAGACATTTGAGGTTAATTTCTACAATGGGGAAACTTTAGTTACAACTAAGGCGGTTAGAAATAACACGAGTTTAACCGAAAGTCAAGTTCCAACTTTAACTGATGAAAAAGATATTTTTCTTGGTTGGACAAAAACTCAAAATGGTACTGAATTGGTAACAGTTGCTAATGAAGTTGTTACTGCAGATATTACATATTATGCAGTATGGACACGCAGGGCTGAAGTTAAATTTGTTGATGGTGACAATGTTATAGATACTTCTTTGAAAGTGAAGGGAACTAATGTTGTTGCACCTGCTAACCCTTCTAAAGCCGGCTTTGAGTTTCTTGGTTGGGCAAAGTCACCAAATGGTGAAATAGTTCTAGTTACTGAAGAATTGGTTACAGAAGATGTAACTTATTATGCAGTATGGACTGAAAAGTATGTTGTTACATATGTAGACGGAACTACAACGCTTAGTACAGAGGAAGTTGTTGCCGGCAATAAGGCTAATGTTCCTTCAGCACCTACAAAGTCTGGTTGGACTTTTGATGGTTGGTATAGGAATGGTGTTAAGATTACTACTTCTAATTTCAAGCCTACCGCTGATACAACTCTTAAGGCACAATATTATAAGTGGAATTCACTTAATATGTCTCCTTCTTATGGTGCAAGTATAAAAGATTTGTCTACTTACACTATTAATGGCTTAAAGGCCGGTGATAAGGTTAGGGCTACATTTACAGTAGGTGTTAGTTATTATACTGATGAGGATGGTAACTGGGCTTCTTATACATATACCACTAATAATCAATTTGCATATGGTGGTACAGCAAAACATATTACAGAAACTTCATTTTATGCCAGTGGGCCAGTTTATAGCGGTGATTTTAGTGTATCTATATCTTTTTCATGTAAAAGTGCTAATACATTAAATATTTCACAAAGTGCTAGTGTTACTAATCCTGATAATGATATAAATATTTCTTCTTTATATCTTTATGGCGTTGAAGTTCGTCAAAACTTGTATACATTGTAGAGGTTAAATAATGAAAAATAAACCTTTTAAAATAAAAATTGTACGCGCCGGGGAATTTTGGAGTATCAATGATGCAAAAACAAGGGGCCATAAATCACAAATAACTAAAAATAAAGGCTCTAAAGTTGAGCATATCCCAATTACTCACTCCCCCACCACAAGAAATATGAAAAATATCAAACTTAAAGAAAACCCTCAACCGACAGATAAACGTGCAAGTTACGCCGTTCCCAAGGTGCAAACAAGTTCTACCAAGTACATAGGTAAAAAACAACCTGATATGAAAATAAAAAATGCCACTGATAAATCAATCATGAGGCATATCAAAAAAGAGCATAAGAGAAAATAAAAAAAGACGGGATGTCGATGAATGCAGTAAAGCAAACTCGCTCCGTATCCCTATCTTTAATTACATTATATCACAAAAGAAGAAAAATGCAACAAAAAATTTAAAAATAATTAAAAGAGAGGAAAATAACATGAAAAAACAAGTAAAAAACACAAAAAGAGCAACAAAACCGGTCAAAAAGGCCACAAATTGCAAAACTAGGGCAAAAACAGCCCCAAAATCGCCCGTAAAGCCTAAGACGACTAATAAGTCGACCACTGCCAAAAAAGTGACAAAAAAGCCCACTACACAAGGTCGAATTTCCAGCACTTCCAACTTAAAGGTGCAAAGAGTGCAAGAAAATAAAAATGGCATAACAATCTACTTCAAATAGGCGGTGCGGATGAAGACTTATGAGAATTTGCAACAAATTTTTGCGGATGAACTATTTAATCATAGTGAAATCTTAGTTTTTTGGGGCAAACGCCGGAAAGGTAAGAGTTCACTTAAGGCACGATTTGAAGTTGACTGGATGCAACCGCGCAATGCAAAAGCAGATGTTCGAGAATGTGCAGCCATTTGTGAACAAATAAATCAAACCGGCCTTAATCTTCATCCCCCTAAGGACCACTTAGTATTTGTAAATACATACGCAGAAAGTATAGGCCCTCACCTCAAGAAGACAAAGGCATATACTTTCAAAGACATTGAGTTTGGCCTGCCAAATGCAACGCATCCAACAGGCCTGCTCGTGCCTATTGGTAAATATTCATTCGATGAGTCGCAAGACCTGTTTGACAGTCATATGGGACAGTTGGCAACCTTTGTATCGAAGGGGGTTGAACTCTCCGGCCAAATTGGCCTAACACTTATGATTGCAGTACAACGGCCAAAGCGCGTGCCTCAAGATATTAGAGACCTTGCAACATTTATTGAGTGTATTTCTTTTAAAGAGATTAGAAACAAATATGGCCGTATTGTACGCGACGAATGGGTTTGCAATATCATTTATGATAATGCGAATCTAGAGGCTTATCTTGGCTCTCGAGATAAGAAGTATGTAGACAAGACGGTGAAGTTCGTTTTTAACGGCAATATACGCAGGTGCTACAATCATAGATATTTTGCTTTGATGTTTTATAAGCGCTACGAGAAAACGGCTGTAGAAACAGATTTTACACTCGAGCGTTGCAGTGACGTGGAGTATACACCTAATGGCGCTAAAAAATACTTTGATAATCACTCGATAGAGATTCCAGAAACTTATCGAGGAAAGAAGAAAAAGGAGACAAAGTCATGACAGAAAGAGAAGAACGTGAATTTGAAGTGCTTAAGACTGTAGATGATTATGCTGATTTGATTGAGAAGTTAGACGATATGGCCGGCAATTTAAGCAATGACGAAGCTATGGACAAGGTTTTATTCCGTGTTGGTAAAGCTTTAGATGAAAAGATAAAATATATTTTGAAGATATCAAAGCGTTGGCGTAAGAAACAAAGTTTACAGTCTCGAAGGTACGATAAGAAGATTGAAGAGCAGGCCACGTTGGGAGAACGTTTAGAGGCTATAAAGGAACTGCAAAAGGCCATTGTCTTACAAGACAAGCTGAAATTGGAATACCAGTCTAAAAAGGGCCTTTTATCGCGTATAAAAGCCTTTTTCCACCATAAACAAACTAAGGCTTTGCCGGAGTTACAAAACGAAGATGCGGAGCAAAATTCTCTTTCTCAAGCCTCGCCGAAGGCGTATGATCCTACACCAAAGGTGGAGGATGAACAAGACGAAGTGAAAGAGACTGAAGTTGTCGAAGACAACGAAGAAGAAGTAGATGACGAGTCTCCGGAGGATGACGAAGTCCTCGACTTCTAGAAGTACATAAGGCGTGGAAGAAAGCGAGAGGAAAAAAGAAAGCGTATGCGTTTTTCCTCTTGATTTCAGCCTTATGTACGTGGGAAGGGTTTAAATTCAACTTTATGAAAAAGATTGAAAATAACCTTATATTTTGGACTAAAAGGACAAAATAAATGCCGAGCCCAACGGGCGAGGCCAACGCCATTTTAGCGCAAGAAAATTTTAAAATTTTTTCAAATTTTTTATTTTTAAAAATTTTTATGCCAGGAGGAATTATGGGACTAAGTCTAGCAACACAATGTAATTTAAAACTATATTTTAGCCTGTCGACCATTGATAAAAACCTCATAAAAGAATATGGCCTTAATATGACGGTGAAGCAGTTGCGTGAGAAAGCGCGTAAAACGGCACCATTTCAGGTGTTGTACACCGGTGACGATAAATTCCAAGGCCGACAACGCAAAACTAATATTTGGCGCTATGAGGACTTTAAGACAGCATGACAGGCTGAATTTAGACTAAAATTGAGTTAATTTAATGCAAAGACGGCTTTAGCGACACAGAAAAATGTGCCGTCTTTTTTTATTCCCCTTCACTACCCTCCTATAAAATCGATATAGGCTCCCATAAAAACCTTGTACCTCTAAAAAGTAACAAAAATTATCCTTATAAACTAACCTAAAATATTTATTTTTATACTTGAGAAAAATATTATATATAATATTATATATATAATATAATAAGTATATTGGTTATATTAATTCTTTGCGACTAACCGGTGGATGCCTGTAAGGATATTTTGAAAAAACTTAGCACAAGGCTAAGTTTGTGAGCGCATCCGCGCTAGGCTCCTGAAAGAGATGGTATACCAGTACTCCAACCGCATCACATTTTACTGGTTTTGAGTCAAATAAAATGAGGGTAAAGTGAGTTTTTTGAGTCAAATTTTTCGGGTCAAAAATCGCTAATTCCCTTTATTTTAAACGCCTGTAGCGTTTTCCTAGAATGACTTAAAATCCTGAGTTCGCAAGGACGTGTGGGTTCGACTCCCACCACCGGCACCAAAAAAAGAAGTGCAAAATCGCACTTCTTTTTTTATTTACAAAACGCAGTGTTTGTGCTATAATAATTTAGAGGTAAATATGAAATCTATTATTGATAATTTTGGTAATAAACTCTTTTTGCAAAATAAAAATGCAGAAGAATTATATGAATATATCAGTCAAAATTTTGATATGAACGAAGAAACAATTTCAAATAAACTTTTTCACACCTTTCGTGTGGCGGATGCCTGCAAAGAGGTGGCAAAAAAGTTAAACTTGGATGAGGAACTTGCCTATAATATAGGACTTCTGCATGATTACGGAAGATTTAGTCAATGGGAAAGATTTCATTCCTTTAATGACCACAAAACGGTAGACCATGCTGATGAGTCAGTGCGGGTTTTATTTGATGAAGAAGAAATTACAAAATTTAATCTAAACGAAAGCGATTACAACATAATCAAACTTGCAATCAAAAACCATAACAAAAAGGAAATTGAACTTGGGGACGATTCCACCCTTCTGCTTGATTATTGCAAACTTATTAGAGATTGCGACAAAATAGATATTGTATACAGAATTAGCCGCGGGAATATCAAGGTTACCGAAACAGGAGAAGGTGTATCGCCACAGGTGTTAGAAAGTTTTAAAAATCATCAATGCGTGGACAAAAAATATGCGGTATCACCTTTGGACAACATACTTACTTTAATTGCCTATATTTATGATTTTAACTTTAAGGAAACTTTATCTTATATCAACTTTGAAGAGTACTGGAAAGGAATAGAAGAATTTTATCTTCCCCTGCTTTCTAAAAATGATCAACAAATTCTACTAGACAATATCGGCATTATAAAAGCGTATATTAACGAGAGACTATCAAGCCAAGACGAAAATTCTTAACTTATTATGAAGTGCAAAATCGCACTTCTTTTTTATTGTTATGCTACCAAAATGAGTCTTGAAATTATTGGTAAACTATGTTACAATTAACTGCAGGAGAAGTAAAAATGCCAACAAAAAATATAGATGAGAGTACCAAAGCTATTTTGGACGAGTTTTTAGAAAAATTTATCTATCCTAGCATATTAGACAAAGACAACCTATTAGGAGTTATTACCTATGGCTCTTCTACTACTGGCTTTTCTTCTAAAAATTCTGACATTGACCTTTTAATCATTCTAAACTATGCGGAAAAATCCACAAGGAGTGTCAAATTATTCAAGGGGCGAAAAATTGAATATTTCATAAAGCCTATCGAGAAGTTTTTATCAGAAGGCGTTAAATTTGCTAAAACAAACTGCCCGTCCCATGTTGCTCTAGAACAAAATGCTTATTTCCTTTATGATAGAAATGACCTTATAGCAAACATGTTAAAGGCAGACGCCCAATTCTACAACGAAAACAGAAGCAAGCCAAATTTGGATTTTAATATTAAATTAGTACAAATTGAAAATAGAATAGCATCACTAAAAAACATACTAGAAAGAAATGGCAAAGAATTTCATATGGTATATTTCAATATTCTTGAAATGATTAGAGATCTACATTCAAAAAACCACGAGGAAGCGGAGATACCATTTGCAAAGGCTTATAGAATTTATACAGACAAAAAATATTATGACAAGTTTGTTTCTAGCAAAGCCTCAAATCCCCTACCAGATAAAATATTTGTAAAACTTTATACTAGGTGTGTTGAAGAATATCAAAATAAAACACAAATGATGCAAAATTTACAAGATTTATTTGATTATGAAAAAAATCACTATTCCATAAATCCACAGAATTATGAAATAGACTACCTATAAAATGAAAGTAGTTACAAAAAAACAAGAGGAAATGCAAAATTAACTTCCTCTTGTTTATTTCATAAGTAACCATGTGAAAAGTGTGGTGCAAATGGACACAAGCACTGGCAATGCAAAGGAAAACCAAAAATTGCTGAATAGTGCTTTACGATATTTTACATCGTAAATAAGCCCCTCCTCCTTTAAAGTGATGCCACTTATCATGAGGTTTTGGTTGCCATTCTTATATGTTGACACATACTCGTATGCGACCGGCTGTTTTGAAAGAGTAAGGTAACCGCCAAGTTCCAAACTTAAAAGTACTTTTGTAAGGTTTACATTTTTCCCTATTTCATAATACATAGAGTCAACAAATTTAAAGTTAAAATTTTTATCACCAAGTTCAGCATTTTTCTTTTGAAGATATTTTAATGCCTTTCGTTCACTAAAATTTAACATTTTGTTTTTCCTTTTATAGTTCTTCTGATGCGTCCCTTATTGGTTTAAGTGTAAATACTATCCAAAGATATAATAAAATTGTAAGGCCGCTTGTTATTGGTAAGGCAATTTTGGCACCCAAAGTCAAGCCTCCGAAAAATGAAAGTGCCAACAAGTAAACATTAAATAATCCTATCACTGTATTCAAAATTATACCAAAAACAAATGTTGCGACATTTACATATCTTCCGCCATGCTGAAGGCACAAAAATACTATCTGCAAAATAAGTGCAAGCCCACTTACAAAGGCAACATATCGAAGCGTTGAATCCAAGAAGGAAAGCCCGATTGAGGCGGCAAGAAGCACTGTCATCAAGTACTGGGCAAGCACTGGGAATTTATAAGCCATAATTCTGCCCGGTTTCTGCCCCTGCACCATTTTGACTTTATGTAGGCCATTTTCATCCTCAACATAAACACTTTTTCTATGTGTATTTACGATTGGCAGTGTGCACAAGCCATAGATTGATGTAAGAAAAACCGACACATAAAAGAAGATTCCGCCTGTTGTAAAATACTCAAAACCAGTAACCGACATGATTGCAACCGCATCTACAAAAAGCACTATACTCATTACCACCGCAAGCACATTATTCGCCGTACTCATTTTTCGGCGTACTGAGCGAGGCAGTGCGGCTACGATTATCCAGTATACAATATTAAATACCAGCACCGCCATACATATCGCACCTAAGCCTACACTTATAAAATTGCCCTGCCATACAAAAAGAGCCTCAAACATTGAAGCATGGATTTGCTTTAACCATACCACGCCGTCATACGCAATTGCAAACATTAGCCCTAGTGACAATAATGCAAACGCAGAGATACCGAGCATAAACCAGTGTTTAGTTTCATAGCCACTGACATCGACCTCATGATAGGTATACACATCTTCTCGGCTAAAGTCACCGCCTTCCAAATTCATGGCAATGAGAAGCACTAACTGTGTAACCACATTGGCAAAGAGGACTATAAATGTGATTATTCCACCAGCAGCAACTCTATCAACAAACAAAAACATTGAAATAATTGTAACTACTAAGCTTAGCCCTGAAAACACACATAAAAATATATTATTCAGCACCTTTAACCTTGCCCGAGCATAATTGCTGAGTGCAAGAAGCACCGACCAATATATAATTTCAAACCCGAGTATCAGAATAAAAAGTACACCTAGAATTAAATAGAAAAAGTTGTTGGTCGAGAAAAATAGTTGCATTATTGACCCGACACCATTACTTACATTAAACCCTGGTACAAACATGAGGCAAAGAGCCAAAAAGGCAATTACTGGCACCGCAATTACACTCCACCCTTGTTTCATTCCATACCTATTATAGCCGACAAGTTGTTTGCGTTTTACCTTATATTCCTCGCCAATATAATCCTTTTTCTTCTGTTTTAAGAGTTTATCTATCGAAATCTTATAGTATTGTGAGATTGTAACAAGTTCCTCCGCCGTTGGCTCCCGCGTTCCCGTTTCAAGCTCATTTAATTGTTCCCGCGAAAAAGACAAGAGTTGACTTGCAGACTCTTGACTTAAATTATGTTTTTCGCGTAATTTTATAAGATTTTCTTGAAATAGTTTCATTATAGTTAAGTATACTCGCCTTTCCTTAGCTATGTCAACTTTAACTTCGCCAAAAACTGACTTATTATGAAAATTTTGTCAAATTTATATTTCATTGTTTTCGTTGCAATATAAATAGATGATTTGGTAGCGGTTTGCCTCCTCTCTTATCAGTTTTCTCATGATTTCAAGCCTTTTCTCATCTAAATTCACAAAAGGATCGTCTAATATAATCACCGGCTTTTCTTTTTCATAAATCTTATCAAGAAGAGCGAGGCGTTTACAGATTAACACTATGTCCTTATAGCCTTGACTTAAATACTCAAATTCCTTATCGCCTAAATTAGTGCGTTCCACCGCCTCAAAATTTACATTAAGTGCTATATTTTTATCAGTGAGAGTTTTAAAATATTTATCAAAACTGTTTTGCATTGGCTCTATATATCTTTGACTGACATTATTCTGTGCAAGACGCATAAGTTCCAAAGTTTTTTCTAGGAGTTTTATGCCCTTTTGCGCAGACTGCGTCAATTCTGTTTTTCTATCAAATTCGTCCTCTAGTGCCTCTAGGCGCGTGGCAAGGCTTTCCTGCTCCCTATCAATATTTTTAAGCCTTTCACTACGCAAAGAAATCTCTTTATCTAAGGTGAAATAGTCCCTTTGCAATGACTGAAGTCTACTCTCATCATATTCCTTATCTTGTAGGTAGTTTTGATATTCTTGCTGCTTTAAATAGAGTTGTTTTTGCTTTTCATTATCTATCGCCACTCTGCCCGTACGCTTTGTAATAAATATTATTCCTACAATATAAGCCAAAATGAGAACAAGTCCGATTGCGATTGCACCCGTAAGTTCAAAAATCTTAGTTACACCAAGTGCCACGATAACACCAAGAAGAGCCATCATACCAAGTGAAAAACCTAAAATAAGCCATTTATTATTTTGTTTTACGGGAGCAGTGCTAAGTCCATTTTGAAGTGAAATTATCTCCCCTTCAAGAGCGGCTTTTTTCTTTTTATAAGCCTCAATTTCTGCCCTCTTTTCTAGTTCCCTATCAATTTCAATCTTTATTAAAGACGGGTCGAGATGATTTTGCTTTTCTAAGGACTCTCTTTCATTAGCAAGGGTTTTCATATCCGCCCGCAATTTTTCCTTCTCATATGATAGGCTTTCGAGTTCTGTTTTAGTGGCGATTTCTTTTTTTAACAGCCTCATTTTTTCAGTGATTTTTTTCTTAGCACCTTCTAGGTTTTGCAAATCATACTCAAACTTATTTGCGCCGGTAAGATTTGCGCGCGTTTCATCATTAATATTAAAAAGCAAATTCATTTGTGGGAAAAACGCCGTTATATCAAAGGTCTCTTTTCCGACACCAAAAAGTTCTTCTCCAAGATTTTTGGAAAATTTATCGCTTACGGTACCAGTTTTTAAATCTATAAGTTGGAAAGTGTCACCTTCGGGAGTATCGGCAAAGGTGCGAATAACACGAAACTCACCTTCGCTGCAAACGAAATCTAAACTCCCACCATAAATTCCACCCTGCCAAGACTTGCGTTTACTACGAACAACTGCGTATGCTTTGTTATTGCCCTTCTTTGGCATACCATATAACATGGCGCCTATAAAATCAGCAAGGGTGCTTTTACCCCAGCCATTTTGCTGATGAATAGTGGTAAGATTTTCTTGCGTTTCTAGCGTTAAATCATGAAGGATGCCGAAATTTTCAATATATATTCTTGTAATTTTCATATTGACAAATCATCTCCTCTTAAAGCCTCTATGGAGAGAAGACTGATTTGACTTTTTTCGGCCTCGGTTAGACTATCATCATTATGAATAAGTGAGAGTAGTTCGGCCTTAAAAGAAAGTTTTTCTGCTTTTAATTTTTCAAAATCCACCTTAAATTGTGTTTCATCGCGAAGTTCAAAATAAAAGTAAATATTTTTAAATCTTTCCTCTATTAAATTTAAGTATTTTTCGCTGTCTTCTGAGTAACTACCCTTTAAAACAACTCTCACAAGGTCATTTGTAGAAATATTTTTAAGGTTATCTTCAATCTCTTTCACGATTTCATTAAATTTGACCTTATCTGTGATATCCACGGCAACGATTTGATATTTACGCTTGGAAAACTCTACAAAATGGTGTGTCATTGTGGTGGTGTCAAGTACAACAAAACCCTTTTCGCCGCACTCATCAAAGCCATTGCCTTGAAGCGAGCCAGAGTACACCGCTTTGCCGCGGCCAAAGTCCACCTCACTATATGAATGCAAGTGGCCAAGTGCAAGATAATCCACATACTCGCCTTTTAGGGATTTAAGATTAATGTAATCATTTCCGCGGGAGTAAATGTCGCCATGGAGCATTACAATATTTTTATCTTCTTTGTTTAGTGCAACCATGTTATCACTTATAACTACATCACCAAACCTTATGCCACCACTTAGCAATACAAAATTATCAGGGGTATGCGACAATATTTTCTCTTCATCATGATTTCCAGAAATGTATATTACGGGCTTTGCAAAATCCGCGACATAGCTGAAAAAGGTCTGTTCTATCTTTGCCGCTGTGGCAGTAGTGTGAAATAGGTCACCAGAGATGAGGACAAGCTCAATGTCATTTTTTTTGGCGTATGAAAAAAGGTCGGAACATAGTTTTAACTGCTCAGACAAAACCACCTTTCTTTGTGAAGCATTAAGTTTTTTGTTTATTGCACCAAGGTGCAAATCAGCGGTATGAAGTATTTTCATGCTTTGATTATACCATACTTGAATATTTTTACAAAGTATTTTTGGTTTACTTGACCCCCCCGAGTACAATAAGTGGCAGTATATCATTATGGAAATAGGATGACTGACAAAAAAACACACCATTTGGTGTGTTTTTTAGATTTCTCCACTACGGTCGAAATGACAAATGTTGAGGCGAAATGAGATAAATTACTTAAATTAATTTTGCTGTGATATTGCCGTTAGTGGAAATGTCTACAAGTTTTGTATCACCAGTATAACCATTGACAAGGAGTGGATTAGTAAGATTGTCTGCAACAAGGTCAATAGAAATTTTACTGCTTGTTTTTTCATACAATTTACCAGCGCTATCTTTCATGGTAAGTTTGAATTTATAGCCACTCTTTACATACAAATTTACATTCCCAGAAGAAGAAATCACATTTGTCGTGGAATTTGGCTCATTTAAATATGTGAGGCTTATATTTCCGCTTTCGGTTGAAAAATTATGTTTAGTAAGTGCGTTATCTGAAATTTTTACATTAATATTACCATTTTTAGTTTTAATATAACTTGTTTTGGTAAGTCCAGTAGTGTCACTTCCGATTGTAATATTTCCGCCTGTGGACTCTATATTTGCCTCGCCAGCAACTTCATTTATTGTGAGGTTACTATCTTTAAGATATGGCAAACTGATATCACCGCCTACCCTGCCAACCGTGATATTTGCACGGTTTATTGTATCTTTCATATTATTGCCGATGAAATCTTCTGTAATGTTATCAATGTTTACTTTGGCATCTTTGCAAACAAGTGAAAGTGAGCCTGACATCGTTTTTGCTGATAGTTCTCCACTGCCTAAGTTTGCCTCTATTATTCCGCCTGTTGAATGAAGCAAGTCTTTAAAAGCAAATTTTCCATTTTCTGTTGCAAGTTTTAATGATGATGCGGACAAAGAAGAGTGATCCGCTGAGCATCTACCTGTCTTTGAAGAAAGGAATAAAGAAGAAAAACTTCCATCCAAAAATTCCGTCAATCTTATATTTCCACTTTGAGTGCTGACTGAGAGTTTTTCAATATTAAGTTGTGCGTCAGTGCCATCCTTTGTTGCAGTGTTGCCGACAACCACTGAGCCGCTTTCTGTGGAAACTACAAATTCTGTATTCTCAAACTTATAAGTGCTTGATAGTGGAATTTGAATAACAACCTGTGTATTATTTGAAAGTTTTAAGAAACCTTGTGGCTCTGTCACATTGATTGTAAGAGCGCCGCCCGAATACTTTATTTCATGGGTGTAACTAACATTATCACTGCCGGTAGCAAAACCAAAAGACTTGTTTACAAATAACACTCTATCCTTCTCTACATCCGCTTTTTGCACGAGGACATTAGAGGAATTTGTGTTTATAACTATCTTTCTTGTGGTTTCAAAACTTAGATCTAAGCCACTATCGGTGGTCTTTTCTGCCGTCACCTGTGTATTATATGAGTAATATTGTAAGCCAAGTATCACCCTTTGTGGAAGAAACATCATTGCAATTACCCATATTACAAACAGGCACGCTATAAACAGCAAAAAGAGGAATAAATACATTCCAAAGCCTCTTTTTACCTTCTCTTTCTTTGCCATAATTACTCCTTAAATTAATTTTATCACACTTTCTAACTAAAATCAATCCAAAATTGCCTTTATTCTTCTTATTCCACTAGAAGATGATTCCTCTTTGATTATCTTAAAATGATGAAGGTCTTTTGTATTTTCGGCGTGAGGGCCACCGCAAATCTCTTTGCTTACATCCCCGATTGTATAAACCTTGACTTCATCACCATATTTATTTGTGAAGATACCAAGTGCGCCGCTCTCCTTTGCCTTATCTACGCTCATAACCTCCATTGTCACTGGTATAGCACGAGAAATTGCGTTGTTTACAAAATCTTCAAGGGTTTTAAGTTCTTCCTCCGTCATTTTATGGTCGAGATTAAAGTCAAATCTTAATCTTTCAGGTGTAATATTTGAGCCTCTTTGATATACCCCTTCACCAAACATTTTTCGTAGGCCTGCAAGCATTAAGTGAGTGGCAGTGTGAAGGTAAGCACTCTGTTTAGAGTTGTCAGCAAGTCCGCCCTTAAACTGTCCTGCTGAGGCTTGACGAGACTTTTCTTGGTGCTCCTCAAATTTTTCAGCAAAGCCTTTTTCGTCAACCTGATAGCCACGCTCTTTAGCAAGTTCCTTAGTTAGTTCAATAGGAAAACCAAAGGTATCATAAAGCCTGAAAGCCGCTTTACCAGAAATGATGTTTTCAACCACTTCGCCCTCTTTCGCAAATTCCCTATGACGCTCTATACCCTTGATAGTTTTTTCAAACTCTCTATGACCTTCTTCAAGAGCCTTGGAAAATCTTTCTACCTCTTTGATAAGTTCATCCTTAATTTTTTCGCCATTGAGTTTGATATCTTCATAGTCTTGACCATATTCTTTGATATAAATATCTGCAATATCTGCAAAATATTTGGCGTCAAGGCCGATATTTCTGGCACAATTTACGCTACGGCGAATAAATCTTCTTAAAATATAACCCTGTCCAACATTGGAAGGTGTTACTCCGCGCTCATCACCTAATATGAAAGTGGAAGAGCGAAGGTGATCAGTAATTATGCGATAACTACGCTTTGCGTTTTCGCTTTCTTCATATTTCTTTTCTGCTTTACTTTCAATAAAGTCTATCACCCGTCTAAGGCAACCAGTATCATACACACTCGTTGAGTTGTTAAGCACGAGTACAGCACGCTCCAGTCCCATACCGGTGTCGATGTTAGGGCGAGCAAGTTTTGTCGCTTTCTCCCCCGCCTTCTCTACCTTATACTGCATGAAAACATCATTCCAAACCTCAAGATATTTTCCGCAATCACAGGCAGGCGAACAACTTTCACAGCACTTTGGTTTGCCAGTATCAATAAACATTTCGCTATCTGGCCCACATGGCCCTACACCGCCGCCAAGTGCCCACCAGTTGTTATCTTTTGGCAAGAAGAATATATTTTCCGCTTTAACTCCGCACTTTTTCCATGCATTAGCAGAAATTTCATCCCTTGGAGCAACCTCATCGCCAGCAAAAACGCTGACGGCAAGTCTGTCTACTGGAATGCCAAGATATTTTTTACTCGTCAAAAATTCAAAGGAAAGAGCAATCATTTCCTCTTTTGGGCAGGTGCCTAAATACCAGTTGCCAAGCATTTCAAAGAAGGTAAGGTGGCTGTTATCTCCAACCTCATCAATATCGTTCGTCCTTATGCATCTTTGAACATCAAATATCTTTTCCCCCGCAGGATGTTTTTCACCAAGAAGGTATGGCACAAGTGGATGCATCCCCGCAGTAGTGAAAAGTACGGTAGGGTCATTTTCTGGTATGATTGAATACCCCTGCACCTTTTTAAAACCATGTTCTTCAAAAAATTTAAACCATAATTCTTTTAACTGTCTATCTGTTTTCATATTTTCTCCGTCATTTATTTTATCACACGCTTTGTAAAATCGCAAGTAATTAATACTTTGTCCACTTTAAATATAGTCCATTTGGAGGCATAGTGATGCCTGCTTTGGAGCGGTCTTGCCCGTCAAGTGCCTCTTTCGCACTTTTTTCGGTGAGTTTGCCTCTACCGATATCGATAAGTGTGCCAACCAAAATTCTAACCATATTGTACAAAAAGCCATTGCCTTCCACCTCAAAGGATATTATCTGTCCTTTTTTGGTGATGCGTATATCATAAATTGTCCTTGTATAATCACTTACTGTTGCCGCTGAAGAGCAGTAGCCTTGGAAGTTATGCCTGCCTAAAAATATTTTACTTGCTTTTATCATTTTATCAATATCAAGAGGGTTTTTAACCCATGCCTCATAGCGAGACTGCAAGCATCTTTTTGTTTTTCCGTTGTACACCTTATACAAATAACATTTGCGTTTTATTGAAAAACGAGCGTGAAAGTCGTCCGTCACCTCTTCCGCCTTTTTTATCGCGATATCATCGGGAAGAAGACTGTTAAGTACATCTGCAAGCCGAGACACCGGAATTGGTAGATTCATATCAAAATGCGCGGTTTGGCCAAGTGCATGCACGCCAGCATCAGTACGCCCACTTGCATACACCTCACACTCGCCACCTAAAACTATCGCAAGTGCCTTTTCAAGTTCCCCTTGCACGGTACGCAAGCCTTCCTGTTTCTGCCAGCCATAAAATCCACTTCCGTCATATTGAATTGTAAGTAATATTCTCTTCATAAATTAAAGTATATATAATTTTATATAAAAAAACAAATAAAACTATAATAAAAACCGCGTTTTTCTTTGACTAAACCGAGGAAAAGGCGGTATACTTTCGTTAGGAGAAATTATGAAAAAAATTATCGTTGACGGCTGCAGTGCTGTCGCTCAAATAGCATACAAATGCAGTGAAATTATACCTATTTACCCAATTACACCTTCAACACCTATGGCAGAATATGCAAGCCTTATAAACTCAAAAGGTGAGAAAAACATTTTTGGCGAAGATGTGAAAATGATTGAAATGCAAAGTGAGGCAGGCGTTGCTGGAACCCTTCATGGTGCTTTGCTTTCTGGCGGGCTTTCCACCACCTTTACCGCAAGCCAAGGACTTCTTCTTATGATACCTAATCTCTACAAAATTGTAGCGGAGTCTTTGCCTGCCGTTATACATGTTGCGTCCCGCAGTGTGGCAAGCCATGCCCTTAATATCTTTGGTGACCACAGCGATGTTATGGCAACCCGTATGACAGGTGTAACAATGCTGTCTTCTTGCAGCGTTCAAGAATGCCAAGACATGGCACTATGTGCACACTTACTTGCTCTAAAATCTTCAAATCCCGTTCTACACTTTTTTGACGGTTTTAGAATAAGTCATGAAATCCAAAAAATTGACGGGCTGGATGACAAGGAAATTGCTAGTCTTTTCACCAAAGACCTAGTGGAAAAATCGCATTTTAAGAAGAATGCACTTTCGCCAGACCATCCTTCGCAGTTCGGTACTGCACAAAATCCCGATGTATTTTTCCAAAATAGAGAGGCAAGTGCGGGCAAATTTAAAGATATTCCTGCGGCTTTAGAAGGCATTTTTGCCGACTTTAAAAAACTGACTGGCAGAGAATATCACTCTTTTGAATACTTTGGATCCCCTAATGCAAGCAAGGTGATTGTGACTATTGGCAGTAGCTTCAATGTTATAAAAGCATATTTACAGAATAACAAAATTCAAGATACTGGCGTGATAAATGTAAGACTTTATCGTCCTTTTGATGAAAAGGCTTTTCTTGCGGTGTTACCTTCACGCGTTAGAAAAATTTGCGTGCTTGATAGGACTAAAGAAGATGGCACTCTTGAGCCTCTTGCACTTGATGTGACAAGTGTGATACTTAAAAACAAGTTAAATATTGAAATAGTAAACGGAAGATATGGACTGGGCGGAAAGGACTTTACCCCTGCCTGCGTCAGAGCAATACTTGACAATCTATCACAAACAAAACCAAAGGATGATTTTACGGTGGGAATCATAGACGACCTTTATTCCTCCTCCCTTCCGCTTATCAAAACCTCGCTTAATTTGGGTGACAAAGCAATCAAAATCTATGGGCTTGGAAGTGACGGCTCTGTTTCCGCAAGCAAGTCCACAATAAAAATTTTAGGCGAAAGTTACAACAAATATGTCCAAGGATATTTTGAATACGACTCAAAAAAATCAGGCAGCATGACAATATCTCATTTGCGTATAAGCGACAATCCTATTCTTAGTCACTACCTAATCGAAGAAAGCGATGTGATTTCCATCGGCAATTTCTCATTCGTGCATAAATATGATTGTTTGAAGGGGCTCAAAAGAAATGGTATCGTTATTATCAATTCTATCTTTAACGGAAAAGAAATTGATAGAGTTTTGCCGGAGAGTTATGTCCATACCTTGCAAGAGAAAAATGCAAAACTTTACTTAATTAACGGTCACAAAATTGCAAACAAGAATGGGCTTGGTGAAAAGATTAATATCATAATGCAAACCGCCCTATTCTCCGCCACCCACCTTCTTGAAAAAGAAGATGCCGTGCGTATGATTAGCGAACAAATCAAAAAGACTTTTGCTAGAAAGGGGCAGGAAGTTGTTGATAAAAACCTGAGTGCAATGACAGACTCATTGGAAGCACTAGTGGAAGTAAATCCTTTCTCTTTGCATGGGGTGAAAAATAAGCATATTGACACTGGAAGCGGAAAATTTTACGAAGACATTTTTAAGCCTATTGCAAACTTAGAAGGAAACAACATTCCTGTTTCAAAGTTTACATCAAATGGATGCGTACCAACAAACACTTCTCAATTTGAAAAACGAAATATTGCATCTCGTCTACCAAAATGGATTAAAGACAACTGCATACAGTGTGGGCAATGCGTTTTGGCTTGTCCTCACTCTGCACTGCGTGCCGTACTTGTTGAAGAAAATGCGTGCGGCGAGAAAGACATTTTTAAGGCTGCACTTGGGCTTAGAGAGGCACTTTACAAAATTCAACTCTCACCTGAAGACTGCACTGGATGTGGTGTTTGTGCCAAAACCTGTCCTGCAATAAACAAGGCACTTCAAATGGTGGAAGCTGAAGAGATTTTAGAAAAAGAACGAAAAAATTATCGTCTTTGTCAAGATTTACCAAAACTTAAGCAGACCTTGTTCAGTGATAACTTCCCTAAGGGTTGTCAGTTTAATGAGAGCTATTTTGAATTCCCTGGTGCTTGTGCTGGGTGTGGTGAAACGCCTTACATTAAACTTGCATCTATGTTGTTTGGAGATAAAATGATGATTGCCAATGCAACTGGCTGTTCTAGCATTTATGCTGGCTCCTACCCTTCCTGTCCTTTCACCAAGAATAGTGATGGCAAAGGTCCCGCTTGGGCAAACAGTCTATTTGAAGACAATGCCGAGTTTGGTCTTGGTCTTAAGCTTGGAAGCACATATAACTCCAGAGACGAAAAAAGTGTTTGGATTATTGGTGGAGATGGCTGGGCATACGATATCGGTTTCGGAGGGCTTGACCATGTGCTGGCAAGTGGCGAAAATGTGAACATTCTTGTACTTGACAATGAAGCATACTCTAATACCGGCGGACAAAGTAGCAAGGCAACCCCTATGGGTGCTAGTGTAAAACTTAATGATGGTGGTAAACTTACCCATAAGAAAAATCTTGGACAAATTGCAATGAGTTATAAAAATGTTTATGTTGCAGAAGTCGCTATTGGTGCCGATATGACACAATGCTTACGTGCATTTAAAGAAGCAGAATCGCACAACGGCCCAAGCCTTATACTTGCCTACTCCACCTGCGTAAATCAGGGCTTTAACATGGAAAATAGTTTACAGGAAATGAAGAAGGCTGTAGAATGCGGTTACTGGCCACTTTATAGATACAACCCTATTGAAGACAAACTCTATCTTGAAAGTGAATTGAATGCGGACAAATATTTTGATTTCCTTCGCGGTGAACGCAGATATGCAATCACTATGGAAAATGAAAACAAAGCGAAACTTATTGAAGATAACAAACTACATGCAATAGAAGAATACAACAAACTAAAAAACTTAACCGATCAACAATAAAAAGAGGCAATTGCCTCTTTTTGCGTCTTAGACGCTTTTTATTGTTTAACATACCCTTGACCTACAAGATAGTCATGCACTGTTTTAGAATCGGTAAATCCTCCAATGTGATATAGTCCTTTTTGCACTGGCAGTCCACCGTTTATTCCGTCTACAAGTGACCAGTTTGTCCATGCAGTTTCGTTACCGTACATTACCTTTGTCGTTGTGCCGTTGAGAGTACCAGAACCGTAGGTTGATAATATATTATTTGCAGTAGTATTATTACAAATAAGGTCACCATCCAATATAATAACATTTAAAACACTACAATCTCGGATTGTAGAGTTTGTACAATCAGATATTATACCCCCAGTTGTTGTAAAACCTGTCAACGATGAATTTATTATGGAACAACTATTTACATTAGTGCCTACAGCATAACCAACAATACCGCCCGCCCATTCTGTTTCTATTTTCAAGGATTCCACTTTACAGTTCTCTATTGTACTATTAATTGCATACCCTACAACACTAGCACCTGTATAATCCCCGTTATATTTATCTACATCAGTAATACCATCTATATTTACATTTGTAATTATTAAACTTTTTAAATGGGCAGAAGTTGTATAACCAAATAATCCTAAATATCCACAACTTTGCTTTCCTATCCTTATATTTGTAATTTTGTAAAGGTCTCCATCATAATTTCCAGCAAATGTGCAACTGCTTGTCCCAATTGGTGTCCACAAATGAGCGTTTAAGTCTATATCAGCAGTTTGCTTGAAATACTTACCTTCAAATGTGTTTGTTTGTGATTGTTTTGCAAGATATGCAAGGTCTTTGGCTGAGGTGATTAGGAATGGACTTGTTTCTGTTCCCTGTCCACTTAGAGAGGCTGAGTAATAATTGCTATCGTCTATCCATGTCTTCTCTTGCCAGTGAGCGTAAAGAGTGGTGTTGGCTGTTTTATTCCATAATCTGGCACTTGCACCTGTTGCAGTGTAATATTGCGTACCATCCGTTTGTGCATCGTAGTAACCAAGAAATGCCCAACCGTCACGAGTTGGCACTGTTATGCTTAGCATTGTCGCATCGAAAGTTGCTGTCACACTGGTTGTACCACCGCTTCCACCATTTTGATTGAGAGTAACTGTATATTTATTTGCTGTCCAGCGGGCGTATAGGGTTGTGGCACTTGTTTTATTCCATGTGCGAGCACTTGAGCCTGTGGAAGTATAATACTGGGTGCCACCAGTGGCCGCACTTGTATCATAGTAGCCTTGGAATGTATAGCCTGCCCTTGTTGGCATTGTAACACCAGATGTAGGCATTGCTGAGTTATATGTTGCTGTTACACTTGCGGTGCCGGCAGTTGGTGTTGTAGACCCGCTCCCCTTATTTGTATTTAGAGTTACAGTATAGGAGTTGGCAGTCCATGCGGCAGTAAAAGTGATTTTACCGCCATTAGTTGGTGTCAAGTTTTTAAAGTATGTGCAATTTGTATCTCCTCCATTGTAACTAGATAAAGAACTTGACGAATTGCCTTGATATGCGGTACTTGAATTTACTCCACTTACCATCCACCTACTGAAAGTGTATCCCGTGTATATTGGATGAACTATATTTATCGTTGTATTATAATTCACACTGGTTGGATGGTAGGTGCTGGAAGTATAACCTGAAGGCCATGATCCTCCATTCAAATCGTAACTAATGCTATAAGCATTTGCTGCCCTTGTTGCTGAAGCTCCGATTGTATAAGTACTGCCTGCTGAAAGAGTTAAGCTTTTAGGAGAACCCGTTCCACTTAAACTTCCACTCCAACTACTGAAAGTGTAGGTATAACCTGTGGCGGAAGATAAAACATATCTAAAATAATATGTACCAGCAGTCAATGACACTCCGCTGGTAGAAGTCAGTTGGGTGGTCTGTGACGAAGAACTTGTACCATAATATATTGCTGATACATTAGAAAGAGTTCCGCGTTTTAATGTTGCTGTTGCAGGATTGACTGTGACAGACTTATTTGTAATACTTCCAGTTCCCTCATCACTCGCTTGTCCCATTGGCGTCGTCCATAAACCAAAATAAACTTTTAGTTGTATATTTATTGTTTGTTTCCCTGTCAATCCTGTTGTGGTAAGTTTAACTGTAGCATCAGGGCTTGCAATATATGTCAACGAAGTCATATCATTTACGTCTCCTGCATCAAGCGTTGTAGTATAAGTTTTTCCACCAAAAGTAATCGTTGCTTCTATACTATAAACAAGAACAAATATATGTCCAGAGTCATACATATCTAAAACTTCTTCTTGCTCTAACTCAGATGACAAAGTTAAGGTCACCTCAGTTCCAGCAGTTACGGTGGTAGCACTTAATTTTGCATTTACGGCTAATGTCGCCGAAGTAGTAGCAGCATTACAAAAAATTAGTTCATCGCCACCCGCTGCTTCTATTTCAGCGTCTTCAATGTTTCCATAATTATTACCTAAAAATCCCCCTCCCACGGGATGGCTCATTAAAAGCACTCCCGAAAGAAAGGAGAATAAACAAAGCATCATTAAACTAAGTTTTGTAAACTTTTTCATCTAATATTATTATATACACTTTTCGACAAAAAACCAAGAGAAATGAAACTATAATTAAAATAAAATTAAAGATATGTATGGAATAATAAAAAAACGACTTCAAGTCGTCTTTTTATGTTTTTTCTTCATTTTTATCTTTTTTACAATTATCAAACCTAACATTGCTATATTTGAAAGTCCTAGCAGTATTAAAATTATTAACGCAACAATCTTCATCTTCTACTCCACTATCGCCTTTATGCTTTCTCCACTTTCGGCGTCTTGATAGGTAAGCCAATAGCCAAAACCTTCATTATTTCCTCTATCTAGCGGAAACCAAATAGGATAACCAGAAAGTTGTTTTGGAGGCGTCTTTTGGTAAATGCCTGGTACTCCATAACATATATATTTTAATTTGTCATCCTCGTACAAGAGTCCTAAAACATAGTAATCGCCACCCTTATCAAATTCTACCTTCACCCATTTTGAATTGGGAATTAGATCTTGTAAATATTGCTCGGTTGGACTTGAAGAAAAAAGATTGTCAATTTGACTCTTAATCTCCTCATAAAAGGTAGGTTTCTCTTCAGGAATTGAAACTTCCTCTTCCTGCATTTTTGCACTGGATAAAGTCTGAGGCGGATTGTGTTTGAAGAAATATTCCCTATATTTACATTTTGCACATGAATTTTTTTCAAATTCATTTTCAATGGCCTCATCTATCTCTTTTTTAAGGTCATCGTCATATTCTATTCCATTCTCATCAAGTGTCTTTTCCACCTCGGCCATTTTTGTCGTTCCTTGAAGAGCATCTATTACCGCACCATAAACACCTTCTTGGTCGCCTGCTCCATCACTATTGCCATAGAGTATTGCATCGCTTTCGCCACCCGCAAAATTAACCACCGCACACGAAAATTCTTTTGGCATAGGTAGCGACAATGCCTTAAATGTATAAAGCATACTTGAGGTGCGGGTAAGACCCGCTTTTGTTACCTTTCCGTCAATAAAAATTCCTAAACTTATTATACCCTGAGGCTCTGATGGAAAGTTATATAATCTAAGCCTACCAGAAAGTTTTTCGCCGTCATGCTCTAGTGCCAATACGGCTTTTTGATTACCTTTTCCAGAAAGTACCAAACTTTTTTTAGTCATTCTTCATATTTCTCCTATATATAGTATACAGTTGGATTTTTAATAATGCCTCAATAATTTTAGGGAAATATGCTCTAA
This sequence comes from uncultured Clostridia bacterium, assembly GCA_947366545.1. Lineage (GTDB taxonomy): Bacteria > Bacillota > Clostridia > Christensenellales > UBA1242 > Caccovivens. Next base: position 39,668 of record CANBAL010000001.1, read on the forward strand.
TTAATCATAATTTGTCGAATGGCAAGCATAAAAAAACTTCAAACAAGTGTTTGAAGTTTTCTATTTATCTTTCAAGTGCTTTATTTATCTTTCTTACAATTTCTTTTACGCTAAAACCAGCTTTGGAGTAAACCTCTTCCCCTTTTCCGCTTTTTGCATAACCTTCAACACCGATAAACAAACCGTCTTCACCGATGTATTTATACCAAGTTTTATCATTTGAAGCTTCAATAGCCACCCTTAATTTTGCAGATTTTTGCAACACTTTATTTTTATAACTTGAGGATTGCTTTTCAAACTGCTCCATACATGGCATTGAAACAACACTGACAAACTTACCTTTTAGTTCATTCGCCACTTCAAGTGCAAGAGGCACCTCACTTCCACTAGCGAAAATGACGATGTCCGCATCCTTTTCGGCTGGTTTTAAGATATAACCGCCGAGCAGCGCATCCTTATAACTTGTATTTGGCACTGCAGGAATCTTCTGTCTTGAGAGAGCAAAAGCACATGGTCCACTTTTTGAAAGTGCCATTTGATAACCTGCCAAAAGTTCATTAGTATCGCATGGGCGATATACATTAAGACCGATGATATTGCGAAGTTGAGAAAGTTGCTCGATTGCTTGATGGGTTATCCCGTCTTCACCGACATGGATACTATCGTGAGTAAAGAAATAAAGCACATCAAGTTTCATTATCGCTGACATTCTTATACTTGGAAGCATATAGTTTGAAAATGCGAGATAGGTGGAGCAGAAAGGTACAAAATCATCATAAAGTGCAATACCATTGCAAATGGCTGCCATTGCATGTTCACGCACGCCAAAATGTATATTCCTTCCACGCTTATTGCCAGCAAGGAAATTTCCACCATTTTCAATAAATACTCCAGTGGATGCGGCGACATCAGCGCTGCCGCCAATCACCTGAGGAAGTTTCTCTGCAAGTTCGTTCAAGATATACTTATTGATATCTTTGGTACTTTCACCACTCCATTTATATTCATTTTTAACGAACTTTTGTGGCTCAAATTTCCTTCTATCGAAAAATTGTAAAAATTGTTTAAAGAGTTCTGGATTTGAATTGCTGTAAACCGCGAGTTCTTGATTCCATGTTTCATGATTAAGTCTGCCCTTTCTGGCACTTGCCATGCAAAAGTCGCGTACATCATTTGGAACATAAAAACTTTCTTTAACGCCAAGTTTCTCGTTGAATACCTTAATTTCCTCACTGCCAAGTACGGCACCGTGAACAGCAGAAGTCCCCTCCTTATCTGTGCCTATTCCGATTGTGGTTTTAAATATAATAATGGTAGGCTTATTTAATTTTTTAGCAAAAGAGATTGCTCGTGAGCATGCCTTGTAGTTATTACCTTTCTTTACCCTTATAACAGCCCAGCCCATTGCTTTAAATTTCTTTGCTATATTTTCACGATTTGATAAATTCAAATTGCCGTCTATTGTGACATCATTGCTATCATACAAAAGTATCAAATTCTTTAGATTTAAATTACCCGCAAGGCTGCATGCCTCCATTGCTACGCCTTCCATTAGGCAGCCATCTCCTGCAAGGCAATAGGTGTAATTATTTATTATTGGAAAACCAACAGAATTAAACCTTTCTGCCATTATGCTTGAGGCGATTGCAAGACCTACAGCGTTTGCCACCCCTTGACCTAATGCACCAGTGGTAACTTCAACGCCACTTGTTTGACCATACTCTGGATGACCTGGTGTGCGCGAGCCATATTTTCTAAGTTCCTTTAAATCTTGAATGCTTACATCAAAACCGAACATGGAAAGAAGTGTATAATATAGTGGAGCCGCATGCCCTGCTGACAATACAAATCTATCACGATTAATAAAATCTGTATCGGCAACATCAAAATTATAATGATCCTTAAAAAGTGCGAGCATTATTGAAGAAGCACCAAGGGCTGACCCTGTGTGACCACTACCAGCATTTGAGATCGACTGCGCAGTAATTGATTTTAAATAATTTAAGGTTTTTTCCGCTATTTTCATACGATTTCTCCTTTAATTTTTTGCATTGCGATATTCTCGTCTAGGTTATCTAGTTTTATTACCCGCGAGGCATTTGTTTTAAGGTACTCATCTCGTGTGGAGAAAGATACCGCACTGATAATATCTTGCTCACTAAGATAGTGCTTATCTAATCTTAAATAACATATTGCTTGTCCATCAAAGAGAATTTTATTGCGTCTATAGAGGTCATATGATAAAAATATCACTGCATTTCGCTTTTCTAAGCAAGTTGCAAGTACACTTTCCTCTTGCCGCTCTAAATCCGCCATAGAAAAACTTTTGAGCAGAATGTTATTTCTTGCTATATCTTCGGCAATTTCATTTTTGCAATCTACATAGTCCATAGAAAATTGTTTGGCAAGCAGGCTTGATATCCTTTTGCCAAAATTTTCATTTAAACTCATTAATATTATATTTGCTCGCTTTTTGTTCATGATATTATATTACCATAAAATTTGTTTTTCTCAAATAATATTAACCTCTTTTATTTATTTTTCTTCTTTGGCACCTTGAAACCCCAAATGATAATCAAACTCATACCTGTGCAAACAATTAGTACTGGTACATCTATCTTTAATTTACCGCCTTTATCACAAAGAAGGATGGCACCTTCGTCACTTACACTCATAACAATACTTCCTTTGTCATAGGTGTATAAAACTTCGGCACCCGCCGCCTTTAATTTGGCGATTGTTGATGCCTTTGGTAAGCCATATGCATTCTTTTCGGCAGCACTTATTATCGCATAGGAAGGGCTGACATACTCCAAAAAATGCTCCGCTTTGGTAGAACTTTCCGAGCCGTGATGCCCGACCTTCAATACATCCGCTTTGATATTCTGTCCGTAAGTAGTCACAATCTCACTTTCTGCCTTCTCTTCTGCATCACCAGTGAGTAAAAATTTTTTGCTATTGTATGTCACCATTATAATTGGACTATAATTATTATTCACCGAATATCTATCTTCAGCAGGCGACAAAAATTCAACGCTATAATCCTCGCTGCCCCATTCAATGCCTCTTTCATTGTAATACATTTCACAGTTTTCGGCATAAACGGCGTTGATTGTCCTATCATATGTTTGCGAAGTGGAGTCCTTATAATTGCTGAGATTCTCTAAACTTGCTTTCTCGGTGATAGACAACATTTTTGGCCTATATACCGCACCAACATCAAAGTTATATAGCACCTGTGCCGCTTTACCAACATGATCTTCATCTTGGTGAGTAAGGACTAGGCGATCAATCCTATCTATTTTTTCATACCTAAATAAGTCTGATAGATAATTAATAAGATTATTACTTTCATCATTTGAGCCACAATCCACAAGCATTGTAGTATTATCTGGAAACCGCAAGAAAATACTATCACCTTGACCAACATCTATAAAATGTATTTCAAATGGTCTTTCACTGAAATTGCGCAGGGCTACATCACTTTGGAAAAAGTAAAGCCCTCCGCCAAGAAAAAAGGTAAGCAAAAACACCGCTAACAATATTATTGTTAGCACCAGTCTGATTTGCCAATGGTTTGTTTCAATGACCTTCTTCTTGCGTGACAATTTCTTTACCTTATTACTTTAATATCTTTTGGTATGTTCTTAAATTTTCTATGTTTTTTCTTCTTGAAAAGTTGTATTATTTGTGGCATAACATCAATGGTGGCCTTATACCCTTCCTCAATCATTTCTTCCATACCTTCTGTACGAGTGGATTTAAAGCGTTTTGTTTCTGGCTCTATCATAATATCCGCGTTCATATAGCCACGCACAGCGTTACTTTTCATAAGTATTCTTATCGAGCACATTATAACATCAAACATCTTTGTAGAATCCGTGCCGTATAGCCTTGATTTGTTCACATCAACAGCAACTACATAATCGCACCCCATCATAAGCGGAATATCTGCGGGTATAGTGTTTTGAAGTCCGCCGTCACAAAGAAGCATACCTTCAAAATCCACTGGTTGAAATACCGCTGGCACTGCACAACTGCCTTGCACTGCTTTTGCAAGATTTCCTTTACAAATCGCAACCTCTTTTGTGGAAATGATGTCTACCGCCACCGCAGAAAAAGGTAGCGACAAATCCTCAATATTTATATCACCTAAGTTATTTCTAATAATATCACCTATTCCATCAGTTTTAGATGGCGAAAAGGGAATGATATTTGTACGAATGTCTTTCTCTCTTATTTTTTTTGCAGCATCATACATTTGCTGATATGAATAACCTGCAGCGTAAAACGCACCCATAATGCTGCCCGCACTTGTGCCTGCCACCATATCAAACTTTATACCAAATTCCTCAAAAGCCTTTATAGCACCAAGATGAGTGAAGCCACGCGCTCCACCACCCCCAAAAGCAATTCCTATTTTCACTTTACCATTTCCAAACATATTTACCTCTAATTAAATTATAACAAATACATACTAAAAACAAAAAATAAAAAGAGATAAAATTGACTTATTTTTGAAATTTTGGTATTGTGTAACTATATAGGAGGAAAAAACATGAACACAAAGGTAATCAAATTAAACGGGGGGGGGATTTTACTCCTCACCAGAGTTAAAGATGTAAATGGCGTTGATGTAGAATTTAGATTTAACGGCGGTGCTATAAATGACCCGAAAAACAAACTAGGAATAGCACACTTTGCTGAACATGCGTTATGTGAATTCACCACACAACGCTACAGCGTGGACGAAAGACTGAAATTACGAAGAAAATTTACTATGACAAATGGTGGAACATCTTACTACATGATGAGGCTAGTATGCGCTGCTAACAAAAATATGCTTGATGAGGCTTTTGATTTTGTACTTTCCCCTATCAGCGAAATTATTTATAACCAAAAAGACTTTGACTGGCAATATGATATAATCAAAAGCGAAATTATAACCCATAAACAATTTAATAACTGGGAGGCTAATAAAGTTTACCAAACAAATATTATCGCTGATAAAAGAGTAAGACATCTTACATCCTCACCTGCTGGAGATGTAGAAAGTTTGGGGCGAATTAAACTGCAAGATATTAAGTCCTACATAAAAAACTATGTCACTCTTAATAACTTAACGATTTCGATTTGCGGTGATGTATCCGAAAAGAGAGCAAAAGAACTTGTAAACAAATATGTCTATAAATATATTCCAACATCAAATGTGCAAGGCATAGTTTATAAAGATTTGGAAGGTTTGACGAAACCAAACTTCTATTTTAGGCCTGCTGTGGAAAAAGACCAAGCAAATGTACATTTTGCATTCAACATAAAGCCATATCGCGATTTTGATTTCAAGTTGGATGCTACAAAAGCTGTGCTAACCAAAATGCTACACACTATGGCTTTCAATTATTTTAGAGGCGAAAACGCACTCTGCTATCGTTGTCAAGAGTTTCTCGATCGCGAGGCAAAAATATTCCAAAACACTTTAACATTTGATGTGGAAGAAAAGAATGTTGAAAAGATTTTGGAAGAAATGCCGAAATATATAGCCAAAAATTCAGAACTTGACAGGGAACTTTTTGATACAATAAAAAATACTATTATAAATACATTTAATTTTGATCGTGACCCTATAAATTACATAAATAGACAGGCAATCGGACGATATCTAGGCGATGACCTTATTTATGGAGATAAGTTAAAGAAAAAAATTAGAAAACATTTACAGGCAGTAACCTATGAAGACGCAAATAATCTTTACAAAGAGTGCTTTAAAGGCAACCCATACCTAATTATTGTTTCTAACGATGACAAGTGGAAAGACTTTGATTACAAGACTTATTGCAAAAAATTTAAGAAATAATAAAGAAATCCTTGATTTTTATGTGTAACTTTGTTATTATATAAATGCACATAAAAATTATGGCCTCTTGGTCAAGCGGCTAAGACGCAGCCCTCTCACGGCTGAATCAGGGGTTCGATTCCCCTAGAGGCTACCAGAAAAAAAGCACCGTTAGGTGCCTTTTTATTTAATAAAAAAGATAGCATTTATGCTATCTTTTTGTTTATCCAACTACTACATCATCAGTCTCATCTTTAAGAAGTACTGGCATTACATTGCGGTATTCGCGTACGCCTGTACCTGCTGGGATGAGTTTACCGATAATAACATTCTCTTTAAGACCCATAAGGTGATCCACTTTACCTTTGACTGCAGCATCAGTAAGAGTTCTTGAAGTCTCTTGGAAGGATGCGGCTGAAAGGAAGGATTCTGTTGAAAGAGATGCTTTTGTGATACCAAGAAGGATTCTCTTAACAGTGGCAGGAACTCCGCCCTCTTGCAAGATTCTTTCATTCTCTTCATCACATTTATATACATCAACAACTTCGCCTGGAAGAAGGTTTGTATCGCCACTAGACTCAACCTTAACCTTCTTAAGCATTTGTCTAACAATAATCTCGACATGCTTATCATTAACCTTAACCTCTTGTCCACGATAGGTGGCAATAACTTGAGTGAGAAGGTAATCTTGAAGGCCTTTAACACCCTTCATTCTAAGAAGGTCGGCTGGGTTTATTGCACCAGCGGTAAGTTGGCTTCCTGGCTCTACAGTGTCACCATTCTTAACTGCAAGTACGGCAGGTTTCTTTGCCTCATATACGATATCTCCTTCACGAGATGTAACAGTGATATAATAATATTTAGCGTCTTGTTTAATAGATACTTTACCAGCAACTTCACTAAGGAGACATTCACCTTTTGGTCTTCTTGCCTCAAATATTTCTTCGACACGAGGAAGACCTTGTGTAATATCAAGTGCGGCTGCAATACCACCAGAGTGGAAGGTTCTCATTGTAAGCTGAGTACCTGGCTCACCAATACTTTGAGCGGCCACTGTACCAACAGCCTCGCCGATTGTAACCATATTCTTACCAGCAAGGTCACGGCCATAACACTTAGCACAAACACCATGTTTGCAACGGCAGGTAAGAATACTTCTGATTTGTACCTTTGTAATGCCCGCCTTAACAACTGCATGAGATTGTTCTTCAGTAATCATTGTATTTGCTGGAACGATAACCTCGCCAGTTGCTGGATTTACAATATCTTCAACTGCAACACGGCCATAAATACGCTCTTGAAGAGTTTCTTGCACTGTGCCGTCTGTTATAAGGTCACTTACCCAAACACCCTTTACATTTTCGCCTGCATCAGCAAAGCAATCTTCGGTGGTAACAACGACATCTTGAGAAATATCTACAAGACGGCGTGTAAGGTATCCTGAGTCCGCTGTCTTAAGTGCTGTATCGGTAAGACCCTTTCTAGCACCACGGGCGGTAAGGAAATACTCAATTGGAGAAAGTCCCTTTCTGAAACTTGCCTTAATAGGTGTATCAATAATTTCACCAGAGGCCGCTGTCTTAATACCAATCATTCCGCAGACATTGGTAAGCTGGTCCTCACTACCACGCGCCTTAGATACGACCATAATTCTGAATGGATTGAACTCATCAAAGGTGCCAAGAAGAAGTTTCTTGATTTGTCCTCTGGCTTCATTCCATACATCACGATTATTTCTAAGTTTTTCATCAAGAGTGATAAGACCACGGCGGAGAAGTTTCTCATTCTCAAGTGCCTTTGCCTCTGCCTCTTTTACTATACCCTCTTTTGCTGCTGGTTCCTCAATATCAAAGATATTAACAGTAAGCGCAGCAAGAGTGGAATATTTATAACCTGTTTCCTTAATTCTATCTACAAGCTTTGCACACTCGGTTGTTCCAAGTTTATTATATGCTCTGCCGATGATATCTTTAAGGTCATTCTTAACAACTGCTTTGTTAACCTCTAACTCGCAGATATTGTCTTCAATAGTTCTATCTACATAGCCAAGGTTTTGTGGGATAGCATCATTGAAAAGAAGTCTTCCCACAGATGTCTTAACATTCTTTGTATAAGTTTTGCCATTCTGCTCTTTTGTAAGTCTTACAGTAATTTCGGCTTGAAGGGCAAGATTATTTGTCTGATAAGCATACACTGCCTCATCCTTTGATGCAAATATGCTACCTTCCCCTTTCGCACCCTTTCTTACCATTGTCATATAAGCACAGCCGAGTACAATATCTTGGTCTGGGGTAACAATAGGGTTACCATCAGAAAGTTTAAGAAGGTTATTTGACGCAAGCATAAGGGTTCTTGCCTCAGTTCTTGCATCAATAGAAAGTGGAACATGGACTGACATTTGGTCACCATCGAAGTCCGCATTGAAAGCAGGACATACTGATGGGTGAAGTTTAATTGCGCGTCCTTCCACAAGTACTGGCTCAAACGCTTGTACTGAAAGTCTGTGAAGTGTAGGAGCACGATTTAGGAATACTGGGTGGTCTTTAATAACCTCAGCAAGTATATCCCAAACGACTGGCTTTTCTTTATCGATCATCCTCTTTGCAGCCTTAATATTGTGAGACTTATTAAGGTCAACAAGACGATTTATAATAAATGGTTTAAATAGTTCAAGTGCCATCTCTTTTGGAAGACCGCATTGATACATTTTAAGTTCAGGTCCGACAACGATAACTGAACGGCCAGAGTAGTCAACACGCTTACCAAGAAGGTTAAGACGGAAACGCCCCTGCTTACCACCAAGCATTGCTGTGAGGGATTTAAGGTCGCGTTGTTTTGATGATTGTACTGCTTTGCCGCGTTTACCATTATCAATAAGGTTATCTACTGATTCTTGGAGCATTCTCTTTTCATTACGGATGATTACATCTGGTGCACCAAGTTCAATAAGTTTTTTAAGACGATTATTTCTATTGATTACCCTTCTATAAAGGTCATTAAGGTCACTTGTTGCATATCTTCCGCCATCAAGTGGTACCATAGGTCTAAGTTCTGGTGGAAGCACTGGAATTACATCAAGTACCATCCATGTTGGGTTGTTGCCTGACTTAATGAAAGATTCCACAACATCAAGTTTTTTCATTGCCTTGATCTTCTTTTGGCCTTTCATGGTTGGAAGTCCCTCTTTAAGAGTGCGTGACTCTTTTTCAAGGTCAACCTCACTGAGCAGGCGTTTGATTGCCTCAGCACCCATGCCCGCCTCAAAAGAGTTTGGACCAAACTTCTCTATTGCCTCACGATATTCTTTATCAGTGATTACCTGCTTATAGAGAAAATCAGTATTTTTAGGGTCAAGTACTACATAGCAAACATAATAAACAACTTGTTCAAGTGCTTTTGGTGTCATTTCAAGAAGGGTACCAATCTTGGATGGCACATTTCTGAAGAACCAAATATGAGTACAAGGTGCAGCAAGCTCGATGTGTCCCATTCTTTCACGACGCACCTTTGCTCTTGTAACCTCTACCCCGCATTTATCGCAGACAACACCTTTATAGCGTACTCTCTTATACTTTCCGCAATGGCATTCCCAGTCCTTTCTAGGTCCAAAAATTTTCTCGCAGAAAAGACCGTCTTTCTCCGGCTTTTGAGTACGATAATTGATTGTCTCTGGTTTTGTTACTTCACCATGAGACCACTCACGGATCTTCTCTGGTGAAGCAATACCAATTTTAATAGAATCAAAGTTGTTTAATTCAAACATAACTTTCCCCTTTGTTGTTTTTTGTTTGCGTTGTTTTAATAAACATTATTCTTCGTAAGCCCTCGCTTCGCACGAGAGTTGCGACAAACCGCCAACGCAGTGCGGTTTCGTTTGGTCGCAAATAGCGAAAACTTGCGTCCAGACCGTAGAAATTTATGCAAGTAAATTTCGAGGATGTAAAGCAAGATTTTCGCTACTCGTCAAAATCCCCAAAATCATCAAACATATCAATGTTTTCAAGGTCGTTCTTAGTACTTTCTTCAAACACTTCTTGGAGTTCTTTATCTGTGCTATCCTCTTGAGGTAGCATTTCGTCAAAATCAAGAGTGATATCTTTAAGGTCATTCTCTGTGTCAGTTGCAAGAGTAACTTGATCTTGTTCGTCTTGACTAAGCTCAGCAAGAGAAATCTCTCTTTCGCCATCAGTAAGAATCTTAATGTCAAGGCCGAGTGCCTGCAACTCTTTAACAAGTACCTTGAAGGATTCAGGAATTCCTGGCTCTGCGATTGGAAGACCTTTGATGATTGACTCATAAGTTTTAATTCTTCCGTTAAGGTCATCGGATTTAACGGTGAGCATTTCTTGTAAGATGTGAGATGCACCGTAAGCCTCAAGTGCCCAAACCTCCATTTCACCAAATCTTTGTCCACCGAACAGTGATTTACCACCAAGTGGTTGTTGTGTGATAAGAGCGTATGGTCCGATTGAACGAGCATGAATTTTAGAGTCAACCATGTGTTCAAGTTTAAGCATATATTTCATACCGATTGTTGTAAGGTTTTCAAATGGCTCACCTGTTCTGCCATCATAAAGTTGTACCTTACCATCTGGACGATAGTTATTCTCTACAAGAAGTTCACGGATGTCGGTGGCTGTTGCACCATCAAATGCTGGAGTTGCAACCTTCCAGCCAAGGCTCTTAGCAACAAGGCCAAGGTGAACTTCAAGAACCTGACCGATATTCATACGAGATGGAATACCAAGTGGGCTGAGTACGATATCAAGTGGCTGTCCGTTTGCCATGAATGGCATATCTGCCTCTGGAAGAACGATAGAAACACAACCTTTGTTTCCGTGGCGTCCTGCCATCTTATCTCCGACTGAAATTTTACGCTTTTGAGCAACTGTGACTTTAACCATCATGGTTACGCCTGGCTCAAGGTCATCTTTATTTTTCTTTGAGAATACTTGAACATCGACAACTACGCCACCCTTACCATGTTGTACACGGAGGGAGGTATCACGCACCTCTCTAGCCTTATCGCCAAAGATAGCACGGAGAAGTCTTTCCTCAGGTGTGAGTTCGGTTTCGCCCTTAGGAGTAACCTTACCAACCAAGATATCGTTTGGATGCACCTCAGCACCGATTCTGATGATACCATTTTCATCAAGGTCTTTAAGTGCCTCCTCACCAAGATTTGGAATATCTCTTGTAATCTGCTCATCACCTAGTTTTGTTGTACGGCATTTGATTTCTTGATCGTAAAGTGTGATTGATGTGTAAACATCGTCTTTTACAAGGCGCTCATTAATAAGAATAGCGTCCTCATAGTTTTGTCCTTCCCAGTTCATATAACCGATAAGAACATTGCGGCCAACAGCAAGTTCGCCATTATCAGTAGAGTATCCATCTGTGAGGATATCCCCTGCCTTCACCTTCTCCCCTTTCTTTACGCATGGGCGTTGGTTGAAACATACATCATCGTTTGCTTTTGCAAACTTAGTGAGTTCATAAATATCAATATTGCCATCTGGGCAAGATACTCTAATTTCGTCAGCTGAAACATAACTTACAACGCCGTCATGTTTTGCGAGGTGATTGCATCCGCAGTCGCGTGCTGCCTTTGCCTCCATACCAGTACCTACAATAGGTGCTTCTGGACGGAGAAGTGGCACTGCCTGACGCTGCATGTTTGCACCCATGAGGGCACGGTTTGCCTCATCGCTGTTTACAAATGGAATAAGTGAGGTTGCCACCGAAATACATTGACGAGGTGACACATCCATATAATCAACTTGATGTGCTGGGACCTCAGTCACTGTTGATCCGTGACGGCAGATAACACGCTTATTGACAAAGTGGCCTTCGCTGTCAAGTGGCTCGATTGCCTGAGCAATGAAACTTTCATTCTCAACATCTGCCATCTTATAGACGATTTTCTTAGTAACAATCCCTTTCTCCTTATCTACCACCCTATAAGGTGTTTCAAGGAAGCCATAGTCATTTACTTTAACATAAGCAGCAAGAGTGTTTAAAAGTCCGATTGATTGGCCTTCAGGTGTTTCAATAACACAAATTCGGCCATAGTGAGTATAGTGAATATCACGGATTTCAGGATCGGCACGTTCCTTCTTGATACCTCCTGGGCCTACCGCTGAAATACGGCGCTTCTGAGTTATACCAGAAAGCGGATTCTTTTGATCCATGATTTGTGAAAGTTGTGATTGCGAGAAGAAATCTCTAAGCGATTTGTTAACCGCTTTTGGATTCATAATTTGAGATGGTGTAACCTCTACAAATTCACGACCTTGCAAGGTCTCTTTAACATTTGTGGAAAGTTTTGTTACGCCCGCTCTGAAAGCGTTGCAAGCAAGCTCGCCTACTGTTGCCACACGCTTATTTGAAAGGTGTTCAATTTTATCTGTGCCTGCGATGCCTTCAAGTACATCAAGGTAGCAGCTGATTGTTGCGAGAATATCATCCATTGTGAGAGTAGTGATGATAAGGTCTTTTACGCTTGCCTTAATAGCCTCAATGCGTTTTTCCTTTGTCTTGTTTTCTTTAAGGATTTGTTGAAGTTTTGGATAGTACACATCCTCTTTTATGCCAAGTTCTTCTTGGTTGCAAGGGAATACCTCACTGAGAGTAACCCTGTTATTACCACGCATTAAGTGTTTCTTATTTTGTAGTTGTACCCAAACCTCATTAATACCTGCGTTTTGTACTCTATTTGCAGATTCTTTTGTAAATACTTCACCTGCCTTAACAAGCACTTCGTCCCCATCAACAAGGTTTTCTGCAGATACAAGTCCAACAAGTCTATCACGAAGAGCAAGTTTTTTATTGAATTTATATCTTCCAACTATTGAAAGGTTGTAGTATGCGTCTGTAAAGAAGGATACATTAAGGAAACTTCTTGTAGTCTCAGCAGATGCAACATCGGCTGGACGAGTCTTTCTTGAAAATTCAATAAGTGCCTCTTCCTGAGTTGTTTGAGGCTCACGGTCAAGCACATTTTTAATATAGCGATTGTTACCAAATACCTTTAAAATCTCTTCGTTTGTAAAACCAAAGCATTTAAGGAAAAGACCAAGGCTGATTTTATTCTTTCGCTCAAGTACGATTTTAAGTGCTTCGTTTGCGCCCTGCATTACTTCAATCCATGTACCATGCACTGGAATCATTTGAGCAATAAGGGTGGCATTATTTTCTTTCTCTCTTTTAAGGTATACGCTTGGGGCACGAACAATTTGACTGATTACTACCCTTTCTATACCATTGTAAATGAAAGAGCCTTGCTCAGTCATCATAGGAACATCACCCATGAATACCTCTTGCTCTACTGCTTGTCCTGTTTCCTCAACTACAAAGCGTGCCTTAACTTTGAGTGGAGCAGAATATGTTGCACCACGGCGCTTGCACTCCTTTATAGAATATTTAGGCTCGCCAAATGGGAGAATCTCTGTGATATATAATTTTGCTTTTCCACTATAGTCTGTGAGTGGGAAAAATTCATCAAGCACAGCCTTGATTCCGTTTGTAAGGAAATTGTTATATGAATTCTTCTGGATGTCAAGAAGTGGTGGAACCTCTACCAGTTCTTCCGTCTTAGCGAAAGTATATCTTTCTGATTTACCATTTTTGATTTTTTTAACATTAACGGTCATTAGCATTCTCCTTAATTTAAACGCAGTGTGAAAAATGAGCAAAAAAAGGACAATATAGCCTGATTAGGCCATAATTATCCCCTTATTTTTTAGTTATTTAACCTTAAAAATACTCAATTCTCTCACAATCGCCATTTATAGTTCATCTAATTATATCAAAGTCGGCCATATCTGTCAACCTTTTTATTAAAAAAATTTTAAAATATATTAAAAAATGGCGACATTTTTCGCCATTTTTTATCTAAGCCAAGTGAAAGTAAATTCAATTTTGAGTGTAACGCCGTTTGGAGTGAGGGTTTCATCCTTATTCCAGTACTCACCCCAATTACTATCTTGAGCAAAGTCGCCTACAACCATACTATAAACCTTATCTGGTGATAGCATATCTCCACCTGCATCAGCTCCACTACCTGTACCAAGATAGGTGACACTAAGCATTGCTTTAAAACTAGCCACTTTTGCGGCATATGATAGGCAACAAGTCTTTGCTATTTCAGTAGCACCGCCATTGCCAAAGTAGAAAACATGACTATAACCACCGACCGCTGGATTATATTGATACTTATCTGTGCTTTTCTCTACAACTTCCACTGCACCAACATTGGTTTTATCTTGCAAGTTCACTGTGATACTAGCCGTGGTGAAACACCTCATCATTACACTTGGCATTCCCTTGCCTACAAGGCCGCCTACATTTGCTTTAATCTCAGAACTGCTTACATGTGTACGCACCTCGATATCTGCAAGAGCATAAGCATCTTGTATTATCATAGCATTATTGCCATTTCCAACAAGACCACCGACATTAACCTCGTTCACCCTGCCAGATGCAGTAAGCTTTGTCGCCTTCATTGCAACACGATTAATTGTAAGCCCCGACTCTGCGCTGCCAACAACTCCGCCAAGATTTTTTGTAACGGCGTCAATATTGCCACTAACAACACTATCTCTAATCTCAGAGCCGCCTTGTCCAAATGCAACTCTACCAACAATGCCGCCGACACTACTTGCTTCATACGTCCTACCATCAACATTTTTGTTTGGTACGGAAAGCGCAATCTCGCTATACGCATTACTTATCACGCCACCCGCAAGGAGACCAGCGATACCACCTACTGCATTTGGAACTTCAGGTGCTAACGAGAAGTATTCCCCATTGCTACCACTAATTTGGACTTTATTTAAATTGCCCTTTACTTCACCAACCGCAAGACCGCCATAAGTGAAGGCCTTTATTTTTAAAGCATCTGTAAGATTTACATGCAAGTATTCCACGCTCACATTACTATCAATACCACCAAATCCAAGCCCCACACGGTCGCCCATTATGTTTGTAATGTTCTTTACATAAAGTTTTTGCAAGTTTCCTCTTCCGCCTGCAAAGCCAACAATTCCACCAGCATATGAATACCTTGAAATATTTGTCGAACTTTGAGTGTAAGAATTAGTGTCATACTCGGTGCTAGTGACCTCCTCTGGTGTATAGTATGCAATCACTGCAAGCGAACCTGTGATGTTTTTCATGTTATATACATTTATCGCCCTGCCTACCACACCGCCTACAAAATTGCTGCCTAGCACGCTGAGGCTTTCTTCACTATATACCTCAACATTATATATATTGCCATATGACAAGGTGCCAGCAAGTACGCCCACACAATTTGTACTAGTGAAACTTATTTCCCGTGGCTCAAGATTCAAGTTCATAATAGTTCCTTGACCTGAAGCAGAAGGATCCTTACCAATTTGTCCAAAGAGACCCGCATTGACTAAGGTGTCATTAGAGTACAACCTGTTTTGAGAGATTGTCATACCATTGCCCTCAAAATTACCAAAGTATGTAATTTTATAGGTTTGAGATGGCTCAGACATGTTGCTGTAGTTGATATCTGCAATCAAACGATAGTTGTTATTGTTATAACCCGATTGCGTTATAGGTGCCAGCATATTTCTTTCAAAGCTTTCCGCACTCTCAATTACATATGGATTTTTTAAACTGCCAAGTGGTGCACTGCCCTCAGAATAGATATAGTCATAAATCACATCGCCAGATGCATCCTCGTAACTATTGTAAAGCACTTTTTGACTGTTTGCAAGTATATTTGGTGCAACAAGTTCTAGTCTACCACTGCCAAATTGAACATTATCAAAATCACTGGTTGTATTACCTTTGCTATAGAACCATACACTATTTACTGTCGTTGCACTTGCATATGAGAAATCAGAGAAGTAGTTGTCTAAATCTGCAAAGTCTGCCTCTTGCAATCTCTGAGTGCCAGCAAACTTTTTGTCGTCTACTGAAGAGTTGATTGGGTCTTGAGGATGCCCTTTACTATCTTTAGAAGGACGATACAAGTAATAACAATTCTCAAAAGTGCCGACTGTGCCGTCAATAGAGTTCTCCCTTGCAAAGCCTGAAGAAGAGTCCACCCTATTTACAAGCACGCACAAACTAAAGCAATTTTTAATTGAGCCTGCATTATCATGTACAAAACCCGCCTTTGTAGAGCCGCCTTTTACCATACTGATATTAGAATAACAATCTATTATCTTTCCATTGTTTGCAAATACAAAGCCTGCACTTGGTTGTGAGGACTCGATATAATGCTCTGTATCCGTGGTGTAAATCTTATCTTTCTCTGGTTGCCCAGAAACATAACTCGTCATAATTGTAGGAGCGTTTCTATCATTTCTATCTGCGGCAGAAGTACCATTTTCTACTACAAGTCCACCAACTTTATGTCCACGCGAACTATTGCATATTAATTTACCATTTTTATAATAACTGCTTGCAATCTTCTTTGTATTAACACCTGCAATACCTGCAACATTGAAATTGCTTGTAATATTTAAACTGCTGCGGCTGTTGGTGATATTACCATTATTCTGGCCAACAAGCCCCGCAACATAACATGAAGTGTTTTGATATTCTGGGCAAGATGCTGAGAACACATAGCCATTACGAGCATTTTCGTTTATGCCACTATGAACATAACAATTTGTGATATTACCACTATTCTCACCTGCAAGTAAACCAGCACTAAATGACGATGCCGAAGTATTAAAGGTTGTATCACCCTTAAGTGCAAGGGTAAGATTCTTAATTACTGCACCAGTGCCAATTCTACGGAACAAACCTAAATTTTCACCGGTGAAGGAATAGCCACCATTGAAATATATTGTATGACCATTGCCGTCAAAGGAAGCAATTAAAGTTTCGATTGGAGTAAATTCACTTGTTAAATCTATATCTTGTAGAAGTATATAGTGTGAATTTGGTGTCAAATCTTGCAAATCACTTTCGTCATAAATTGGTATTGGATGATCACTTGAACTTGATTGATATACATTAAACCTAAACTCAGTGTAAAGCGATGAAGCATTTTCTTCAGAAGATGGCTGGTAAACACCCGTCTTTTCCTCTAACTGATACTTACTGCTGTAAGAGAAAATGTAGTAAGAATTTACATAATTGTGTGTGATAACAGGTGTAATATTTAACCCATTTGTCCTAAAATAATAATTATCAAAACTGCTTGTAGGCAAGATTGTTTGTTCGCTATTATATTTTTGGGTTGTAACGCCACCTCCAATAGGAACACCCGCATCATTTAAGTTGGTGTAAACTTTCCAATCTGCATTTTCAGTCATTGCATTTACAAAGGTATTTACTTTTGTTACTACGCTATCTATGGTTTTATCATATTCAATAATAGAATACAAATCTGCCTCTAGTGGCTGAATATTGCCAATTTGGACATTGATTACGCCATTGTCCATACCCTTTACAATATCTTTGAATGCGTCACCTTGAGTATACTGATAGCCAACAACATACTCTAGTATATTTACCGGCATATCAAAGGAGGCCGAGCGCTCATTCTCCCCTTCCTTATGATAAGCATTTGTGGAAACGACAATTTGATAACCTGTTGTGAAATCTGCATAATTGATAGCATCTGGCTTGATATTTAGATAATAACTGCCATTTTCTAGTGTAACATATGCCACATTGCTGATTGTCGTTTTATCATAACTGCCATTGCTACTGCAAGCATAGACTTTAGGCTGCTCGATATCATCAAAAGTAAATCCATGATACTCTAAGTTAAGTTTATATTTAAGCCCTCTTGCAACACTATAAGAATGGTCAGCATTTTGGGTTTTTCCATCGATTGAAATTACTACCTTATTCTCAAGATGTACATCAAGAGTTATATTCTTGGTTTTTACAGGCTTTCCTTTGTCAAACACAGTCACCTTAAATTCTGCTTTAGCGTTGTCTGTAACACTGCTTGTGCCAACCATGTATTTAATGTAAATAACACCATGATACTTTTCACTCTTATCGCCGTCATAGAATTTATTGATATCATTCCAGTAAATTCTAAGTCCATTTGGCACAGGGGCACCTATTACTGTATTTTCAACAAACACTTTGTCAGTGGAATCCCCATTTGCCTTTTTTCTTCCCACCAGACTAAAGGAGCCTTTACCATTACCAAGGATGTTCGCTAAATCGGTGTTTACGATTTCAATGTAATCATAATCAGCATCATCAGGCGTAAGGCTGACAACCAAAAGGCCACTATTCCCCGCCTCAGCTTTTAAAGATGCGTTTGAAAAGTCTTTATTTGTCTCTACATCCGTAATCTTGGAATAATTGTCAATTGAGATATCAGTGACTGCCATGCTTAAAAGCGTGAAAGGCACCTCACAAGAAATTTCGGGATTTGAATCCGCATAT
Source organism: uncultured Clostridia bacterium (assembly GCA_947366545.1). Lineage (GTDB taxonomy): Bacteria > Bacillota > Clostridia > Christensenellales > UBA1242 > Caccovivens. The sequence continues at coordinate 57,900 of CANBAL010000001.1, forward strand.
ATTCTTATATAATAGTCTTTGTAAATATCTAAAGAATGACGATTTGTGTAATATGACGACATTCTCTCAATTGAAATGCCAACAACAAAATCTTGCCAGCCGATATTTGCACCCTCTTTAGGGTTGAACTCAACTTTAAATAGTCTATCGTCTTTTTTGTATAGATAATTTAAGCCAAGTTTTTCATCACCTTGAAGAGGATTGCCTTCACTATCAAATATAGCGTATAGAGGCTGATTTTCCTTGCTTTGTGAATTGATGCGTATATAATTTTCAGTCTCTTTATAGGTGTACACTGGCAACGAACCAAATCTTACTGTCATCTGCTCAGCACCCTTTGTATAGGTGACTGAGGCTTGTGTTATATGCTTATTTACATAACATATAGAGCCGTCATTTGACACAAGTTTCGTCCTAATGTCAAGAACATAAGTGCCTTCTTCACTGGCACTAGTTCTATTAATTATGACATTTTGACCATTTGAAACAACATTTAAAGAAGTTGTATTAGGCGAAACGCTACCATCAAGACTTGTAAACCCTACAATAGATACTTCTGGAAGAATCTCGGTGTTTTGAACAAGGTTGATGCTTACATTTTCAAACAGACCTTGCCCCAAAGCGTTGAAAATCTCCTCTTCATTTAACGACAAACTATAATTTGGCTTTACATTCAACGCTACTGAATTATTGCCCTTTATCTCAAACGGACTATGATCGACCGGACGATTCCCTTTTGAGTTTGAATCGTATACTATCGAAATGCTTTCATCAGAATTGAAATAATTGACAGTTTTGATTATTATTTTCTTGTTTTTAATTTTATTTAAAACGCTGTTTACATTAATAACTGTTTCACCTGTCGCCTTGATTGTCATACGACCATATTCGTCAATAAACAAATTATTGCTGTTTTCTGTCTCAAGTATCACACCGTTTTTTGTAGGTTTGATTGGGTATAGTGGTGATGTGGTTGAAAGAAAGTTGAAATTTTGATCGAGAATCGCTTGCAATGAAGCAACCTCATTCGTGTATGCTGCCTCAAAATAATAAGCATAGAAGGTATCAAAAGCACCTCTTTCAAAAGATTTAAACCCTTTATTTGCTTCTATTGTCCACAATTCCTTATCTAAAGTGAAGAACCATTGATACTTAATTTGTGCTTGTTCCTCGGCAGTAACGCCTTCTGACGCATATTGGATATAATCGCCATAATATGATGAAGAGTCTACACGTATATCAGTGATTTCTGCTGCACCATTCCCGCCATTTTTAGTACGGTCAATGTAGGTCTTGACATTGGTTTCATTTATTTCAAGGGTGCTACCAGCACCAAACGCAATAACATTAAGATTTACAGAGTTGTCACCTTCTGGTCGAGTTAAATAACGGATCACCATACTGCTTTCTGTGCCAGTATAGCCCTCGTCAACCGCTTGAATAAAATAGTCGCCATAATTTGTAGGAGTGTCTTTCCACAAAACATTTCCTGCAATAGCGCCGATATGTTCGCTTTTGCCTCTTACAAATGCACGCGATGTAATGCCCTTAAAAATTGCACCTGTTGACTTTCCAACTACGCCCCCAACATAAGAGGATCCCTCTATTCTGCCGCCGACAAGTATCCCGTCACCCGCTGTGATTGTCGCGTCCACCTTCTCTCCATTTTCCAGTTTCTTTTTGCTGCCCTTGATATTGCCTTCGTTTAATCCTGTAACTCCGCCAACATAATCATCTGATGTATTTCCTTCGCTTTTTGAAACAGTTATATTAACATAACTAAGATAGTTGGAATACCCTGTTAATATTAGATTTTGATAATCTATCTTTTCAATAGTTGCCGTCTCATCATTTAACCCGACAACACCACCAACATTGACATTTCCATTTGCGACTACTGACAATGTAAAGTTGCCACTATATGCCAAAATGCGTGGACTTAATAGTCCGCCCTGTTCAAAAGCGGTATAATCCTGCTTAATCGTACCATTATTTTCACCCGCAACAATACCAATATTTGCTATACCTAAAGTTGTAACCTGACTATTAGCAGTGATTTTTACCCCGATATTTGTAAGCGTGCCATTATTGATTCCTGTCACAAGACCGATGTTGGCTTGTTCCACAGCTCCTTGCACGTTGATACTGCCTTCAAATTGTACATTTTCAATTTGTCCGCTTACGCTTGTAAATAACCCATAGTTATTACCTTCGCCTTTGGTAACTTTAATTCCTATTATAGCCGCATAACTTGTTTTACCAACTATGCTTCCAGAAAAATCACCAAGTGGGAGATTGTCATTGGTTATACTAGCAATATTAATAGATGTTGAAATTACATAATGAGAACTTAAAGAGTTCTTTATTGCAAGTACATCCTCTGCAGTTTCTAGTGTAAATGGATTTTCTGAAGTGCCATTGTTATAATTAATGGCAATTTCTAGAGGCCTATAACCATCTTTGATAACACCATTTTCATCAAGCCAATCAGTAGCGGCAATCGTTAAATGCCCCGTAAGGGAATTGTTAAGTTTTGCAATATCACTGGTTACAAAAGCATCGTCGACATCTAAGCTTATTAAATAACTTCCATCTTCTTGTTTTTCTTTTCTGATACCTTTGTATTGTCCGTCAACACCTTTTTCACCGAAAATATTTGCATGTTGTATTGTGCCATTAAGCGAAACACTTGCTGGTTGGAAAGAGACTTGTATATCCGGATTTGTTGCCTTATTCTCCGTCATATCATAAACTATCAAGGTTTTATGACGGCTGGTTTCGCGGTTTTGTGAAGAAAAATTAAGTTCATCGATGTTTTTGGAAAGACTTAATCTGCTTACCTCTTGATAAGGTTCGCCATTTATCGTGATTGAATATGAATAAAGAGTGTCTAATTGTTGTACATTAGCCACCAAAGTAATATTAAGTACACCAACGGAAGGAAGTGCGGTAAAAGTCATAGTATTAGGATTAAAGGTACCGAAAGTACCGATAGAATAGTCTCTATATGGATCGTTAGGGTTATAAGTTATTACACTATCCTCATATGTCCAATAAACATAGTTTTTATTAAACTCGTCATATTGATATTTACTATTTGTTTGGTCATAGAAATAGTAACCCATTTTTCTAGGTTCAATCTCAAAGGTAGCACTGCGCAACCTATCATTACTAACGCCTAGGTAAATATTTGCAAACGATGCATCGATTTTTGCCGTATAATCTCCGTTGCAGTCTCTTGTTTTATAGACATTCAGCCTCTCTATAAGACTGTAAGAAACGATATCTAATTTGAATTTTTGCTCAATAATATGTAATTTAAAGTCATCCGATACAGTGCTTAAATTGAGGTCTGCAATAATATATCCATGACCGTCACCTGCCGTGGTTATAACAAAGGTTGTATCTACAGCACGATAGTTGTAACTAAAACCTGTTTCTTCGCTTTCACTTGGATTGGCATATTGCAAAACAGTGGATGCGGCATCATCATTCGCAACAAGTTTTACCTCGGCTTTAGTACTTTCATCATTATTTAAAATGAATATTCTAACTCCGTCAACACCGCTTTCATCCTCTTCTTCAGTGAAAGTTTCAGTTTCCACTATTGCACCATTTGCGTTTTCATACGCAATGCCAATTCGACCGTCAAAACTATCGCTAACAACAAATCTAATGTCTTCACTTGTACCGTTATCAAGAGAGAGTGTATATACTCCGCTGCCGATTTTTCCACGAGTGCGCAAGTTCATAACAATTTTATAGCCCTCTGTATCGCCGCTATCATATCTTTCTCCGAGTGCGGCCTCACCTTCCATCATTATGACATCTTGACCACCCTCACCACCTTTATAAACTAAGGTTGCATATCGGAATTCTGCATTCGCATAAAATCCTTGGAAGGATATTCTATCAGTATTTTGTATAGGAAGATAAACACCAGTATTTTTATAATACTGATCTACTGGAAAAATTCTGCTTGCACCCTTTTTGATTGTGTATGGTATCTTCTTCTCAATAGCCCTAGTCTGTCCATGTATTTCGTAGGACACTGACAGCGTGATATCACCGCTGCCTGTTGTTATCTGATCGCCACCTCTTACAAGCAAAGGTAAAGACAAATCATAAATATCAAATTCACCGGCAAGCCTTTCTTCTCCATTATATTTGACTGCCACTTGTTCATCAAAAGAGACTTTCATGCCAGTAAATACACAGTCCTTTGGACTTACCGATAAATTGAGATACTGCCATCCAAAATCACCAGAATACTTATCATAAAATTCAAGTGCGTCTGGATTTGCCTTATTATTTACATAAATATCTGTTGGTTGATATATTATCTTAACTGGTATCTCCAAAGAGTAGTTTACGCTTTCATCCTCGGCATTTTTAAATCCATCAAAATAAAATTGCAGATTTATTTGTGTGTCTAAACTGGTGGAAGATTTATTATCTATTTTGAATACATAGGTGGTCTCAGTTTCCTCGCTTACCACCTCACTTACACTAAGATATCTTTCATCAAAACTATAATCATTTTTTATAAGACTGCTTTTTGTAGGAAGAGTAACAACAAGTTTAGCGCTTCTATAATCCTTCCTTTCCACCTTATCAATTTCATTTAAATTAGGCATTAAGAGTATTTCTCTCTCTTCTTGATAATCCCTATCATAACTACTGCCGTCTTTATCTTCATAGCAATATTTATACTCGGCTTGTCCGATATTGCCCAGTATATAAAAATCCTTTTGGACATACGGATTGTCCAAATGTGCGTATTTTGCGATAAATGTATATTTTTCACCTAATGCTACGGGATGTGCCTCACCATCAAAGGTATATTCCCCTTCATCCCCTATACTTACAGGTATGAAATCATAACTAGTTTTTTCTTGTTGTGAAGAAGTACTCTCTTTCAAAGTAAACAAATTGTTTTGACTATCTTTGAAGATTAAATAGTCCTCAACAAGTTTGACAGAAACAAATTCGTTTCTATATTCATCCCCGTCTTTTATATCATTAAGGGTGAGTGGTACGCTCCACCCCTCTGGCAAAAAACCATAGAAATAATAAGAAAGGTCGCGTGCATTACCATTGAGGATAAAATCATTTGCGTTTGGCGATAGTTCATAGGTCGGCGATACATATAAATTTTTATCTTTATTTGTGATGGTGTCCGCATACTGTCTTACCATTACGGTGAGAGTATAATCTTTATTGCCATCTACTGTAACTGCCCTAATCCTTGCACTGCCGCCCTTAAGACCTTTTAATCTTAAAGTGGTCACGCCATTTGATGGGTCTGAAGCCTCATAGCTTACTACGGTTGGATCATCATTATGTATATTAAGTCGCCCACTCATCCCACCAAAATAGTTTTGGATTGTAAAAGCAATTTCCCGCTCCTCTTCTACATCAAGCGTTACGGTGCTTTCTTCACATGTTAAAGAAACATTTGAATAGTCGGGCTCCCCACAACTAACGAAAAAGATGCCTGCAACTGCAAGCAGCAAACTTAACAAAAATAAGTTTATCTTTTTCGCTATAGTCATTTTTCTCCTTACTCTTGCTTATCTTTAAAGATAGATACTACATAATCAAGTGGATTTATTTGTACCATTGTTCTTGCTGTTGGTGCCGTAATTACGAAGGCTTGACCAACAGGTGCGGTAACGATTGCATTCTGCTCCTCACCATTAATTCCACCAGAGTTTTTGTACAGGTCAATAAGACTGTTAACATCGTTTGGTGATAGTGAGAAAATCATTGAATATTGGCAGGCGTTAATAATCGCGGTTGATTGTCTCTTGATTTCTTCCGAACCTACGAAGTCGTTAATATTTTGTGTAATGACAACCTGCATTCCGCCATACTTACGAATTCTCTTTGCCATCGCTGTCATGAAGTTTAACGCGATTGGATATCTTGGATTGATGAAGGTGTGTGCCTCATCCACGACAATGATAATATGTCTATTAGTTTTATGTAATTTATTATAATCCTTATTATTAATAATTTCATTTTCAAGGTACTTGAATACAAGAAGCATTTGCGCATTCGTAATTGTATCGTTGTTTCCTGCAATCAAAGATTGGAAGTTGAAGGTAACAAAGTTTTCGTTGGTTTCAATAGAGGTAGGGCCATTCCAAAGGTTGGAATTTCGTCCGCCCTTTGCGAATTTCTTAATGTACGCCTCTACAATACGAAGGTTTTTGGCAAGGAATTCATCCTTGACACTTTTCTGTCTTCTTAAAATCAAATCGTATAAATTATCAAATATAGGATAATCCTCAGGTTTCAAGGTTTTAAGGTCAGTATTTTCATCGATATTAAACTCATGATACATATCTTGAACAAGAGAGTTTAATACCTCAAAAGCATCACTTGGTATTCCTTCAAGCACAGTCCTAAAGAACTGCTCAAGGAATTGAAGGTGCTGATTGAAAGAATCGTCCTGCTTTTTAACTTCAAAGTAAGTCTTCTTTCCTTCATCATCGTCCTTATCTAATGCCCTGATGACATGGAATGGATTTAATATACCTTGCAGTGATGAGCCGACATCAATCATCTTGCCCTTAAGGTTGAAGGTAAGTTTATCGTACTCCTTCTCGGGGTCAAGAATGAAGATTTTACTATTATCAGCCGCAAAATTTGCAAGCAGCATTTTTGTGGCGAAAGATTTTCCAGAACCCGACTTTCCTATGACCATCATGTTGGAGTTAACACGGGATGGATCAGTTTTTGTCTCTTGTTTGAAGAAGTCGATGAATACTGGATATTCATTATCGCCGATATAGAATCCACGCTCATCTTGAAGCTCACTTGAAATAAATGGGAATACGCCAGCAAGTGAATCAGTTGGTATTCCTCGGCTAAACTGTTTGATATAATCCCTTTGAGAAACATTTGTACTGATAAACGCATCTATCTGACGAGCAAACATTTCGCTATATCTAAATCCGCCCTGTCTTAATATTGCCTTGATATCTTTACGCGCAGAATCTTCACAAGTGATAAAAGTGTTTACATCGTATAAGTTTTGGTTGTTATTTTTGAGTTGTGCCAAAAGATCTCTTAAAGTTTCAAGGTGAGTTTGCAGTTCAATCTGCGTACTTGTCTTACCAGTCTTATATAACTTTGTTTCCATATCCATTATGGCTTTATCAATTTTCTTCTCTGCTTCAAACTTTGGTGCTTGTTTAAATTTCATGACTACTTTTGTTCGGTCAAGTAGGAAGAAGGATGTTCCCCATGCGTTGCCTACTTGGAGTGGATATTCGGTAAGGGCAAAGGTACGATAATTCTTTCCATCAATATTGTATTTTGCTGAACTGAACTTTATCTTGTTTGGTGTTGCCCAGTCTTTGTATTCACTGAAAGGTATGCCTTCAAGCTCCCTTTCATCAAACTCACGATTATAATTTGCACGAAGGAATACTGCAAGTTCCTGTCCATAAAGTCTTCTTGTACCGATTGGTGTCAATGCCGAAGCCATTGAGCTTGCCATACCATTGATCGTATTTTCAAGTGCCTCGATATCTTTATCAAAAACTACAAGATAAAAGAAATCTTTATAAATTTTGTTTTTCCTATTCTTATCTTCAAGGAAGGATACCCTCTCTTCAAAGATAGGCGCCCTTGCATCTACCTCGGCTTGTGACATTTGACCGTCATACATCATGTCGAGAAGATTGTCATACTTTTTATTTTCGTTGTATGTAAAGTTATCTAGCACCACCGCTTTGTTAATTTTAACTATCTCACAAGTTTGACTTTCTGTTAAACGGCGGAGTGCATTTGCAAAGCTGTTGATAACATTGTCTTGATTGAATTCATTTAAAAGGCCAAAGAGTATTGGCTTAACTTCAAGCACCTGTGCATAGTAAGACCCAAAAGAAATAAACCTATCTTGATATATTCCCTCAAACGGAATAATCTCATGCATATTCGCCTTGCCCTTTGGAGAGGACTTAACATAATTCTTTTTCTGCATTGAGAATCTTACAAGGTAGGAAATCGTGACATACATTCGTTCACTGTCGCTTATCTTGAAAAACAATGATATCGCAAATATCGCCCATACTATTCCAAGCCAGTATGAACCTGTGAAAAAGTTTGCCCCGACAAGCAAGCCAAATACCACCGCGGCAACAATCGCGATGATAAGGTCTATCCCTGTAATTCCACGGATAAACTCAAGTTTAACTTTTGTTCTTCTAGGTATAACTCTAACCACATTTACCTCACGATTTTATTGTACTACAAATATCGCTAAAAATACAAATGAAAAACATTCATTTTACATAAAAAAAATAAAATATTTTTAAATTAAATAAATAATTAAAAATATAATATTTTGCTGTGTTTTTTTATTTTAAATTGAATTAAAAAATAAATAATTTAATTTATTATGTTTTTTTGCTTTATTTATGCCATTTTGTGTAATGACCTCACCCTTTTTGATTATCAGTTCGTTATTCATGCCATAGATATCCATGGTAGCCGTCCTATTTAAAAGCATTGTAGCGTTTAGCGACATTTTTGGAGGGGCACTTTGAATATTATTTTTACCTTTTTGCATTATTTCAATTTTAGGAATATTTAATATTTTTTCATTTTTAATATTATTTTTTAATTTTTTTTGCTTTTTTAATGAAAAAATAATAAATTCTTCGCTAAAATTAGAAATATATTTCTGTTTTATTTCGCATTTATTTGTAATTAATTTATCTATTTTTTTATTAATTATTTTTATTTTTTCAACCCTGCCAAGGTTTACTCCGTTCTTATCAAAGACAGTTTTACCAAGAGGATTATGTGCTTTCTCAAGTGCCAGTTCACAGTCTGCGGCACTCTCTATCACGACGCACTCCCCTTCATATGCAAGCACTTTTTGCACAGGAAGAAAAAGCTCCCTTTCACTTTCCTCATCCACCACCGTAAATCCTTTGAGCGTTAATAGATTTTCATCAAAACACATATTTAAAACATAACCTACCATTGTCGCCTCATTAAGCGCCAATACTTTTTTACCAAAAATCATTTCAAGTTTTTCCATGATATATGACTATTTCTTTAAAAGCTCAATTATTTCTATTTCTTTAAATAAGTCACAAATCGTCTTTTTTCGCAAGAGGAAGGCTTGTTTCTATAAAATTTTCTTGACTTAACTTAAAAAAAAGAATAACATAAACTTACGAGGTTTATGTTATGAACAAAATTACAAAAAATATGACGATAGCAAAAGTGCTTGAACTTGACGAATCGCTTGCCGATATTTTTATGGGCTTTGGAATGTTTTGCATCTTCTGTCACCTAAGTGAAGAGGAAACAATTGAAGAGGCTTGCAAAGTGCATGATATAGATTTGGATCTTTTACTTCAAAAATTAAATGAAGAGTTAGCCGCCAAAAACTAAACACATATAATCGGCTTTTTTGCCAACTACTCTTCCTCTTTGAACAAATTTCCTCGTATCATATCAATCAAATCTTGTTTCCCGAGTTCCGTCTTTGTTGAAACAAGCACCTCATTTTCTTTAACAAGCAGCGGTTTTTCAAGTTTATCGGCTTTATTATAAACCACTATTCTATTCTTGGTGGCACCAAGAGAGTCAAGAACATCGTTTGTAACCTTCATATCAAGTTTATATTCTTCCTGACCATCTATCATTCTGCCTAGCGAGCAGTCAACAACATGCAAAAGTAAATCTGCGTCTTTTGCCTCCTCAAGGGTTGCGGAAAATGCGTCAACGAGTTCATGCGGCAAGTCACTTATAAAACCAACAGTATCGGTGATGACCGCCGTCTTTTTTAAACCTAAAAATAGTTGTCTACTTGTGGTGTCAAGGGTGGCAAAAAGTTTATCATCGGCATATACCTTTTCCTTGGTAAGCATATTTATGATTGAACTTTTCCCCGCATTGGTGTAACCAACAAGTGCGACAAGAGGCATTCCCTCCCGCGCCCTTCTGGTGACCTCACGCTGAGACTTAATCTTTGCAAGTTGGCTTTTTAAAGCGTTCATTTCATTTTCAAGTACTCGTCTATTCAGTTCAAGTTTGCTTTCGCCTGGGCCTCTCATTCCTACCCCGCCGCTGCCATATCGACCGCTAGTCCCTTGAATTTCACTAAGTCTTGGCAGAAGATACCTATCTTGTGCATACTTAACTTGAAGTTTTGCCTCACGCGACTTGGCACCACGAGCAAAAATATCTATTATAAGCCCAACCCTATCTACCACGCGTACCCCAAGTGCAGTGGAGATATTTTTCATTTGTGAACCGGTAAGAGCGTAATCAACTATTGCGACATCAATCTTTTCTTCGCTTGAATCAATATACTGCCTAATTTCTTCCAGTTTGCCACTACCAAGTACTGTACTTTTATTGAATTCTTTTATATTCTGCGAAAAAGAGCCAAGCACATTCAAATCTGTGGACTCGGCCAGTCTTACTATTTCATTTAACTTTCTATCCTTATTGTCTGTTTTCTTTGCACAAATGACAATAACAATAGCATTTTCTTGCTGTGATTGTGTTGAATACATGTTTTTCATGTAGATAGTTTAACATATCTTAACAATTCAAACAAAACAATTCTTTAACTTACCGTGATAATTGTACCGTCTTTTACACTAAAAATGCAGTTATACACCTTTTCATCCCTTCCTACAAGGGTAAAACACCAAAATAGTTCATTAAACTCAGGATTTTCCTTGCCTAACACTCTTAGGTAGGCCTCAAATCCCCGTTTAGTATAATGGTCAATCTGCGTTTTTAATTCTTTTTGCCCTATTTCAAGCGCTTTTTCTTGGTCAATGCCAAATTCTACGCCTTTGTTTACAAAGTTTATGGTGTTTTCCCCATAGCTTAGTAAAATTTTATCTTCCGATTTAAGAGTGCGTTCAAGGTCGAACATATAACTTCCACCAACAAGCTCCAAAAGAACATTGTGCTTTTCTTCGTTTATCTTTATTACCGCACTTAGTCGCATATTTTCATAGATATTGTTTGAAAGATTTAAACAAACCAAGGCAAAGTCACATTTCTTTTGGCTTATGCCATCCTTAATGTATGGCTCCTCCCTTTTGCCCACGCTTATACTGGCATAGTCACCATTTGCTTCGCCGACAAAATACAGGTCGGTGATTTCAGACATATTCTCCTTTATATTATCCTGCTTTGCACATCCAACCATTATTAAAGGCAAAATTAGTATTAGCATTATAACTTTTTTCATAGCACCACCCTAGAACTATAAATATGCCACTGCCTATGAAAATAAGACAAAAAATCAGGCTTTCGCCTGATTTTATCCCTGTTCTTGCTCCTCCGCAAACTTCTTTCGTGTTGATTCCCCGCCTCGCAAGTGTTTCTCAGCAAAATTTTCATCCAAAATCTTCTTCGTTTTATAGTATAGGGCAGGATCTATCCTTCTCAGTCTTTTGGAAACATCATTATGAATTGTACTTTTACTGTATCCAAACTCCTTTGCTGTCTCCCTTATTGTATCATGTGTAGTTGCTATGTGACTGGCTACATTGCGTACCCTTTCAACTAAATAATCTCTCACAAGTTTTACCTCCACGATAATAACTTATGAGAGACTATCTCACTTTATGTCTAATTTTGTAAGTAATGGTCGAATACTTTACTTTTTACTAGAATCTATCATTTTCACGATAGCTGGTACTGTCTTGATGTCTTCCACCTTATCGTCAGGTATGCTTAAACCAAACTCATCTTCAAGTGTCATAAGCATCTCAACAACATCAAGTGAATCTGCACCAAGATCATCTACGATATTTGCATCGTCTGCTATATCGTCTGTAGATATGCAAAGTTGCTCTGCAATCAATTTTTTTACCTTTTCTAATGTGCTCATATAGTCCTCCAACTATCAATCATTATATATTAAGCCTGATAACCTTGTCAACAAATTTAACTATAAATAAAAAATGAACTTAAAGTTCATTTATTTATTTTGTAAATCTAAATAATTATTTGGATCTACTTCTTCACCATTGAGAGTCATATAAAAATGTAAGTGTGCATTTAAATCTTTCTCTGCTGATGCTGTTAAACCAGTCGTACCAAGTTGATCACCTGACTTCACGCTGTCACCCACCTTGACAAGAGCATCTTTATCAAGTGAGCAGTAGTAACTTACAAGCCCGTCTTTATGAGTAACTTCGATTGTGTTGCCGATTAGATAATCATAATCCACCTTAGTTACTGTGCCGTCCATAATGCTGTAGACTTTATTATTTTCACTTGTCATGTCTATCGCAAGATGAGCCTCCCACTGATTTAATGTTGTGTTCTCTTGAAGCGCCGTGGATGAGAAGTCTTTTACAATCGTTGGTGCCTCCATTGGAAGAGAAACCTTTAAACTGTTACCCCCTACATCTACGACATCCTTATTGGAATTTACCGCGGCAGTTATTGCAAATGTGAGGGTGACTGCAAGCACAATCGCTCCAACCCCGATGTAAACACCAAACCTTTTGAAGAACTCAACAAATTTGTTTTTTCTTTTTATGTTCATAGACCTTTTAACCTCCTACCCCTTTTATTGACCGCATTGATAAGATTTATACACAAAATTTATCAATATTTTTATTATTCACAGCGTAACTTAAAAACCTGTAAGTATCATAGGAAAGCCAACCAAAATGCTTTCATCAGTAAAAGCAATTTGAACATTATACTTTTTGCCTTCAACAAATCTATAATCATGATATTTTGCGTTGTAACCATTGACGATGCGAGTGCTGCCCACATAATAAAAATCAGAGGAGTAGTCCAAAAACCTATTAACAAGCATGCTTTCATCGCAATTTTTATCAAAATAAAGAACATAACCCTTTACTTTGTCAAGTTTTATTTCTTTTACCTTGCCCGCACTTACCGTAATATAGACATCATTGCCGTTTATTACGGCATTTTCATCCTCAGCATGTGTAAGGTCGGTGACAAAGCAGACCTTTTCAAGGCCTTGGAAGTCAAATTCATCTCCTTTGGTGCCAAATACCACACCAAAGCCCACTAATGCTATCACAAAAAAAGCAACAATCCTTTTCATAAGAAAATTGTTGCCTTATTAGTTTAGGTTATATTTTTTTGTTAAAATAATTTTGACGATTTTAAACGAATGCGAAATAACCGCATACTATCATTCCAGCAAATGCTATTACGCTGCCTAAGATTAAAAGCGAAAGCCTTAATTTAGGGCTAAGTCCCTTTTTTGCTACCTCTTTTGGCACTGTGTTTACATTATTCACCTCGGCAGGTGTGACATTTTCCACCTGCGGCGTTACCGGTGGTTTCGGAATATTTGGCCTTGGTGGAGGTGGTGGTGGCACCCGTCTGAAATTATTTTCCATTGTTTCTCCTTTGATATAGCTAAATTATAAAATAATGACTTTATTATGTCAAACATTTTCAAGCGGATTGTTTCCCCAGTGCTCCTTAACATTTGTATTTCCATCCAAGCCTTCCACTGCTATTGTCATAATATAGGTTCGGTCACCTCGCAAATGGCTACCCTCGCCTATTATTATGCTAGAACATAGGCCTATCTTCCCCTGTGAAATAAGTTTTTCTTTATAATAATAGTAGCCGTCATCACCTTTTGCCCAATTATTAGATGTGACAAACTGCATATCTGCTGTCGAACTGTTTGCCATAAAAACATACACCTTGGCACGAATATAAAGTTCGCCCTCGGTTTCCGCATTCCTGATGCTTACAATTTGCGACAATTTCTCTCCTTCCAAAAAGCCACCTGAAAAAGTAAAGGATGCGGTTGACGCCTCATTCTTTTTTACACTAATTTCAATATTATTGCCAAGTTGCATATCGGTTTGTTGTGTGTTACTTGATGAAAAATACCACCCCGATATTCCCAAATATACCGAAATGCCAAGTAAAATTAAAAGAGAAACACATGCAAAAAGCCAACCGTAATAAGCATTATTCTTTTTCATAATAACCTCTTAAATTAGGTTGGCTTTATATTGATACTTTTATTCTTTAAATTCGATGAGATTGTGCTTTCCGTCTTTTGTTTCTTTCATTTCTAAATCTATTTATCTGCTCTTGTTTGAAAATACGGCTTTCCTCCTCAAGTTGCTCCTTGCGTTTCTGCCATTTGTATTTTCTGTTTCCAAAGCTGAAATCGTAAATTGAAACCGCTCCGCCAAGGATAAGGAAAATGTAGTATGTCAAAAGTCGCCATAGTAGTAACGCCCAAACAACCGCACCACCACCGACGCTTGCAAAGGCCGCTGTGAACATCATTTTGAAGGAAATTTCGTTCATACCTGAGCCGCCTGGGAGTGGGAAACATCCAGAAGCCAGTTCAACCATGATACCCATGACAAAGTAATTTATAAATTCACCTGGTTGTGGACCTGCAAATAGGCAAACTATAAAGTATGGGATGGAGAATTTAAACAGATATTTAAGAAGATTTAAACCAAAAAGTACTATAAAATCCTTAAAGGATTTCATATACTGCTGAACTACACTTTGGAAATCCTCAATATATTTTGATATCTTTGCATACTGTTTTTCATAGTTTTTGACTATCTTCATTTTCTGCAAAAGTTTTAAGGTTTTGACAACAAGTTTTCTGCCCACGCTTTTACTAATTGAAAGGAAAGCAACCAAGAATAACAGCAAACTGCCAAGCACAAAACCTATGGCAGAAACCACCGCAATACCGTTAGAGGCATTTGGCGAAGATGTGAAGAAGATTATCATACAAATGAAACTGACTACTGTCCACACTATCTGTGAGAAAATATATTTTGCAAAAGGCACAGCGAGTGAGGTGTGCATTGGCACATCATGACTTTTAAAATAAGTGATTTGGAAAGGTTGTCCCCCTGTCCCAAGTGGTGTAATAGAGTCGTAATATCGGCCTATGGTATGCACCTTAAAACACAAGGCAAAACGATATTTGCCTATCGATTTTTTTAACAGATAACTCATAGACAATATTTCGCAAAGCTGCTCGCCCGCAAACAAAAGTAATAATACTACAATCGCCCATGCGTGAATTGGCAAATCGCCAAGAGGAACAAAACCTTCGGTAAGAATATTCCATGTAAGTATTGCCGCCAAAATAACTAGGTTAAGTATGAAAAAACATATATTTGTTATCTTTTTCTTTCTACTGCCCTGTTTTGCCACAGATTGCTCGGCCTCATCAAACTTGCCTTTCTGCTCGTCTGACAATACGGTGTCCTCTTTTAAGAGTTTTCGCTGTTTACTCTTTTTAAGTTTTTCCTTGTTTTTTACAACAATGTTTACATCTGCAAGGTCTACTAAATTTAGTTCTTCACTAGGCAAAGAACCACTCTCTTGAGTGGTCAAAACAGTATTTTCTATTTTCTTTGCCTTTTTGTCCATGATTATACTATATCAAAATAAAAGACCCTTGTCAAATATACAAGGGACTTTTATTTATTTTATTAAATCAGCGTAAGCACTACCATGATATGTGATTTTATATTGGTCTTGAAGCTCCTTCATATTGAGATTTTGGAAAAGAGCAAACTTATCTGTCATAAGTGTATCATAGATTACATCAAAATAAGTTTTTCCTGTAAAACGATTCACATAGGTGGAGTTTAACACCTCGATTGGAGTAAGCCCGTCTTCATTTTTCCCATCGTTTGTAAGTGAGAAATCTTCTTTAATACCAGTGAATGCATTTTGAAGTTCGCCTACATAGAATAGTACATGAATTCCGTTTTCAGTAATAACAGGTGTTGATACTGCACCAACCTCACCTTGTTTATATAACTCAACCGCCATATCGGTGAACTCGGTGACATAATTTGAATATACCTTAAATTCCTCGCCTTCTTCGGCTTGAGATTTATTTACACCGATAGTATAACAATTTTGTGCATTTATCATGCCTGGGTCGTCATTATATCTGTAAATAAAGTCATTGAATAAAGCAAACTTGTTATCTTCTGATGACGCTAAGTCAACATCTTTCTTAATATCAGCAGCAAGTTTAAATGGGTCTACTGGAGCCGCTGTGGTATCAACTTTATACTCACCATTTTTCTGCGTCCTGATAACAGGTTTAATTTTACTTGCAAGAAGGGAAAGTGCCTCTTGATATTCATCCTCAGTTTTATAGCCGCCATTATTCTTCTTAGTTATGATTTCCTTATACTCATCAGACTGCTTTATGATGTCATCAAACTTGAAAAGTATATGCGCCACTTGGAAGAATCTTGTGTCGGTGCCTGCTGGCTTATCTTTATCCTCTCTATAATAGTAAATTTTAGTGGAGTCGCTTTGCATATTCTCTTCATACTTAGCATCGTTCTCTGTTACATACTGAGTGTAAGATGCACTTACCATTGCGGTATAAAGATTAAGCATTTGATCTATTGTAACGGTTGATTTATGTGTGTAATTAGTGAAATACTCATCATATTTTGAAATCATATAATTTTCATAGCACTGTTTATACAACTCATCAATTTCGCGAAGGAAGATTGATTCTGTATCTGTCGAAAGGTTTAACCCCTTCTCATCTGCTTTGAGCGCTTGAAGATATTTGTTAAAGGCCTTTTTATAAGTGCTTGAACCGGACTGATTAACATTAGTGAAGAAGTTTATCCAAATAAGTTCTCTGTCCTTGCCATCCTCATTTTCGTAGTCGCGTGGGGTTGTATACTCAAATCTATTGATTGCTTTAGTAGGAACATCATTTCTTACAATCTCTAGAGTGCCAGTAACGCCACTGAGACTTGCTTTTGGGCTATAACCATCAAATTTTCTTGTGTCGGCAGCCGAGGTTGAACCCTGAGAGGTGGCACCATTGCTTGTGCCAAGTATTTTATCAAGTTGAGCCTTAAAATTGCTTTCAAGTGCATCCGCTGTTTGTTGCCAAATATATGTTTTTTCCTTTTCAGTCAAATCTTTTTTGAATAATCTTTCTGCCTCGCGTACTGTCACCCTTCGATTAACAAGAAGTTCGAGGGTCCTGTCCATTGCTTCAGCCTCATCTTTTGCACCATAATATTGCATAAAGTAATATTTATAACTATCATAGGCCTCAATAAGTTCCTTCTTTTTTATCTCTACCCTTTCAGAACTTTCTTTATCAACCATTGTTATTACGGTCTCATTCAAATATTTTTCTCTATTGAGCGTGATAAGACTACACCCCGAAAGTAATGAGGTGCAAAATACCATTAAACATAAAAATATTCCTATCCATCTAGTTTTCATTATTTCTCCAATCAATTATTTCCATAATAGCATAATTTAGTATCAAATTTCAAGCGTTTTTATCTACTTTTCTTATTTTACCTCGCTTGCAAGCAAGAGTGAAATCATCCTATCCACCTTTTGCTGCGAATTTGCCATCATATTGAAGGAAATTTTTGGCAATGAGTCGAAAGATAATACCCCGCCAAACTCCTTTAAATTGTTTGCAAGGGAACGAGGAATTATATCTTCACTCTTATTTAATGTAAGCGAGCAAGTGGTGCTGTTTATCCTCACCTTGATAATTCCAAATTTTGCTGCAAGATTTTTTAAAAGTGCAAGGCGACATAGGTTTTTCACCTCTTGTGGCACCGTCCCAAAGCCGTCTTCCATTGATTTTAATAGTTCGTTTTCTTCTTCCTCACTGGAAATATTGCTGATTTTTGTATACATAAGTATACGCTCATCACTTGACGAGATATAGTCTTCAAGAATATATGCGTCAAGGCTGATTTCAAGTTTTACATCATTTTCAGCATCTACTTTCTTTCCTTGCAGTTCCTTCACCGCCTCGTCAAGAAGTTTTACGAACATATCATAACCCACCTTTTCGATATGGCCGTGCTGAGCCTTTCCAAAGATATTACCTGCGCCACGTATCTCAAGATCCCGCATTGCTATCTTAAAGCCACTACCAAGTTCGCTAAACTCTTTGATGGCACTAAGGCGTTTATAAGCGTCCTCCGTCATGATTTTGTTTTTATCATACAAAAGGTATGCGTAACTTAATTTATCACTTCGGCCTATTCTTCCCCTAATTTGATATAGTTGACCTAAACCTAACTTATCAGCATCAACAATCAGCATGCTATTAGCCTGTGGCAAATCTATTCCATTTTCAATAAGCGTGGTGGAAATAAGTATGTCATATTCCCCTTCATAGAGTTTATTGATAATTCCTTCAAGTTCACGCTCAGCCATTTGGCCATGGGCGATACCCACCCTTGCCTTTGGCACAAGGTGACGAATAAAAGAAGCAAACTCAACTATTGTTTCTACGCGGTTATAAATTATAAAACTTATACCGCCCCTAGCAAGTTCACGCGAAAGGACATCTTTGATAAGTTCATCAGTCTGCTCGGTAACATAAGTTTGAATTGGCAAGCGCTCGCGAGGTGGCGTCTCAATAATACTTATATCTCTTATTCCTGACAGCGACATATTAAGCGTCCTAGGAATTGGAGTGGCAGAAAGTGACAGAACATCTACACTGCGTTTTGCATTCTTGATTTTTTCCTTATCTTCCACACCAAAGCGTTGCTCTTCATCCAAGATAAGCAGACCTAAATCTTTGAACACAACATCTTTTCCAAGCAACCGATGAGTGCCGATAAGCATATCGACCTGTCCCTCTTTAAGTCTAGTCAAGATGTCCTTCACTTCTCGTGTGGTCTTAAACCTATTAAGCACCTCTACTTTAACGCCAAACTCTTCCATTCTTTTTTTAGCGGTGAGGTAATGCTGTTGAGAAAGTATTGTTGTAGGACAAAGAAGTGCCACCTGTTTTCCATTATAGATAGACTTAAATGCCGCCCTGAGTGCCACCTCAGTTTTACCAAAACCGACATCTCCACAAATCAGCCTATCCATAATCTTGTCACTTTCCATATCTTTCTCAATATCGGCAATCGCTTTTAGTTGGTCATTAGTCTCATTAAACCCGAAGGCATCAGCGAACTTTTTATCAAGAAACTCATCCCGTTTAAACTTATAACCTTTGGCATGCTGTCTTTCATTATATATCTCGGTTAGGCTTATCGCCATTTCTTTAAGTCCGCTTTTAACGCGTGCTTTCAGTCTTGAAAATTCTGCTCCGCCAAGTGAAGAAAGGCGTGGATTTATTTCACTGCCTACATATGCAGAAATTGTATTTGCCTCTTCACTAGGCAGATATAATATGCCGCCGCCCTTATACTCAATTACAAAATAGTCCTTTTCATAATCGCCAAGTTTCAGCCTTTCAATACTGATACATTTACCTATACCATGGAAGGTATGGACAACATAATCCCCAAGTTTTGGAAGATAAAATACCGCGTGTTTCCCCTTAGTAAAAGTGGAGACATTTTGTTTGAAAAGGCTGTCTATTCCTATCGCAAGCACCCTTTCCTTTAAAAAACTATAACTAAAAGGAAAACTTTGGCTTGAAACATAAATTTTCCCCTGCTGCAAAACCTCTTTTTCATAATCATGAAAAATAAGCCCATTTTCCGTTAAAAACTCTTTAAGTTTTTCCTTCCTATCACCAGCATATAGAATAATCCCCAAGTTCATTTGCAGCGCACTTAGTAAATCCTGTTTGAGCGCCATAAAATCTGTAAGGTATGAGCGAGAAGGAAGTTTATGGTTTTCATAGGCGTTTTCATTAAAATAAGGACTATTGAATATTAGATCTGCTTTTGAGGACAAATCTTCAAAATATGGGTAGTCCTCCCTTTTAAAATACGAAAGGGAAGAATAACTTTTAAGTAACAACTCAAACTCATCCTCTATTCGTTTCGGCTCGTCTATTACCTTATACCCTTCAAGAGAGAATATATCATCCTCTCCTACCCTTAAAACAGCCGGCAAGATTTTGCAAGATTTAAGCGGC
Source organism: uncultured Clostridia bacterium (assembly GCA_947366545.1). Taxonomy (GTDB): domain Bacteria; phylum Bacillota; class Clostridia; order Christensenellales; family UBA1242; genus Caccovivens. Next base: position 77,800 of record CANBAL010000001.1, read on the forward strand.
TTTATATTCTTCATACTGGCGGGGTCAAAGGTATACATTGCCTCAATCTCATCACCAAAAAACTCTATACGATAAGGATTACTTTCCCCGACAACAAAGATATCAAGTATATCACCACGAAGGGCAAATTCGCCCTCCTTAGTCACCAAATCTTCACGGGTATAACCTAGGTTAATAAGTTTGGTTGTAAGGTTTGTTAGTTCATGTTCCTCCCCAGCCATAAGGCTAACACTTTCTTTATATATTGCAAGGTCAAGCTTTGTAAGTGCAGAGCATGGCAGCACCAAAAGTATGTCGATGTTTCCCGTCAGAAAACCATTAAGAGCGGAAACATATGGAATGAGGTTTGCGTCCTTTTCTTGTTTCCCCTCCCGTGACGAAGTAACAATAGTGGCGGTTTTGCCAAGACTTAAAAAGGCACGCCTATATTTACCGGCACTAGCAAAATCACTACACAAAAAAACAAGGCGATTTTTTTCACCTAGTAATATTACCTTTTCGCCTTCGCCTACCCCCGAGACAAATTTATTTGACAAAATGGCGTCTAATTTCATAATTTCTCCATTATCATTTTAGAGGCCTCTTCTATTGCCTTATCAAAAGTCTCTTTGTCCTTAATTTTTGACAGCACAAAATCGGCAAGGTCAAGGCTTTCATCCCTGCCCGCACCTATCTTTACTCTTTCAAAATCTTCTCCGATATAGGAGACTATACTCCTTAAACCATTATGTGTGCCGCTACTTCCTCTCTCGCGATAGCGTACCTTGCCAGCAGGAAGGTCAATGTCATCCACCACCACCAAAATTTTTGCATCCTTATATTTCTTTTTGAGTAGTACCACCGCCTGCCCGCTGTTATTCATGTAGGTCTCAGGCTTTACAAGAATAAACTTGTCCTTCCCTCTGCCCTCGGCAATACTTGATTTGCAGGAATGTTTTGAAAAAATTACTCCCAAGTCCTTTGCGAGTTTATCCACCACCATAAAACCTAAGTTATGATAGGTGTTTTCATATCTTGTCCCTACATTGCCTAGTCCTACAACAATATACATCCTAACCTTCTTGATTTATTAGTTTCTCAAATGGCCCTATACTTGACCCTTCTTTTACCTTACTCTTCTCAATATAACTTGAAACGACATAACTATTTTGTGCAACAATACTATCACTGATAACGTTATTAGCGTCCAGTATCGCATTTTTGCCGATATAGGTTTGCCCCCTTAAAATATTGTTTGGATATATGGTTGCACCACTTTCAATTTCGACATCCGCGTCAATAAATATACTATCTTCGCCATACATGATAACGCCATTATCAAGGTGGAACTTTTTGATTTTATCATACAAATATTTTGATACTCTTGCAAGTGCCCTTGCATTATCAACCACATAAAAAGCCTTTTGACTGAAATCCATAACCTTGCCAGAAACAAAACTATCATTATTCCTTACAAACTCGGTCTTGAACACATAGCCCTTTGGAAGAGCAAGAGCATTCATACCGTTCTTGCAAAAATAGTCCATAACCTTATAGAAGGTTTGTTTATCAAGTAGCGGAGTGCTTGAATAGAAAACCGCCATATATGGTTTCTCGGTTTGAATAGTCTTTAAAGTGGAGAAAATGTCCGCTGGTACATTAATCACTTTTTCTTCACAGCCACTGCCTGCAATCAAAACCCAATCAATCATTTTTTTGCCGCATAAATCAAGGTTGTAACTTTCTTTTCCAAGTCCGTTACCCTCTTTAACCACTATGAATAAAACCTCTTCATCTATCCAATCGTGATTTCTTGCCGTCAAAAAGCCTTCGGGCAGAAGCGTGCTTTCCTCTTCCTCATTTTCTAATGATGAAAAATCAAACTCTATTTGATTTTCACATATTGTCAATATGTCTTCTTCTCTTTCCATGATTAAAGTATACTTTTTTGAAAAATCTTTGTCAACAATTAAAAGGGTAACTATTCTCATTAAAATGAAAACTTGTATCAATTTTAGTTTTATTTAATTTTTAAATATGTTAAAATTACATCTATAAAAGGAGAAATTATGAAATCTAAAGGTAAAATTTTTGGATTTATGGCTATTAGTTTACTTTTAACTGTTGTTTCAGCAATAGGAGGCTTTATCACACCTACCTTAGGGCAGGAAGAGGCGCGTGCCACTACGCTTACAAACACCACCCTTTCCACCACCATTTATGATAGGAATGACGGAGAGCTTACTACCACAGACAGCGGAACATATGTTGATAACATAAGTGACAGCACAAAAAACCTTACCTTCCATGCTTACTCTTGGGATCAGGTTAAAAAAATTCAATTTAATGGTATCAGAGGAAGTGAAATACCACCTTTTGACTCCTATAACTTAAGTGTGAAGGTGGAATATGCACCTATGTATGTAACCGCTACTGGTTTTTCTGATGTAAAACAAACTTTTGAAAGGGTTTTAGTAAGAGATGAGGTAAGCAATATTTATAATCTTGAAAGCGAAAACCTTAACTATTATTTTGACCCTTCCTCTCTTTCCACATCTGAGGCCACTAAGAACCATGGTTTTGGTTGGGGGCTTTATAGATTTACCCTTCAAATTGGGCCAAATGTCGAGGGCGAAAGTGGACTACAATATTACAACTGCGAATCCGACCTTATTGTAATTAAACCAACCGTCCCTACCGAGGCACCTGTTTTTGTAGAAAACAAAGACAATATCAGTGAGTTTACCACTCCCGTAGTAACCTGTGACCCTGTATCTAGCACAACTATGCAATGGGCATACCAATTTACAATTTCAAACGACACCAAATACACTTATTGTGATCAAAAACAAATTAGGTGGTATGTAACAGGCACCGCCACCGATGGCACCCCTTATGTGCTTACAGAGCTTGATCGTACCCGCCCAGAATTTGCTGGCTATCGCCATAGTATATTTGAAGGTGAAGTTGATAGAAATGGGCTTGTCTTCACCTTTGACAGTAACGGCGTTGGTGGAGAATGGAAGGTATATTGTGAGGTAACAAACATAAGCACTGGCGAAACATTCCGATGTGAAGAGATGACAGTAACCACTGCAACAAAAATGAATGCAAACACAATCTATATTATTATCGGTGCGTGTGGTACGGTTGTACTGATTGCAGTTATTCTTATAATAATATTCACTAAAAAGAAAGAAAAAGTATGGTAAAATAAAACACTGGACTAGCCAGTGTTTTTTTATAATATATTATGAACATTCGCGCCCATAAAATGAAGATAATTATCAGCATAATATTTAATTGACGATATGCTAACTTTAAGTGCGTCTATATCATTATTCCCTACATAGGATTTCATTTTTGAAATTTCCGTACCTATTTCTTGTATGCTTTTGTGGTTTACCATATAACATAATGTTGACTCATTATTTGTCCAGTTATATTCAAGGTTATCAACAAGAAGTGACATTTCCATTGAATTAATATTTTCACTTGTTGCAAGCACCTGTTCTATTTCGTAGCAATCCCGTTTCACTTGATTTAAACTGTTGTTGACAGCGACATCTTCAAGGACGCAAATTGCAATTATAAAGAGAAAAATAAAAACAAAATTTACATAGTGAAATACTTTCATGATTTCACCTCACATTCAAAACTTTTTCCCTCCCCCTTCATAAACTGAATATAGGACTGACCTGCCTTATCTACTGTGAGTATGAGTACCTGCTTTAATTTGTCGCCACCCTGCTGTTTGATGATTTTTAACACCTTCTCCATATCCATATTTGCAAGAGCAACATTCTCTTTCATGAGTTTACCTTCGCTGACAAGAGTGATAGGGATGAAACTTTCTTCTTCCTCTATCTTTAACCCTCCGTTTGTCGCGGGGCTGTATTCCGCCTTTGGCAATACGCTTACCTTTCCATTGGTTTCCATGATAGCATACTGCACCTGTGAAATACTGAAATACCCGCATCCGCGCAAGGCAGACAAAATATCATCTATTGTAAGATTTAATTGTTTCATTGCATTTTGGTCTAGTCCCTTTGGATTAATAATAATTACAGGCTTTCCACTTACAACCTTTGAAAAGGTGGTGCTTGTTTTAGTAAGAAGTGTAAGTATAAAATGTAAAACCGAAAGCGTCAACAAAGGAATGATGCCATGCAGCACCGGCACCGATACCTCCGCCATTGGTATTGTTGCAAGGTCTGCAATGATAAGGGTAAGGACAAGTTCAAAAGGTTGCATTTGTCCTATCTGGCGCTTACCCATTAATCTAAATACCAAAAGCACTATGATATATATTATTATCGATCTAACTACTATCGTTAACATAGCAGTATTATTGACATATTTCTTTTTTTTAACGCTTTTTTGTGAAAAGTTTCTTAATTTTGAAGAGTTTTGAGTTTTTAGGTTTAATTTTTTCCCTTGCAAGTATGATGAAAGAATGCAGGTTTATCACATCAAACACATTACATAGCAGCACAAAACTTACCACCGATACTATGCCGCCTATTGCCAGCGACACAAAGAGTGGGAAAACATGACTGCATAAACTTGATATAAAACTTGTTAATGCGGCGGACGGAATTATCAAAAGTATCATAATTGCAAGCGGTTTTAAAATATTTAAGTGCACCTTTATCTTCCGCTTTAACATGAGACTATTTAATACGGCGGTGACTATAAAACTTGCACCCATTCCCCAGACAAGTGCATTAATGCCAACAAGGGAAGGTAGGAACCAAATCGCAATAAACATTACGATTGCACCCACAAAGTAGTTAATAAAACCCTTTATCTCTAAGCCAAGGGAATTGAGAAGAGCGGAGGTTATGTTTGTTATCCCTAGCGGGATTAATACCCAAGCGGATGCCTGCAAAAGTGTGCCACTTAGTGCATTATCATAGAGGAACAGGCCTGCCCCCTCGCCTAATGCTAGATAGGCGGGAACAAACAGGCATGATATAAAAAGTGAGAAAATTATTGAAGACCTAACCCGCCTTTTTATATGCTCATTATCATTTTGTGCCATAGCGGCCGACATGTCTGGAATAAGTGCGGTGGAAAGTGAGCCTATAATCGTGGTTGGAACAAACAATAGTGGCATTGTCATTCCAACAGCAACACCATAAATTGAAAGTGCTTGGGAGGCTGTATAACCGATAGCACTTAGTCTTGCCGGAATGATAAGTGCTATAATAGGCTGTATCAAACTGCCCGCAACCCTTATGCCTGTGATAGGCGTGGACTGTTTGACAAGTGGTTTGAAGATATCTTTGCTAGGCTTTGACATTTTTCCGCCAAAGAAGAAAAAGAGCAGTATTACAAAAATCATGGACATTAGGCAGGCTATAGTTAAACTCCATGCCACTGAGGTTGCATTTTCAATAGCAGTCAGCGTGCCGCCGATTATTATTACGCAAATGAAAATTCTGACAATTTGCTCATAAAGTTCACTAAAACATAGGGCAAAATAGTTGTTTTGTCCCCAAAGAGCACCTCGAAATACGCTGTAAACAGAAGAAAAGACCAGACTTGGAAGAAGAACAATCAAAATGCCAATACATCTTGAATCAGTAAAAAGCGAAGCAAACACATTTTTAAACAGCAGCACAACAAGGCACAATATTACACTTAAAATCACGGAAAATATAAGCGACACTGTGACAAGGCTGCCCTCGCTTTTGCTCTCACCTTTGGCACGGAACTTTGCTGTCATGCGGGATATAATAAGCGGCAGTCCGCTTGAAACAATCGTGAGCAGCACCATAAATATAGAAAATGCAACTTGATATAATCCTAAGGACTCCGCACCTATGGTCCTTGACAAATATATACGAAAGAAAAACCCACAAATACGGGTTAGGACAGAAAAAAAGGTTATAAGTGCCACCGTTTTAAATAAAGATTTCATATCATCTCCTTTTATATTTGTATTAAGTTTGTCCCGAGTTTAATACAATAAATTAAAGGAGAAATTATGAAAAAATATAAAGATGAAATTTATGTTGTAAAAAAAGAGGACACTTTATCCTCTATCGCCACCGCTTATGGCGTCAACCCTGTCACAATTCTAGTTTCAAACAACTGCACCCCTAAGATGATAAAAGAGGGACTTATTCTTTATATAAAACACTAGGCTATCTTTTGCTTTTAAAGACATTTTTTAAGTAATTTTCTATTTGTGGCTTATATTTTGTTGATAAATATATGCTTATCACCACAAACACAAAAAACACCGCCCATACTATAAGCCCCCAACCATGATAAGGTATTATTTGCCCACTGGTGAAATAGGATGTCAAAAATATTCCTATTGGACGGGTGACAAGTTGGGTTATCATGAAGAAAAGCCAACTCATATCAGTAAGCCCTGCCACAAGGCAGAGTATATCGTCTGGGAAGAAGGGAAGAAGCATCATAAGGACAAAACTATATTTCCCGTTGCTTAAAAACTTTGTCCATTTTTCACAACTTTCCTTTCCAACCATAAACACAACAATCTTCTTTCCGAAACTCCTTCCAAGTGCAAAGGCCACCGCACTGCCAAGAAGGATGCCTGCAAGACTTAATAGTCCCGCTTGGAACGGGCCATATATCAGCGAACCCGCTACCACCAAAATTGGTGAGGGAATTGGAATAAAAGTAACCTGTAAAAACTGGAACACTACGAACACAACTCTGCCATAAAAGCCAAGGCCAAGAATTAGATTTTTAAGTTTTTCTACCGAATTTACATACTCCCACCAACCTGTCGCTTTTAAAATAAAATACATCGCCACAAGAAATGCCACAATTAAGAATATGACAAGACTTGTGCGAAGTATTTTTTGTTTCTTTGACAAAGTTTCCATAGTGTTATTATAAGTTAATCACGACAAAATTATTATGGATTATACTCGCTTGGACTCAACTTTTCTATTTTGTTTTTTATGCGCTCCTCACTTTCACTTGTAACCTTTTGTGCAGGAATGCGTTTTACATTGCTTGCAGGAAGGGTCATCCCTTCGCCAAGAGTCTCTTTCCCCTCAACTATCAGTCCGCTTTGTGGATAATAGTAATCATGGCGTACCAATTTTTCTTTTACAACCTTTCCGTCTTTTAAGTACTGTACATAGCCTTTGGACTCATAACCCTCTCTTGGGTATTTAAGCCTATGGTACTCACCTTTATATAACACAAAATTTGTGTACTCGCCGCTATTGTCTTGGATTATCTTATCACCGTCGTGCGGCAAGATTTTAACAAACTCAGCACGAGTTTTTATTTCCTCCCCTTCCTCAAATGGTTGTCCATATATTTCTACATGTGCTTTGTTGTCATCCCCATATGCCTTTATATAGATTGGGCAGTCAAGTGTGTTTTTAAAAACAAGGTCAGAATAGCCTTCACTTACCATGGCGTCAAAAGAAAGTGGCACATAAGAGGCAGGTAAAGAATGATGAGAAGAGGCAAGCACCTCAACATCGGCTAAGAGCAAAGCATTGTATAAAGTGGTGGATGCCTGACATACGCCACCGCCTGCACCAGATACATATACGCCGTTCATAATTATATTTGCCTTTTTGTAACCATTTTCCACCGTGCGTGGACCTGTAACTGCGTTGAAAGAAACCTCTTCCCCCACCGCAACTATCTTTCCGTTGAAGGCCGAGAGAGCCTTTTTCACATTGCTTTTTCTATCGTTTGAAGATGTGGCATAACTTGTTTCAAAACTAGAACGCAGAGCAATTTGTTTCAGCATGGCCTCTTTATCTATATTTGGCACAACCTCGGTGGTCGGCAGCTCTATCGACACTTTATCAGCATTTTTAAGTGCCTCATCAAGTTTTGAATTGAGTGCATCTCTATCTACTTTTAATGCCTTAGCCCCCTCGCGTACCGAAAACATTTTTTCACTATCTGGATTAAAAACCACTTGTGCATTTTCAGCGTGTGTTTCCACCTCCGAAATTATATTTTCAAGTTTTTCATCAAGTCCGCCAAGTACATTTTTATAGGAAATGTTGACATTAAGCCCCTCTTTCCTTACCTTGTTTTCTATCTTCTTTTTGGCAAAGATGTTGCCTTCTCTGCCATATTTCAAAACCTCTGATATCGGTTTTGATATAGAATTTTTTGCTTCAAACTCATCACCTTTAAGCAGCCAGTTTTCACCGCCATGGGTAAGGGTTATTTCAATATTCCCCCGCTTTTCAAGCATTTTATTTGCAACTATTTCTTCTGCCTCTTTACTTGTCATTCCCGAAACATCCACACCATTTATATGAGTGTTATTATAAAAAGTGGTGCTTTCATTAAGCCCGTCTCCAAAATAAAACTGACAAAAAAGCAGCAGTCCTACTGCCAAGACTGACACCGACATAAGCCAGATAAATGATCCCTTTTTCTTAGCCATCTTTTCCTCTTATGTCTAGTATGAATGTTTTAACAAAAAAATATACAAGCAGCCGCTTGCATATTATTTCTTCTTTTTTAGTTTTAAAATGAGTTTTTGCCCGAGTTTTATTAATTGTTTTCTAAATATTATATACAAAAGCACAAGTGCCACTGAATAACCCATGATTATTCCAAATAATTTCCATACCTCTCCGCTATAATCAGTAAGCATGAAGAGGTCACCTTTTATCAGTATTCCTGCAATTATAAGCACAACACTTGATACCATTGCAAGCAATCTCATTTTGGTGAGTGGGAAGCATAGCGAAACTAAGTTTAAGAAGCCTGTGAAGGTGAGCACCATTACAAGAAGAGTTATATATTGTCCACTTCTATCTGGCAAGTCGGTAAGGCTTACAATCTCGGTTTCTTTCAATATCATAACCAAAATTACATTTAAGAAAATAAATAGTGCCCTTGGAATTGACCGCTTGAATACCTGCGGCATGAAATCACCTTTTATTAAGTTGTCATTTGGCTCAAGCGTCAATATAAAGGAAGGAATACCAATGACAAACATTTCAAGAAGCAGCATATTCACGGTTTGGAAAGGATAGCCGCCACTTGTCCTCCAAGCACAGGTGACTATAGTCAAAAGTATGGCGAAAAATGTTTTCATAACGAAAAGTGAAGAAGAGTTTTGCACATTATTTACCACCTGTCGTCCCTCCCGTACTACCGAAGGAAGAGAGGTGAAATTTGAATCCATTAATACAAGTTTTGATATACTTCTTGCAACTTCACTACCGTCAGCCATAGCGATACTGCAATCAGCCTCTTTTAAGGCAAGTGTATCATTTACGCCGTCACCCGTCATGGCAACAACTTTACCCTCATTTTTAAGGGTCTTGACAAGAACATATTTTTGCTCTGGCGTCACTCTGCCAAATACTGTGTACTGATTTGCAAGGCTTGCAACCTCTTCGGCAGTGTAATTTTCAAGCGAGATATACTTATCACTATTTTCCACGCCAACACGCTGTGCAATCTTTGACACGGTAGCAGGGTCATCGCCTGAAATGATTTTTATTTGCACACCATTTGATTTAAACCATTCGATTGTTTCCACCGCTTTTTCACGAATATGTTCTTCTAGGGAGATGAGTGCAAGAAGTTTGCTTTCGCTCCCCTCCATATCTTCACTGAAAGCGCCTTCATATTCTGTAAGTGCAATAACGCGGAGCCCCTTTGATGCTTGCGAAGAAATATATTCCTTCTGTTTTGGTGTGAGGTGGCATTTAATACGCGTAACAGCGCCTAGGAAATACACCTTCCCCTCTTCTAATTCAGTAATTGAATACTTACGCTGAGAAGAAAACTCTAATTTATTGACAGCCGTCACGCTTTCGTCAACACCATACTCCTTGATAAGTGCTTTTGATGTCGCGTTTTGCGATTTTTGGTTGTATAAAACCTGCGACAAAAGTTTTTTAGCATCCTTTTTGCCAAAGGTCTTAAGTTCTACAACATCCATGCTGCCATCGGTAATAGTGCCAGTTTTATCAAGACAAAGCACATTGGTGCGTGCCAACATTTCTATTGAATATAGATCTTTTACAAGGGTTTTCTTTTTGGCGAGTTTGATAACGCCTACTGCGAGACCTACGGTAACAAGAAGAAACATACCCGCTGGTATCATACTTGTTAAGGCACCGCTTGTATAATCTACTATGCCTTTGATAAGTTCAAACTGCGATCCTGCGATATTGTGTAAATCATCCCATTTGCTCCATGCTGCAAGCGCACCAAGAGGTATCAAGATTATACCTATATATTTTATAAATCTATTCAAATCTTTAAATAGGTTGGACTCGGGTGCTTTAAATTCCTTTGCCCGTGCCGCCATTTGGTAAATGTAATTATCTTTGCCTACCTTCTCCACCCTTGCATAGCATAGCCCTGACACTAAGAAACTGCCAGAAAGAAGTGGATCATCAGTAGATTTTACAATGGCATTAGACTCACCTGTAAGCAGGCTTTCATTTACCTCCACTTTGCCGTCAACTATTATACAATCGGTAGGAATTTGGTCGCCACTCGACAGTATCATTATATCATCAAGCACCAGCTCGTCTGACATAACCTCTATTTCCTGTCCCTCTCTTACCACCTTAATCTTAGGTGCTGTGACAAGGCTCATCTTCTCCACTGTGCGTTTTGCCCTTATCTCTTGTATTATCGCGAGTGCGGTATTTAAAACTATTACAACCAAAAACAAAAGATTGCGATAAGACTGCACGCAGATGAGTGCGATTGCAATTAACATCCATATAAAATTGAAAAATGTGAAAATATTTTTAGCAAATATTGCAAAATAGGACTTTGATGCCTTTATTTTTGTATTATTTGAAAGTTTTTGTAGTTTTCGCTCCTCTACCTGCGATAAAGTAAGCCCTATATCAATGGTTGGAAAATATCTTACAATGCCTTCGGCTTGCAAGTTTTTGGCCTTTTTCTTTCTTGTTTTTATTATTTTCTCGCTCATAATTCTTTTTTATAGTATAATAAATCTATTATTTCAATGTCAAATCTATCCTCAATAAGTTTGACATTATTTATTAAAATGATTATTCTATAAATATATACATTAAAAAAGAGGATAAAATGAAAATTGAGGTTTCATCAAATTTAAAAAATCTTTCAAAACTTTTTCCTACCGACCTCTATATTGTAGGTGGGTTTGTAAGGAATAGTTTGCTTGGCATTGACCTTGTGGATGTCGACTTATGCAGCAGCCTTACCCTTGACAAACTGGCAAAACTGCTAGAAGGCACGCCTTATGGTTTTAAGATAAAAAGTAAAACGCTGGGCACCTGCCTTATCACTATTGATGACGAATGCTACGAATACTCAGTTTTTAGAAAAGAATACTATGGCGAAAATGGTGAGCATTCCCCTGAAAGAGTGGAATTTATCTCCGACATACAAGAAGATGCCAAAAGAAGAGATTTCACCATTAACGCAATTTACTACGATATAAACAGAGATGAAATAATTGATTTCTATCATGGTGTGGAGGATTTGAAAAGTAAAACCCTACGCACCGTGGAGACCCCCGACTTTGTACTTTCAAAAGACGGGGCGAGAATACTTAGGCTTTTTAGATTTCAATGCGAACTCGGTTTCAAAATTGAAAAAGAAACACTTGTCACTGCCCTTAGATATGCAAGTAATGTCAAAGCGATATCGAATGAGCGAAGGACGAGTGAAATGAGCAAGATTGTGAATAGTTCGTCGCGCTACTCAAACTCAAAACCTAACGCGTTTATGAGAGCCTTTAAACTTTTCAACCATTACGAGGTGTGGCCAAGTTTTGGGCTTGACACACCTAAGGTAAAATTCAATATGGTGAAAAAGGTGGAGCAGAAAGCATACGGCCTTCTTATCGACATTATTGATACAGTAAACCCTATCAGTGTTTCATACTATCTTGAACGATTGCTTTTAGACCTTGGTCTATCAAAAAAATCAATGGCACTTTCCATTAACATTCTTTCTGGTTATTATGCCGCATTAAATAAAGAAAGCAACAAGCCTTATTTCTTTAAATATTTTGATAACTTCCCTATTATTTATCAACTTATAAGCAAAAAATCCAAACTCCTCGCCATGAAATATGAGTTTTTCTATAAGTACATTATAAGTCACAAACTTGTGATAAGCACCAAAGATTTACAAATCACCGGTGACGACATTAAAAAGCACTACCCTGAGGTTAATCCAAAAAGATACAAGGCGATACTTGAAAGTCTACTTAGTGATGTTTTCGACTGCAAACTTATTAATAACAAAAAAGAACTTATTGCAGCTGTAAATCAAAAATTAAAATATTTATAATAAAAAAACGGGAAATCCCGTTTTTTTTATTTATAATTTTCAAGGTTTTCAAAGATAGGATAGGTGTTGGCATTTACTTTAATTGTTGTAACACTCTTTCTTTTCTGCCCATTTTGAGATGTAAGGTTGCCATCTACTGCAAAGTAGAATGTAACCTCACGGGTCCCATTTTCACCATTAAAAGCAAAATATACTGTATCGTAAGTTATCTTATTACTTGTATAGAATTTGCTATACTCATAACTTGTGCCATCATGTCTATAAAGCGTTTGTGGAGTATTATAATAAAGTTTTACATAATTTGCCCCCAAACGACTACTTAGTGATGAACTGGTTTCAACAAATTCATCTGCTGTCTCATTTATTGTATAATTACCAAAGTTACCACTGAATAACGCAGAAAGTGTATTAATACTAAATGAATTATTATATGATTTTACAAAGTCATTATAATTTTCACTTTCAGAGTTTAAGTGAATTGACCCGCTTGTGATTTGGTCGGTGATGATTGTGATTTCATCCGCATCCTTAATGAAATGAGGTCTTAAATTTATATTGACACATGACATAATTATCACTGCAAGTGCAAGTGCAAAAGTCACTGCCATTGCGACAATAAGGCCTATCTTTTTTCTTTTTATTCTAAGGCGAAGGTACTCATCGTCAATATTTCTTGTCTCTACATTCTCCATGTCTATTCCCCTTTACCGTCATCTTTTCGCGCTCTTGTGCGTTTTGGTTTTTCAGCCTCTTCCGTCTTTTTGGCAGCAGGCTTTCTTACCGCCTTCTTTTCTTCACTTTTAACTTCGGGTGCTGCCTTCTCGGTGGCTTCCGCCTTTTTGTCTTCAGTTTGAGGATTTTTGTATTTTTCAAAATCTTGCTTGATTGCTTCATATTCTTCTTTTGTTATGATGCCACTTGCAAGAAGTTTCTCCCCTTCCTTCACCTTTCTTTCATAACTGAGCATGAGTTCTTTTTCTTCACGCTCTTTTTTCAGTTTTGCTTCCTTTTCTTTTTGCTCTTTATCACGCTTTTCCATTATTTCTTGAATTTCATCACTGGTTTTACCTTCCATAAGCATATCAACTTCATCTTTATAAATGGTCTCTCTTGCAAACAAAAGTTTTACCATTTCATGCAACAAGTTTACATTTTCATTCAAGATTTTCTTTGCACGCTTATAATTGTATTCAAGTATATCACGGATTTCGTCATCGGCCTCAGCAGCAAGTTTCTCAGAAAACTCGTTTTTAGTTTGATAATCTCTACCAATAAATACTTGCTGGCTTGTGTCAAGTGAAAGGAAGCCTAAGTTTTTACTCATACCATAGCGGTATATCATATCATGGGCAATCTTGGTTGCTTGATTAATATCGCTTGATGCACCAGTAGTGATATCTTTAAAAATAATCTCTTCCGCAATTCGTCCACCCATGCACATTGCAATTTCATCCATTAAATAGTTATAACTTCTGTATGAATTGTCATTTTCTGGGCGCTGCATTGTATAACCGCCAGCCATTCCTCTTGGAATAATCGATACCTCTTGAATCTCATCACAATATTGTAACTTTTTGCCAAGAATTGCATGACCAGACTCATGATATGCAGTAATCTTTTTATCTCTTTCGGTGATAAGTCTGCTCTTCTTTTGAGGACCCATAGTCACCTTATTGATACCTTCTGTAATGTCTGCCATATTTATCTTTGGTCTATTTGCCCTAGCGGCAAGTATGGCAGCCTCGTTAAGCATATTTTCTATATCAGCACCAGTGAAGCCCACCGTGATTTTTGCGAGTGTTTTGAAATCAACATTTTCGTCAAGTGGTTTATTCTTAGAGTGGATTTTGATGATACCCTCTCTGCCCTTAACATCTGGAATATTAACATAGATCTGTCTATCAAATCTGCCTGGACGCATAAGTGCTGGGTCAAGTACATCGCTACGGTTGGTTGCTGCAAGAACGATGATGCCCTCGTTTGGCTCAAAGCCGTCCATTTCAACAAGAAGTTGATTTAAAGTTTGCTCTCTTTCATCATTTCCGCCGCCAAGTCCAGCACCACGCTGTCTACCCACCGCATCGATTTCATCAATAAACACAATACATGGCTTATTCTTTTTTGCTTGGTCAAATAAGTCTCTTACTCTGCTTGCACCAACGCCGACAAACATTTCTACAAAGTCTGAACCACTTATCGTAATAAATGGAACATTTGCTTCGCCTGCGACCGCCCTTGCAAGAAGGGTTTTACCAGTGCCTGGAGGGCCTACAAGGAGTATTCCCTTAGGTATTCTTGCACCAAGGCTTGTGAATTTCCTTGGATTCTTTAAAAACTCAACAATCTCTTCAAGTTCTTGTTTCTCTTCATCGCTGCCTGCAACATCATTAAATTTCACTTTATTTGAGGTGTATGCCCTTGCCTTACTCTTTCCAAAAGTCATTGCACCTTTGTTGGAATTTGAGAACATTCTAAACACCATCCAAATAAGGAAGATGCCAAACCCTATATAAAGAATAGGATAAAGAATATCCCAGAAGGATATGCCGTCTGGTTGAGTGGCTACCTGTATGTCAATTTCAAGCGTCTCATCCGCATTTGCTGCATTAATTTTTTGTAACAGTCTTTCAATTATTCCGTCGGTACCATTCTTATCATAATAGAAATAGTAATCCGAATTTGTAGGGAAATGACCAACATTCTTCGAATCTTTAAGCAAAATATACCCTACCCCGTCCTTATAATAGAACGCGATCATCTGCTCATGCTTATTATTTTTTTCACGACCAGTGATAAGCTCGCTCACCTCGGCCTCACCACCTGTTAAGAATTCTCCCTTAGAGCCATTATTTGTGAATATCAAACAAAGTAATAGCACTATTGCCACTAACAATATTACATAGGAAAATTTAAACTTAGATTTATTTTCTTCCAAAACAAAAGCCTCCTTATTATATCTTTACTTGCTATTTTAACATAAAATGTTTTTTAAAACAACAAATCAATAGGGCTTTTGCAAAATTTTATGTCATTAAAACTGGTTTTTTGACCGTACTAGTCAGGTTGAACCTTGATTACAAGTTCAAAATTCATATAATTTAGAAAATCATCGGGATCATCAAGACTTTTTAAAAATTTTCTGAAATCCTTTTTATTCTCTCGCTCAAACTTTTGCGTAACGCCTATAACATCTGTTTTATTCTCTCTAAGCACTTTTAGTGTGTTTTGAAAACGATTTTTTAAGAATTGTTCCACTTTCACCGCCACTTCATCAGAAATATCGCTAAGTTCTGTGTTTGTCCTAATGTTTGTCTCTCCCTCTTTTCCTTCCACAAGTTCAAGCCCAAGGATTACATCCGCTCGAAAAATTGGATGTCCATTCTCAAACTTTGTGGTTATCTTCACCTTTTTATTCTTAACTAAAAAGGTAAGCATTGCATTATTGTATCTTTCGTCGGTAACATTTTCGACGGTGATAGTCCTGTTTATTGCATTGCCATTAATGATGTTTATGCCATGTAATTGTTCTGCACTTAATTTATCTACCTTAATACCATTTTTTATAAGTACAACTTCACCACTGTTTAATACTTTTTTATCAGAGCCGCCACCACTAGAAGAACTTGAACTAGAACCGCCCGACCCCGCCTGTGATGAACTATACCCTGAGACATTATCTTGTGCATCAATTCCACTCTCACCACCGCTTTCACCTTCCCCGCTTTGTCCAGATTGTCCACTGCTTTGACCTCCTTGGCTTGCACTTTCTTCACCGTCACCTGATGCAAGTTTTAGGTACCCTATGATAGACGCACCAGTTTGACTATAATACCCCTTAAAAAATGCCTCCAAGGAAGTATCGGTAACATAAACACTATCTACATTATAGGATATTAGTTCCTCTAGTTTTAACCCGATATCTTTTTCAAGCGTTTGTGCAGCAAGCAAAAATTCCTTCGCTGGATTGTCAGTACATATTAAAATCGTATTTTCAGATAAGGAAGCCACACGCCCTAAATAATCTATATCTTTTGCTATATCATCTTCCATAAGTTTTGTGCTTATTACCGTCGTTTTTGCGTGTGAAAGGCATATCTTCTTCCCTAATGTAAGCCCTGCATTTGATATAGCCTCGGCCACCGATTTTCCTTTCCCTGTAACCACTGTGTTTGTTTCAAGGTAGGTTTGATTTGCAGTGGGAATAAATGTCAGGAGTGAAACCTCATACTCATCACCAAGTTTATCTACCCCTACCGCTGTTACTATTGAACAACGTGTACTTTCACCTGGGGCAAAAAGGGCTGTTGGGGCAAAAAAGACAAGAATTATCAAAAATATCAAGGCCATGGGATTTTTTTTGAATCTATTAATAATTTTTTTCATATTTTGCCCCCTTTTTCCGAGGTAATGCCATGAAAAATATCATCAGAGGGATTAAATAATTTGTAACAAGGGCAAGATATGGTAGCCAATTTCTGGTGTAAAGTAGCATATTTTCATACCTTCCAACAAGTATTACATAAACAACTATAAATATGACATCAAATACCGCCACACTATACCCGCGATTTAGTTTGTGAAAAACATTACAAAAGGCCTCACTAAAGCCAAAAGCAAATATAGAAAGCTGAAAATAACTTAAAAACATTATTGTAACCATGGCTATAACATCTAGTCTTCCCACTGAGGTTGCTTGATTTGACGCAGATAGAATATCTGTGAGAGCGTTGTTATGCATAAATGCAGTAATTTGATAGATGGAATAAAAGAGAAAGAATATCGACAGAACAAAGAAAATGCCTATACCCGCAAATTTTAATAGCTCCTTTCCTTCTTTTTTCTCCATACGCACTTTGTCTATTATAAGGAAGAGAAAAATGTAATCCCCAAATGTAAAGATATGCTTAAAGGCTGTACCAAAAAAGTCAGGCACCGAGGTATTAAAAAAGTATGGCATACCTTGGTTATTTACAAGCGCCACTGCTAAGCAAACTAATATTCCCGCACTTATTGCGTAAAAATATAACTCCACCGTCCGTGAAAATGAGCGGAGTCCTGCCACCACCGCATGGTTTACAACGGGTATGACACTTATTAATGCAAGTAGCGCAAATTCATCTTGGTAAACCTGCCCTTTTAGGTAGGCATATACCACAGAATAGGTTAAAAGCACTTTGAATAGGAAGAAAAACATCAGTACTATGTAAATTAACTTTGAGAAAAATCTGCCTAGGTGCTTTTCAAGAATATAGTCAAGAGTATTGTTTGGATATTTGGCTTTCAACATGAAGAAGGTTGCCAGTACAAACAAATCAACTATAAAAAGCATTAGCACTACAAATAGGCCGTCCGATTTTGCACCCTCGTAAATCAGTGACGGCAGTAAGAATATCTTATTAGCAAGCACTGACATTGTGCATATCATGCCTGCCTGTCTTGCACTTATTGTTGTACTTTTCATCGCAGCCTCACTTTGTTTTTATTATGAAAAGACTCCGGTCTTAAATGAATATCTGCAATATTTTCTTTAAATATTCCGTCTTGAAGGTCATTTGTGATTCGTGGACTGTATGGTGCAAGATATGGTGAGCCATAACTATCAATCTTATTTAAATAATTTGTAAAGTAAACAAGTCCGCCTACAACCCCCAACATTCCAAGTGAGCCGCCAAGCACGATAAATATCACCTGCAATAGTGTCACCTGTGAGGATTGCTGAGGCACCAAATATAACGCTATCTTTGATACCGCAACAATGATAACCCCCGGAGGCGAGATAAGCCCTGCCTTTACACCTGTGTCACCCAAAATTAAGGCACCTACGACCGAGGTGGCAAGGCCCAGATAACTTGGAAGACGCAAACTGACTTCATACAATATTTGAAATAGGAAAAATATAAACACAATTTCAATAAATGGAGTAAAAGGCAACCCCTGTGTTGTATCTGCAATCGTAATTAAGAAATTTAGTGGCAAAACATTATAATGATAAAGTTGCAAAGCAAGATAAAGCCCTGACGAAATAATTGCCATGACTATACCAATAAGCCTTATAGCACGAATAAAACTTGAATAATGGTGATTAGTATAATAATCATTGCTGTTTTGCAAATCTTCAAACAAAATAAATGGTACGGTAAGCACTATTGGAGAATTGTCAACTATTATTCCAATCTTGCCCTCTAAAAGTTTTGAGGCGACAATATCTGGTTTTTCCGCCATTCCCACCTGACGAAACATTGAATTTTCGTTTTCCTGCAAAAAGCCGACAAGGTAATAGGAATCTATGATGCCATCAATATCAATTTCTTTTAATCTTTGTTCAACCTTTTTTACTATCTTTTCATCGGCTATTCCATATAAATATGTAATAATCACCTTTGTATTTGAATAACTGCCGATTTTTAGTTGTTTCATTACAAGGTCCTTGGAGGCAAGGCGTCTACGCATTAGAGAAATGTTTGTTTTAAAATCCTCGGTAAAACCTTCCCGCGGCCCCATAATGACTGGTGAAGTGGGCGGCTCACTTGGTGTCCTTGTTGGATATTTTAACAAATCCACCGCAACAAACTTTTTCTCCCCTTCCAAAATAATAACTATGGAGCCTTTTATTATGTTGTCAATTATCTCGCTTTCCTCAATTTCCATTACATCATTTGGCTTTAAAATTTCTTCTTGAAGGGTCTTGATTGTCAGTTTTTTCTTGGTTAACGCTATCGGCTTATAAATCGTCTCTGCAAATAGTTGATTGTCGGTAATACTTTTAAGATAGATAAAGCCTAGCCTATCTTCCTCATTTGACAGCACTCTACTTGCAAAATCGCTGCTTGAATGAAAGGCTTTTTTAATTTCTTGTATCTTTGTTTCTACCTTTAAAAAAGACATACTCTCCTCTTTGAAGATAGTATGTCTATTCAATTTTAAAATTATGCTATTAATTATAATAAACTATTTCGTCATAATAAAAATGATAATCATCTGTCTTAGGTGCAAGACCTAACTTCATTCCGCTTTTGTAAACTGCAGAAATGTCCTCAACCGAGTAGCTGTAACCCGTTGTCGATTGTACCCCTTCAACAAAGATAGTTATAGGCTCATTTTCATCAATGTATACTTCTATTGCATCTAGTTTATCAACAGAATTGAAAGTTAGGTTGTATCCGCTTAGTTTAATGTCCGTTATTTTTGATAGCGTATGCACAACTTTAACACCCTTCAAAGTATTTGAAGGCTTGCTATGTTTAAGGTTTGCGTTATTTGAATGTGCAACTACAAAGATATCGCAAGTCCCTGTTTTAAGCTCTTGAAATGATATTTTATTAGAGGTTGCTATCGTCATGCTATCGCCCGCATACACCTCATAATAACTTGCCCCCTCAACCGCCTGCCAAGAAATAAACCCGTCTCCTAAACTAATCTGCGGAGAAGCTAAATATGCATAACTTTGCCAAGAAACTTCCTTACTATATTTACTGTTGTTTCCTTCCATTTCTCCTAAGTAACATACGCTTATGTCATATTTTTCGCCAAGTTTTATCTTCTCATTTGTTCCAAGGTCGATTATATTTGTCTGACTGTCAATACTAAAACTTTGCCCATTACTCGTGAATTTAAAACGATAACCTTTATAATCCTCATTAGCTTGCGTAAGTAAGTATACGCTTGTCCCGTCATCCAGCACCTCCACAGTTGGTGCTGACACTAAATTGCGATTTGCAAGAAAACCTGTTATCAGTCCCCCGCATAACAGCAACCCCGCCACCGCACATAAAGTTATTAAGGTTATTTTCCCTTTCTTCTTCATACAATATTAGTATATATTTTTTAAACAATTCAAGTCAAACTATTTTTTAAACATATTTCTTAAAAACATTTTCAAAATAGATATTGACAAATAAGATAAATAATGCTAAAATTGAAACATAAATTTGGAGGGAATAATGGATTTTAACTATCTTACTATGACACAAAAAGTTGCATTACTGCTTGGTATTATATTCTCAGTTCTTGCAGTAGCTTCTACTTTCTTCGCTTTTAAAAATGCGGATAAAATTAAATCAAAGGTACTAGGGCTTATCTTATCACTCATCATGCCTTTCCTTGCAATGACATCTTGGATGATACTTATCTTCTCATTCCTTGACGGCTTTAAAAACGATGACATTATGGTGATATTTGTTTCACTAGCACTTGCAATCGTTATCTGCCTTATGATTTTGGTTATCTCTAACGCACTTTACCGCAAACATGATAAAAACATGGGCGGGGAAGAAGTAGAGACAAAAGAAGAAAGCAAGGTAATTGAAACTGAGCTTGCACAAGAAGAGGCTGCAACTTTGGAAGAAACAGAAGAAAGTGAAACTGAGGAAACTGTAGTAAACGAAGAAGAAACAGAGTCTGCTACAGAAATGACTGATAAAAATGGGGAAGAAATACCTGAAGAAGTTGAAGAAGGAATGGTAACACTTGATGGAGATGATCTCCTTATGCCAAATCCAGACTCGACAGCATGGCAGGAAATCGAAGAGCCTGCCGCCGACGACACTGATGCAAATGGTGACGCTGAATAATTAAATAAAGACAAAAAACTTTGGCTTAGCCAAAGTTTTTTTTATTACCTTACTATAATGTTGACAAGGCGATTTGGAACAACAATTTCCTTTACTATTGTTTTGCCTTGTAAAAGTTCCTGCACTTTAGTATCAGTTTTTGCACGATTAAGCACCTTTGTATTATCCGCATTCGCCTCTACTACCACTCTGGAAATTATTTTGCTGTTGACTTGCACAACAAGTTCGACTTCGTCATCTTTTGTTTTTTCTTCATCGTAGGTTGGCCATGGCTCATATGCTATGGTCTTTTTGTTTCCGAACACCTTTTCCCATATTTCTTCCGTCATAAATGGAACAACAGGATTTAAAAGTTTCACAAAGCCGATAGCGTACTCCTTAGGGAAAACATCCTCTTTCATTACCGCATTAGTAAATATCATCATCTGGCTTATTGCAGTATTGAAATCAAGGTTTTCATAATCCGTGGTAACCTTCTTCACCGTTTGATGATAAACCTTTTCAAGATTTTTATTTTCTTGATCTTTAATTTTACCGCTTTCAGTAAATATGCGCCATACCCTATCAAGGTACTTTTTTATTCCTTCAATACCTGTGGTGTTCCATGGCTTAGAATCCTCTAACGCACCCATGAACATTTCATACATTCTAAGTGCATCAGCGCCGTAATCTCTTACAAGGTCATCTGGATTCACAACATTTCCGCGACTTTTACTCATTTTCTCACTATTTTCACCAAGTATCATGCCTTGATGGAAAAGTTTTTTAAATGGCTCTTTTACTGGGACTATTCCTTTATCATAGAAATAGTTATTTAAAAATCTTGAATAGAGAAGATGCCCTACTGCATGCTCATAGCCACCAATATAAAGGTCAACCGGCATCCAATGTTTGATAAGTTCTGGATCTGCCATTGCCTTATCATTATTAGGGTCAAGGTATCTTAGATAATACCAACTGCTTCCCGCAGACCCTGGCATTGTGTTTGTATCGCGTTTACCTTTTTTGCCATTAACTATAACATTTGTCCACTCTTTAGCATTATCAAGTGGTGGCAAACCATTTTTACCTTTATAGTCACTCATTTCAGGAAGAGTAAGTGGCAATTTTTCCACAAGTTTCACGCTGCCGTCTTCCATATGGATGGCTGGAATAGGCTCACCCCAATAGCGCTGACGAGAGAATGTCCAGTCGCGGAGTTTATATATAGTTGTGCCATAGCCCTTCTTATTTTCTTTCAGCCATTCAATCATTTTTGCGATTGCTTGTTTATTATCAAGTCCATTCAAAAAGCCCGAATTAATATGCTTGCCATTTCCAGTAAAGCATTTATCTTCCGTTGTTCCCTCAATAATAGGATAGATAGGAAGGTTATGTTTTTTTGCAAACTCAAAGTCGCGTTCATCATGTGCTGGCACCGCCATAACCGACCCAGTAGCGTAAGAAGCAAGCACATAATCGCCAATATATATTGGCACCTTTCTGCCATCAACTGGGTTTATCGCATATGAGCCAGTAAACACACCTGTTTTTTCTTTGTTAAGGCTGGTACGCTCTAAATCGCTTTTCTTTGCACACTCTGCAATATATTTTTCAACAACATCTTTTTGATTACTAGTTGTGATATCTTTTACCAAAGAATGCTCTGGCGCAAGCACGCAGTATGAAAGTCCAAACAAAGTGTCTGCCCTTGTTGTATACACTTCAAAGGTCTTATCACTGTCAACAATTTCAAATTTAATAACAGCACCTTGACTTTTACCAATCCAGTTTCTTTGAATTTCCTTAGTGCTGTTTGGCCAGTCTACCTCGTTCAAGCCTTCTAGCAGTCTTTCTGCGTATTTAGGAGTATCAATAACCCATTGCTTCATTTTGCGTTTTACAACTGGGTACCCGCCACGCTCACTCTTACCGTCTATAATTTCATCGTTTGCAAGCACGGTGCCTAAACCCTCACACCAGTTTACTGAAGTTTCAGTATACTTTGCAAGTCCGTCTTTATATAACTCTTCAAACCACCACTGCGTCCATTTATAAAACTTAGGGTCGGCAGTAGAAATCGCTCTATCCCAGTCAAAAGAAAAGCCCAGCATTTTAAGTTGTCTAATATAATTTGCAATATTTTTTTCAGTAAAACCACCTGGGTGATTTCCTGTTTTTATAGCATACTGCTCTGCTGGAAGTCCAAACGCGTCAAATCCCATAGGGTGAAGCACATTGTACCCTTGCATTCTCTTCATTCTTGCAACAATATCTGTTGCAGTATACCCCTCTGGATGGCCTACATGTAGCCCCTGCCCAGATGGATATGGAAACATATCAAGTACATAATATTTAGGCTTAGAAAAATCCCAAACATCAGTTTTAAAAGTGCCTTCCTTGTCCCAACGCTCCTGCCATTTCTTTTCTATGCTCGTAAAGTCCATTTTTTCTCCTTAAAATATATCTTAATATATCAAAATGACAAAAAAAAGTCAAAACAAATTGTGAAATGTTTTGTAAAATGGTTGACATATGGTTATAAGATATGTATAATAGCATTATTAAAATAAAGTCTTGTCCATAGACAGCAAGTGCGAACAGCGTAAACACATAAAGTGTGCTTGCCGAGGAAGATGGTTTAGTTTGATTTTTCTATCTCTATGCCCCTTCCCGCACGGGCGTAGAGATTTTTGTTTTAATAACACAAAATTCTGTAACAAACCTAGGTTTGCGAAAAAAAGGAGAAAAGGACATGAGTGCTAATTTAGAAGCAAAAAAACTTATCGTTGATGAAATCAAAGACAAGCTCTCAAGAGCAAAATCTGTTGCCTTCGTTGACTATAAGGGACTTACTGTTGCTGAAGACAATGCTATGCGCCGCGAGTTCAAAAAGAACGGCAGTGAATACAAAGTCTACAAAAACAGATTAATGCTCCTTGCACTTAACGAACTTGGTATCCAAGGTGCTGAAGAATATCTTCAAGGCACAAGTGCGGTTGCTTTTAGTTATGATGATGAAGTTGCTGGCGCAAAAGTTGTTTGCGAAACGGCTGAAAAAACAAAAAAATTGACCGTTAAATTTGGTTTACTTAATGGAAACTTCGTTGAAGGCAAGGAAATTGAACATTTGGCAAAACTTCCAAGCAAAGAAGTTCTTATTGCCAAATTACTTGGTACTCTCAATGGGCCTGCTAGTGCTCTTTGCAGAGTTCTTAATGCCCCTACACAAGGGCTTGCTATCGCATTAAATGCAATAGCTACAAAAAACTAATTAAAATTGGAGGAATTTAAAAATGGCTAATATTACAAATCTTGTAGAAGAAATCAAAAAATTAACTATCGTTGAAGTTGCTGACCTTGTTAAAGCACTTGAAGACGAATTTGGCGTTAGTGCTGCTGCTCCTGTAGCAGTTGCTGCTGCCCCAGTTGCTGGCGCTGCTGCTCCAGCTGCTGAAGAAAAAACAGAATTCACTGTTGCTCTTAAAGAAATCGGAGCCAACAAAATCGCTGTTATCAAAGTGGTAAGAGAAATCACTGGTCTTGGACTTAGCGAAGCTAAAGCTTTAGTTGACGCTTGCCCAAGCACAATTAAAGAAAATGTTGCTACTGCTGAAGCTAAAGAAATGGAAGCAAAACTTAAAGAAGCTGGCGCAACTGTAGAACTTAAGTAATCGAATAAAAAATATATAAAGAATTTTGTGTTTCAAAAAAACGGACTTAGAGTCCGTTTTTTTGTTGCCCCCTTGACAAATTTCCTTCTGTGTGGTATTCTATGAGTATAGGAGGAACTTATGAAAGATAAACTACTTAACGATGCATTATCAAAAAGACTTGTCGAACTTAAAATGTCAGACTTTTATAGAAACATTGAACAATGGGATGACTGGGGAACAAGGTCTTTTTCCACACCTATTAGAAGACAATACAGAAAAGATTCTCGCCTTATCAAAAAACTTGTAAAAGAAATTGAGAAAGAATATAACGAAATCTTCGCCTTGGTCTATACAAGGGATGATTTGGAATTAAGTCAAAAACAGATTAACTCGCTTTTGCGTAGAGTAGAAATATTAGGCAAAAAAATCAAAGCCACGAAAGACTATATCTCATTCGCATCATTTAGATGTGACCCAGACAATAGCAAAGTTACAAAAGATAAGAAAGAAAAAGAAAATGAATAGCGCAATGCTATTCATTTTTTAATCTTTTTGATTCTTTCTTGCTGAGCGGGCTGGATTCAACTCAATTATTCCGCGTGAGATTATCGCAGAAAGTATGAGCCATAGCACGCTGAGCAGTACAAGGACATAGATTACTATCGCCCCAGCATTAAATCCCCCAAAGATTGCCTCAACTAAGTTCCATCGGAAAATTCCAACAAGTCCCCAGTTTATGCCACCTATTGCAAGGATGATAAATGCAATTATATTTGCTATTGCCATTTTACACCTACCTTTCGATAGTTATTATGGCTAATTATCAATTATTTATACAGGGCTATTTCCTTACTATTTCATACCCCTCTTTACTATCTTTAACTAGGTAGCCTTTTTCTTCAAGCTCTTTCCGCTTTTCGTCGGCTTTAGCATAGTCTCTATTTTGCTTTGCCTGCCAGCGCTCTAAAGCAAGTAATTTGATTTCCTCTGGCACCGCGTCTTTTTGCTCGTGTATATCACTATCAAATTTTAAGCCCATTATATCAATAAGTACGCGGTTTATCACATAGCGTAATTCTGGCAGTTTTTCAAGTGGCATTTTTATTAACTTTAATATTTCTGCCACTACTACTGGAGTGTTGAAATCATCATCCATGGCTTTAAGGCAGTTATCATAGATGTCTTTTATCTCACCCGTTGGTGCTTTCTCTTCACCGCTTCCTACCTTATTTACAAACTCTGTGATTTTTTCTAGTTGTTTTTTTGCCAGCAACATTCCTTGCTCATTAAAGTCTACCTTGCTTCTGTAAGCGAATTGTAAAATGAAATATCTTACCGTCATGGCACCATACTCATCAAACAAAGAGGAAAGTGTCATAGAATTACCAAGCGATTTGCCCATTTTCTTGCCATTTACAGTAACAAGATTATTGTGCATAAAATAATTCATAGGCACGCTTCCCGTCAAAATGTCGCCCTGAGCACACTCACATTCATGATGAGGGAAAAGGTTATCTATTCCGCCGCCATGTATATCAAAGCGTTCTCCTAAAAACTTACGAGAAAGCACTGAGCATTCGATATGCCATCCTGGGCAGCCTATTCCCCATGGACTAGGCCATTTCATTAAAGTCTTTTCATCAACCGCCTTCCACAAAGCAAAATCCTCTGCGTGGTGTTTATCAGTGGCAACCTCAATACGCTCACCACTTAAGTTCTCATCCAGCCTTCTATTTGATAGTTGGCCATATTTTGTATATTTGTGGACATCAAAGTAAACATTCCCTTCCTTTGTGACATAGCCATAACCTCGGTCAATTATCTCTTTTACAGCCTCAATTATCTCCATAATAAAGCCAGTAGCACGAGGGCTTATACTTGGACGAAGAACATTTAATTCATCCATGGCTTTAAAGTATTCACACTCATATTTATACGCAATCTCATAAGGATCAAGCATTTCAAGTCTTGCTTGCTTTGAGATTTTATCTTCACCTTCATCGCCGTCACCAACAAGGTGTCCTACATCCGTGATATTTTGTACATATTTGACTTTATATCCAAGAAATTTCAAATATCTATGAATGATATCAAAACTTATATAACTTTTTGCATGACCAAGGTGTGGCGGCCCATACACGGTAGGCCCACACACATACATGCCAACTCGGCCTTCAGTGATAGGCTTAAACTCTTCCTTTCTCCTTGTTATTGTGTTATATACTCTTAACATTAAAAACCTCTTAAATGATTATATTCTTTTATTCAAAAAGTTGGTGAGTACCTCGAGCGCCCTATCCACCTCGGGATTTGAGCCGCCCAAGCTCTTCTCAACCTCACTTTCACAGGCTTCAAGTTCAGCCTTCCCCTTTTCAGTAAGATGTAAAACACGACAGCGTCTATCTATCTCAGCAGGGCCGATTGTAATAAGCCCCTCCTTCTCAAGTTCGCCGCTCATAAGTGCAAAATTTGACTTCTTTATCCCTATTTTTTCTATTATCATGGATACTGAAAGATTTTCGTATACACTTGCGAAAAATAAAATTTTCAGTTTGAGTAAACTGAGATTCTTATGCTGTTTCATTAGGTTTTCGGCCAGTGCCTCTAGTTCGAATAGTTTTCTTGCTCTTTCCATATTTCTTCTCTTGCTTAATTTAGTATACTTGAAAAATATTTTTGTTGCAAGCGTTTTTACTTGATTTTGCCTCCTAAACATATTAAAATGTTTTTATGCGTATTGAAGGTGTGATTGAAGAGATTATCTTTCGTAACGACCAAAATGGTTATAGCGTAATTGTGGTAGACCAAAACAACACTATGACCACCTGCGTTGGAAAAATGGTTTCAACAAATATCGGCGAAAACATTGCTATGGAGGGCGAATTTACCAACAGTAAATACGGCCTTCAATTTTCCTTTTCTTCCTATGAAATCATTATGCCAACCACCCTTAAAGGTATAGAGCAATACCTTTGCAGCGGACTTATCAAAGGTGTAGGCCCTGTAACTGCAAAAAATATTGTCTCACATTTTAAAGAAAACACCTTCGATATTATTGAGATGTCCCCTACTTCACTAGCCGAAGTGAAAAACATTAGCCTTAAAAAAGCACTTGATATAGGTGAAAAGTTTAAAGAACTTAAAAAACTGCAAAACTCGGTAATGTTTTTGCAAAAATATAATATTTCCACCAATATGGCCCTTAAAATATATGAAATATATGGCGATAGAACAATAGATACCGTAAAAAACAACCCTTATAGGCTTGTTGAAGATATTTCGGGGGTAGGCTTTTTGACCGCCGACCGCATCGCCAAAAATATTGGTATTCCTCACAATAGTGAGTTCCGTGTTAGAGCAGGCTTGCTTCACTGCCTTATGACAGCGGTGGAACGCACAGGAAACACATACCTGCCTAAACAAATGCTGATAACCAATGCGGTAAGTGTACTAGAACTAAATTATGAAGAAAATAAGGATCTTTATACCGCAGCACTTGACAGTCTAGCACTAGACAAGACCTGCAAAGTGATGTGGCACAATAATATGGAAATTGTGATGCAGTCGCAATACTATTTCTACGAAAGTAGCGTGGCACAAAAGTTAGGTCTACTCAACCGCTCTGTCATCTCCAAAAAACTTGATTTAACCGATGAAATAGCTCATTTTGAAAAAATAAACAATATTTCCTTTCATGAGGAACAGAAAAACGCTATCACAAACTCAATTAATAGCGGAGTATCAGTTATCACTGGTGGCCCTGGTACTGGAAAGACTACAATTATTAAGTGCATTATTGACATTTTGACACAAAACAAATTAAGGTTTATGCTTTTGGCACCTACTGGTAGAGCATCAAAGCGGCTTTCTGACAGTACTGGCTGTGAAGCGAAAACCATTCATAGAGCGCTTGAAGTGACGCAAGGCAGCACCTCACGCTTTGTGCATAATGAAAACAATCCCTTTGAAACCGACTGTGTTATTGTAGACGAGGTATCTATGGTGGATGTCGCACTTATGAACCACCTTTGCAAAGCACTCCCCCGTGACTGCAAACTCATACTCGTTGGCGATAAAGATCAGCTGCCAAGCGTAGGTGCTGGAAATGTGCTTGACGACATACTGAAAAGCGGAAAAATTACAATCTCAATGCTTACAAAAATTTTCCGTCAAGCCGACAACAGCCTTATCATTACTAACGCACACCTTATCAACGCTGGCAAAATGCCACTTATCGACAACACTTCAAAAGACTTTTTCTTTGAAGAGCGGCTGGATTTAAATTCAATAAAGGATTCAATAATCGATATGGTGACAAGGCGACTGCCAGACTTCACCAAACTTGAAAGTAATCAAATCCAAATTCTTGCACCACTTAAAGCGGGCGTCTGTGGTATTGATAATCTAAACCGCACCCTTCAAGAAAAACTTAACCCTCCATCACTACACAAACAAGAAATTGTTGTTGGAGATACCATTTACCGTGAGGGCGACAAGGTGATGCAAACAGCAAACAATTACAACCTTATTTGGAAAAGAATAAATGGCTTTTTGGAAGAAGAAGGCGAAGGGGTATACAACGGCGATATTGGCTTTATTGAAAACATTGATTTTCAAACTAATGAGGTGCTTGTCATTTTTGAAGACGGAAGAAAATGCCTTTACCCTCGCACAGAAATCAGCCAACTTTCCCTTGCCTATGCAATTACCATTCACAAAAGCCAAGGCAGTGAGTTTGATATAGTCGTAATGCCAGTAATTGCAGGCGCAAGTATGATACTCACCCGCAACCTGCTTTACACGGCTGTAACCCGTGCAAAGAAAATGGTTGTACTTGTTGGAGAAAAAAAGAATTTAAAACGTATGGTATCTAACAACTACACCACACAAAGATTTACTCTATTAAAAGACCTACTTATCTCGGCTGATGACAAAATTAACGAGCTTTTTAATTAAAAACCATGAAATTTCAAGAATTTTTAAAGAAAACTAAAAAATTTACATTAAATATACTTTTCCCTGAAAAGATAAAGTGTATCTTTTGTGGTGCCGACATAGATAATTTTGAAACAAGACCCTACTGTGACGATTGTGCAAAAGAGGACTTTTTCAATGTTGGCAACAGGTGTATGTTCTGCGATGTTAAGATAAAGAAACACAATATTGTATGTGACTTTTGCGGCCATAATAGAAAGAAATTTGAAAGAGCCTTTTGCCCGCTAATATATAAGGATGAAGCAAAGAACAGTTTATTACGCTTTAAAAGTGATAACGCAAGATACCTTGCCTACCCTTTTGCGAAACTGATATATAAGCGTATACAAGAAGAAAACATTGATATTGATATTATCATTCCAGTCCCTATGCATGAAAAGTCGCGAAGAAGAAGGGGCTATAATCAAGCCGAGCTTCTTGCTGTGGAACTTGCCAAACTTATGAATTGCGAGACAAAAAGCAATGTTGTAATCAAAGAAAAGCAAACCAAGGATCAAAAGGCCTTGAACTACCGCGATAGACTAAAAAATCTTACTAATTGTTTTAGGCTTAAAGATAAAGAGGCTATTAGAAATAAGAATGTCCTCATAATTGACGACATTCTAACCACAGGTGCCACTATGAATGAGGTTGCCATGACAATGCAGCCCTACGCACTACATATTTATGCGGCAGCGGTGGCAAGAGACATGGTGGAATAAATTAAAATTATTTTTCAAAAACACTTGACAGCATTATGTAATTTTCGTATAATGGCTAAGTATCAAAAAATCCCTCTTTTGATATATGGCCTCTTGGTCAATCGGTTAAGACATCGCCCTTTCACGGCGGAGTGAGGGGTTCGACTCCCCTAGAGGCTACCAGAAAAAAACACCGTTAGGTGTTTTTTTGTTGCATCAGTTGTGTGCCCTCTTTGATGATTACTTTATAAACTTGCTCCTCACTTCCGTCCTGCCATGTGATTTTGATTTCTATCACTTCCTCTATATTTTTTATAAGAGGGTATATTATTGCTTCGCCCGTCTTTTGTCCATTCACTTCTTGATAAAAGTCGCCAGAAGAAATTGTTTTGCCTTGAATGGAAATGCTTCCTGTTTCATATTCTTTTACCATGGAAGGAGCGACAAACTTTAAACCTATACGATTGCCGCCCTCCTGCCAACCTCGTGCTATATTTTTTTCATAATATTGTATTTGCTCATTTTCGCCGCCAATAAAGATCTCCCCTGTTGACTTATTATATTTAAAGGAAATGCTACCTCCGATATTTTCACTATCGCGTGTACAATTTGCTAAAGGTAGGGTTTGATTACAACCCGTCAATATTAATGCTAAACAAAGAAAAATAAGACAAAGTAGCTTTTTCATCACCCGCTCCTTATCTTATTTATTTGCAGTTTGTGAGTTTTTATTTTCTCTATTTAGCATAAGTTGGATTTTTAACACATCACTGCGTTTAACAGAATAATTAGAAAATAGTATTATCGACCCAGCAAGAGCAATGGCACAGCCA
The DNA here is from genome assembly GCA_947366545.1 of uncultured Clostridia bacterium. GTDB lineage: Bacteria > Bacillota > Clostridia > Christensenellales > UBA1242 > Caccovivens. The sequence continues at coordinate 108,780 of CANBAL010000001.1, forward strand.
CAGAAAACTATAATTCCTAGACCATTTTGCACCGACATTGCTTGCACCGGTTGGGAAGAATCAAATTTGATTAGGTCAAGTAAAAAGCCCATAATAAGAAGTGCGATAGAGTTTGCAAGGTTGTAGGTGAAGGTGAAAAATCCAGAATAGGCGCCTGCATTATTTTTACCTGTTTTATATATTTCTAGCGTCACGACATCAGCGTACATTGACATAGGCAGAGAGTACATAGCACCCGCACCCATACCGCAGAAAATTATGCAAGGAAGGACTAGATAAAACATCTTCGCGGGCGAGATAAAGGTTCTAAAAAGAAAAGTCAGAGTTGTGAGTGCAATGCCGCAAACGATTAAGGAAAGAGAAATAATAAGTGCCTTTTTCTTATCCAGCCTTTTTGACACTTTAAGCCATAATGGTTGCGAAATAATTGCACCGCCAAAAAGGGCAAACAAAAGTATTGATATCTGTGTGCTTGAAAAATGGTAGCAATAGGTGAACAAGTGCATACCCACCCCCGTCAAAAAGGCAGAGGCAATAAGTGCCATGGAGTAGCCCAAAATTACCGCTCTAAAATCCCGCTTTTTTAAAACTTCCAAATAGCCTGACAAGAGTTTACCTAAACTGAACTTTTCCTTTTTGAAAGATAGAAGATAGACATTATTTCTTTTTTGCACCTGTTTAAGGCATCCCCATACCACAATACTGCTTGATATAAGCACAAGAGCAGAGTTGACATAGGCAATATTGATATACCCCTCTTGACTAAATTCAGTTTGGATGCCAAGAGAAATTGAAGGCATAAAAAGATAAACGAAAATGCTTGGCAGTATCATGCCTATTATACTAAATATTGTTTTATAACTTTGCACCTTATTTTGCTCGTTATAATCGGGAGCAAGGTCAATACCAAGTGCAGAATATGGAGTGCCAAAAAAGGTGTTCGCGCTTTCTATTGCAAGCATGGAAAGAAGAAGCCAAACAAATTTCCCGCCTTCACTTAAAGATGCAGGCATGGTCCAGATAAGAATATTTAATAAGGCTATTGCAAAACTGCCAAAAAACATATAGCCAAGCCGTCTACCAAAAAATTTATTTTTTGTATTATCAGACAGATAACCGACAAGCGGGTCACTTACCCCGTCCCAAAGTGACGCCATAGCCACAGCAATCCCAACAAGCGTGCCAGATATTCCCATTATGCTTGTACCAAAAAACATGATAAAATTGGACAAGGTATTTCCCATGCAACCATATCCTAAACAACCTGCGCCATAACATAATTTTGTGTAAAATGGTAATCTGTCTTTATTTTTCACTATTGTAACTTATGCGTGGAAAATAAAGACTATGAAAAAAAAGAAGGCAAAACCTCCTTTTATTCTTCTTCCTGTTTTTCTTCGATTATCACTGGTTTTGGATGCAACAATCTATCGGCAATCTCAAAGCGGCTTTCTTGATAGTACACAAGTTCCTTACAATAATGGTCGATTGCTTCTATTACTATCTTATTGTCTTTTTCATATTTCTCCCCTTTTGGAAGGTGGAGAGTAAAACCATTGCGTTTTACCTTCTTATTTGTTTCAAGGTCTTTATAAATGGCAGTTTCATATAATAATGTACAATTATAGCCATTTCCGCTTACAACTCTAAATCTCTTACCTGTGACAACTATCTCGATTTTAGGCAGTGTTTGTCTCACCACCGATACAAGGTCAATTGTAAATGCATTTGAAAACGCATTGCTTACTGCATTTGCAATCTGTGTTGGGAAATCCTTTGGTGCTTCCGTGCTTTCACATTGTCCTAATTCAAATTTTTGGCTAGGGCGTTTATAGCCGCCAGTAAGAGAACTTATCTTTCTCACCTTAAAAAAGGATTGGCCCTCTTCATATTGTTTACTTATTACAATACCCGCTTTGGAAAGCATATTGCTTTTAACATCATAAACTATTTCACGGCCATTAAAATCCCTCTCATAGGCAATTCTATGATATGGCATATTCTTATTTAACTTATCAATAATCTTGTTATAATCCTTACCTATGAAAAAATAGTGCGCCTTTTTATAATTTTCCGCTTGAATGCGTTCGTTTTCTTTCATATTCACCTCTATTTTAGTTTACCTAAGTTTACCAAAAAAAGCAAATGTTTAACTATCTTTTTTTATGTCAAACATTATTATAAGGAGGAAATATGGAATTTAATAAAAGTAAAACAAAAGAAAGTGTGGCACGCGCCTTTGCTGCGGAGTGCCAAGATGGTGCAAGATATCAATTTATGGCAAAATCCGCGTTAAGTGAGGGTTTTTCTTTTATCTCCGACCAACTGAAAGTGCTGGCAAAAAATGAAATGGCCCACGCTTCAAGGCTTTACAGCCTTATGATTGACAACTGCCAAGGGAAAGAAGACAATGTGCCTATTGAAGCAGGCTACCCTTTTGAGCCGTCCGAACTGAAACATAGCCTTTCAACGGCTGCACAAATTGAAGAGTATGAGGCAAAAAATATCTACCCCCATTTTGCAAAGGTGGCAAAAGACGAGGGTTTCCCTGAAATTGCGAAAGCATTTCTGCTTATCGCAGAGGTGGAAAATACCCATGCTGTAAAACTGCAAACCCTTGCAAATCTATACAAAGCAAACAAACTTTATCGAAGCCCTGAAAAAATAAAGTGGACTTGTTCCAACTGCGGCTATGAGGAAGAGAAAAAAGAAGCGTGGAAAAACTGCCCGCTTTGTAATTACCCACAGGGCTACGCGATGATAAAGTATTATTAGGACAGACACCACTCGGAAAAATACATTTTAAGTTGTTTCAACATAAAATGTATTTTTTGACGCGGACACGCCATGTTTTACATGGCTAACCGCTGTCCTCGCGGTTTCTCCACCTAGTCCTCTTCCAAATAAGGTGTCCTTTGGACTACGCGGGCAAAATGATACATTTTGCTTTTCCGCTTTCCTTACGGAAAGTCCGCCAGTCCGATTTCATAATAATATTTATTAATTAGATAGCAATTTTCTTACTCTTATTAGATTAAAAAAACAACCCCTCAGGGTTGTTTTTTAATTTATCATATCTTTAAAACTGTTACCAAATTTGAAAGATGGCACCTTGCAAGCCTTGATTTTAACCTTCTGTTTTGTAAGAGGATTAATACCTTCTCTTGCTGCCCTCTTCTTCACCTCAAAAGTACCGAAACCAGCGATTTGGATTTTCTCTCCTTTTTTGAGTGTGTCAGCGATTGTTGCTGCCATTGCATCAAAAGCAATTCCTGCATCTTTTTGTGTGAAATTTGCTTTCTCAGCAAACGCTTTGATAAACTCTGCTTTATTCATTCTTTTTCTCCTTTTTTGGCTTTTTGCCTTAGCCTATAATATCATATTCTTGCCACTTTTCCAAACAAATTTAGCATTACCAAGCAAAATAATTGTTTATTTTGTCAAAAAAGTAGCCAGACATCACTTTAAATTTCTCAAATTCAAGTTTATTTTCTCGTAAAAGTGAATAAGCGTCTTTAATTGTAACTCTTACTACACCGACAACTTGGTTGACATTACATGGCCCCAGTGCCCTAGCATCAGTGCTGTTTGCACGATTATCACCCATAAAAAAGACTTCATCTTTCTTGAGTGTGTAGAATAACTGCCCGTCTACCATGGTATAATCACCAGACCTTAAATAAGTATTATAAAAATCTTGTTGGTAGTTCATGCCTTGATAAGTTTGATACTCCATGGCTGACCATTCAAGGTAAGACTTTATATAATCTTCTTCAATCCTCTCCACTGTGTCGCTACCTTTTCGTATCACTGAAAGACGATACTCCCCTTGCAAATCTCCATGCTTGGCTATACTTATCTTATCACCTTCTAATGCTATCACTCGTTTAATTATAGTATTCTTGAAAATTGGCAACTTTATTATAATGATATCATTCACTTTTATATCATGGGTCTTCTCAACAAAAACGCCATCTTGATAAACTTCGCCATTTGCTACTACAAAAGGCTCCGGATTGATTGTAGGCTGCATACTTCTTCCCTGTACTGGGTAGTACTTATAATTGAAATAAAAATACATTCTTCCAGCAAGCAATAGCATCAGCACAATAAAAAATGCAATAAAAATTCGAAGCAGCACCTTTCGCTGTACCTGTTCACTTCTTGTTTCACCATTGAATGTTGGAAAATCCATACCCTTCTCCTATCTTTTTGAAAACTTACACCCGCAATAGTTTTGTCTATATAGATTATATTGTTTTGCAAGTTCAATACTTTTTTTGTAGCCGTCCTGCTTTTTGAAATTGCCATCGATAAATTCGATCTGCTCTGTTTCTTCCACCGCTTTGCCTATGCTGTTGATTACCAAACTATTTTTATGTGGACTAACTGTGAGCGTGGTCGCAAAGGCATCATAACCAAGTTCCTTAGCAAGGCGTGCTGTTTTATCTAGTCGTAACTTAAAGCACACCGCACATCTCGCTCCGCCCTCTGGCTCACCTTCAAGCCCTTTAACCTCATCTAAATACTCTTGTGGAGCAAAAGGCACCTCTATCACCTTTACTCCCACCGCGTCACAATAACGCTTTTGCTCACTTAAACGATGGTTGAACTCTTCAAGTGTATCTATATTTGGATTATAATAGACAACTGTAATATCATAATCATCTTTGAGTACATTGATGACATGGGTGCTACATGGCCCGCAACAACTATGTAATAACAACTTTTTCATTGCACCGTCCTCAACAATTTGATAAGTTCCCCTAATATATGGTTGTGGCTTATGGTATCTTTGATATTATCATAGTACTTGTCAAGTTTAATCATGAACGCGGCTAGGCAGTCACCACAATTTACAAAAACCTGCATAGTGAAAACATTGTTGTCTAAATCCTTAATTACATAAGACGGAAAAATAAATTCCCCAAGTTTAATTTTTGTTTTTCCTGCCAAGATGTATTTATGAGAAAAAAGATTTAACTTTTTTGTGAAATTATCATAATAATCAAAAAACTCATCTGGATCGCGATGCACCTCAAAAAGTGAAATCACTTCACCCTTTCTCGACAGATAGTTTTCTTTATTGGTCATCCCTTGTCCATTTGGCAGACTATATATGTCGTTTGTGAGTTGCCAGCCCTCAGGCAAGGCAAAACTCATTTCATTTAAACTTTCAATAACTCTTTCCATATTTTCTCCATGGATTAAGTATGCCACGAAGAAAGACGTTTGTCAATCTAAATAGCATTTATTGCATACATGAAGATATCATTTACATGCTCACTACGAAGAGTATACACAAGTATCTTTCCGTCACGCTTATACGAAACAAGATTTTGATCTTTAAGTTGTTTTAGTTGGTGACTTATAGTTGTCTGATTGATACCAAGGACATTAGACAAATCATTTACGCACATATCCATCATTGATAGGCATGACAAAATTTTGATTCTTGTAGAATCAGAAAAATTTTGAAAATAGTCCGCAAGACGCAAAATGTCTTGTTCTGTTGGCAAGGCACCAAGTACATCTCGCTTATTTCTTTCACTTAATAATAAAAATTTGTTTTGCATTTTTTCGCTCCGCGTTCACACTTTTTAACAAAAGTACATAAATACTAATGTGAACAACTTAATTTTGCCAGATTGCAAAGGAAAAAATCAAATTAAAAATTGTATTTTATTTATTTAATTTGATGCAAAAAAAAGATTTTTGTAGAATGGAGGTTACATGAATTTTTCAAACGATATCTTACTTGTATTACTGCTTTCGGTGTTTGCATCTTCAACTGATACTAATTTGAACACAAACACCAACTTCTTGCTTTTATTGTTGCTTGCTCTTGGCAATAACAATAATTCTAGTGGTTGCTGCCAGAATACTTGCCCAGGAAGACTATTTTAGGACTTTCGCCACTTAAAAAACAAAAAATTAAATCTCGAAAAAATACGAGATTTATTTTTTTATAAATATTTAAATATTTTTTTGTAATCATTGAAAAATCATTTTGCGATTTATTTTTTTTATGCTAATATTTTTTTGTAAAATAAAAAAGGAGATATTAAATATGACAGGGGTTTTAAATTTAATTTCAAATTTATTAGTTGGATGGAGTGATGTTTTTACACCACCTATTACTGCGGAAAGACCATCATATGTACCAAATTATAGTTGGATGATACAAGTATTTGATGCCGTAAGTATCGTACTTTACATAATTATGGGACTTGTTGGTGCCGCTGGAGCAATCTATGCGATTTACCTTGGTATTCAGCTTGCAAGAGCAGAAGATCAATCTAAGCGTGATGAGGCTAAGAAACACCTAATTACCGTTCTTATTGCTGTTGCTGTGACAGTTGTGCTTGTATTATTCTTCAACTTATTATTGCCTGAAATTGTAAAAGCTTTCTTAGGTGGAAATATTTACTCGCAATATATTGAAAATGGTGCTTGGAAAGCACAAAAAACTTAATAAAAAAAATAAATTAAATATTTTCCAAAAAATTACCTAAAATAATTTGGAAAATATTTTTTAATATGTTATTATACTTTTGTAGATAAATAAAAAATATTTATTGGAGGTATTAATTATGAGTTTTATTTCAAACTTACTTGCTGGGTGGGCAGATAGGTTCCCAGAGACTAATAAACAACTTGGTTGGATGGGACAAGTATTTGGTACAGTGTCTATTGTGCTTTATATTATTATGGGACTTGTGGGAGCTGCTGGTGCGGTATATGCTATTTACCTTGGCATTCAACTCGCAAGAGCAGAGGATCAATCTAAGCGTGATGAGGCTAAGAAACATTTGATTACAGTCCTTATTGCTGTTGCTGTGACAGTTGTACTTGTATTATTCTTTAACTTACTGTTACCAGAAATTGTTGGCGCATTCTTCCCTGATTTAGTTCCATCAGCATAATAAAAATTAAAACTGCTAGAGTTTTAGCAGTTTTTTTATTGCAAAAATATAGTGAAATTTATTGTAAAAAGATTTTATTTATGGTAAAATAATATTAGGAGAAAATTATGTACAATTTTTTATCTAATATTTTGGCTTTCATCCCCTATAGATTTTTAGGCTCTTATGCTTGGCTTAATGATGTTTATGATGTCTTGCCACCTATTCTATATGCTATTCTTGCCCTTGTTGGTGGTGCTGGCACTGTTTATGCAGTTATTCTTGGTATCAACCTTGCAAAAAGTGAAAGTGATGATGCAAGAAAAAAAGCGGTGGAAAGAATAAAGAATACTATAATCGGCGTTGCAGTACTTTTGATACTTGTATTATTTATAAACTTATTACTTCCTGTAATTTTAAATGCGGCTCTCCCTGCCGGAAGTGTAGCACCAGCCTGAAGTTAAAAGTAAAAAAGAAGGTTTATCCTTCTTTTTTTATGACTTAATATACATTTTTATTTGCTAAAAAGTCTTTTATTATGTAAAATAGAAAATATGGAGAGTTGTCAGAGTGGTCGAATGTGTCGCTCTCGAAAAGCGATAAGGTGAAAGCCTTCGGCGGTTCGAATCCGCCACTCTCCGCCAACAAAAAAAAGGAGTTAAAATGGAAAAACATAAAGTAATTATTGATACAGACCCCGGAATTGATGATACCACCGCCCTTATCCTTACCATGTTTGACGAGCGGCTGGATGTAAAACTTTACACAACCGTGAAAGGAAATATCAATGTAGATATTGCAACAAACAATATGCTTCACCTTCTTGAAAAATTTGGCAAAAAAACACCGGTAGCGCGAGGCTGTGAAAAAGGTATGGTTAGAGACACGCCTGACGCTTCTTGGCTGCATGGTAAATATGGCATGGGCGAAACTTATATTCCTCCCAAAGCAAAAACCAAGCCAATAAAAAAAGATGCTGTTGAAGCTATGTATGAAATTATTACACAAAATCCTCATGAGATTACCCTCATCCTTTTTGGCCCCCACACAAATGTTGGCAACCTATTCAAAAAGCATCCGGACTGTGCCCCACTTGTAAAGCAGATTATTTTTGAAGGTTTCTCCCCTTACGGCTTAAAAGGCATTAAACCCCATATTTCTTTCAACATTCGTACCGACCCAGAAGCCTTTAAATATGTACTCGATTCTGGAGTGCCACTGGTTATTATTCCGTCTGAACTCGGACGCAATGTCACTCACCTTCCTGAAAAAATGGTGCACAAAATAGGGCAAATGAATGATACAGGTGCATTTTTAGAGGAAATATATCAAAATTACTGGGAAAGAGGTTACAAAGATAAAAGAATTGCAACAAACGACACTGATGCATACCTTTATCTCGTGGAGCCTGAAATGTTTACCTCAATCGGCGTTGATGTTGCAATAGACCTTGAGGACACACCTGGAAAAACCTACGCAACAATTCGCGAAGGTGATGACGGTGGCCATATTGCGCTTGTAATAAATTGTGACCGTGAAAAATTTGAGGAAAGTTTTTTAAGTAAAATTAGAAATCTTGATAACATCAAGCTTTAAAAAACTTTTCATTGTAAATTACACTTGGATGATTTGGCTTTTGTTTTTTGGCAAGTTCGTGATAGCGTCTTGCCCTTTTTTTATGACCTTTATAATAATAGCAAACACATAATTGTAAATTTGGCAGAAATTCATAACTATCTGTTTGAACAAAGGCGCCACTTTTAAAATTGGGTTTTAAACTTTTTGCAAGTTTATACCAGTATATTGCCTCGTCATAGCGTTTAAGCCTAAGGTAAATGCTGCCGATTTCACAAAGTATCTCCCCTCTAGGTATACTCATAGCGAAACTGCCAAATAGAGCGGTCAAGGCTTTTTCGTGGTCTCCTTGAAGCTGATAACATTTTGACAGATTTAAGCAGGCCTCAATATTATTCTCAATCCACCCTTGATGACTTGAAAGAAAGAGACTAAACTGGTGAATTGCCTCCACAATTAAATTATTATAGTAAAGCTCGCGTGCATAATAAAATTGTTGACGCGGCGAAAGTTTCATTCCTTTTGCAATATATTTTTGATAAATCTCTAAATTGCGTCTCCCTGCTGGAGCCTTCTTCTTACAGTGATAAATGTTTATATCAAGGTAAGCAATATTACCACGCGGCACAATTACCTCATGTACGGGATCCTGCCATGTAAAATTTGCACTACGCCTTACAATACGCTCACGATAAAAACTAAACTCTGGTTTAAGATCATTTGTAAATTTTGTGACATATTTAAGCATGTATACATCCACTTTGCTTGGCTTTGATAATTTAAAATCCCAAAGTTTCATGATGTCTTCAGTAAAGATGACATCATCAGCATCAAGCCACATTATATAATCACAAGTGGCCTTTGAAAAAGAGTAATTTCGGGCAGCAGAAAAATCATCTATCCACTCAAAATCATATACCTTATCTGTGTATGTTTTGGCTATCTGCTTAGTTTTATCTGTGGAGCCAGTATCCACAACTATCACCTCATCCGCAAAAGCTTTGACACTTTTAAGACAATTCTCTAAAGTTTTTTCTTCATCTTTTACAATCAAACATACACTTATTGAATTCATAAATATCCTCTTAATTAATTTATGAAATTAAAAAAATAAGTGTTAAAAATAATAATTTATAAAAAAATATCAATTTTTTATTATTTTTTCTGATTTTTTTATTTATTTTAGTTAAATTATTAAAATTTTATTTATTAAAAACCTTTTTCACCCCGAAATTATGGGAGAATAAATATTTTTTTTAATTTTGATAAATATTTATATATTATATTATTATAATAATATTAGTGTGCAAATTATTTTGATTTTTGTCGTTTGTATGTTAAAATCTTTTTATCAAAAAAGAATTTATTCGAGGTGTAATATGTCGAAATTAAAAATTGTTTTTAGTACCTTAATAGTTGGACTTTTGACCGCAGGCTGTATCTGCCTAGGGCTGCCTTTATCCACGCAAAACTTTGAGCCACCCGTTTCGGCTAATGAAACTGTAGTCAATGACATTAAGCCTTACCTAAATATAGGCACAACTGCCACAAAGCATGAAGACTTTGTTTATCTTATGTCTAGTGGAAACACCCTCGACCTACAGATTGCTACCAACACTATTGACAAGACAATAGATGGCACAACAAAAACAAACTATGCATACATACCAAACAAAAAAAACAACCAAGAATTTTATTATTTTGATATCAACACAATCGCACTTTACTACAATGTAACAAATGACAATATTTCTTCAGTGCAAAATCTTACAAACCTTTTGCCAGTATCAGCAAGTGACAATTTCTGCTCTTCCCATGAAAACCCTTTTAATCCTACTGGCTACTCCTTCGCACCTGAACAACTCGACATGCAGATTGCACTTCAAAAAAGAAATACGAGCATTTCAATAGACGGTAATACGGTAACGCTAGCTGAAGAAGGTGCCTACACCCTTGCAATCAACATGGATGTATATTACACCACCAACGGCGGAAACTCATTTAGTATACTTGATGAAGAAAGTGAATTGTTTTATACCTTTATGATGTTTGATTATACAACCTACTTTGACTCCGCATCAAACAGACCAAAAACGACTATGACAAACTGCATGAGAGAGGCTTTATTAAATAGCACTCAAAGCCAAACTCATTCCACCTACTATTTTTACAATTACTCTAACAATAATTTGCCTAACTTTGAATATGATTCTCGTTTTTACGAGATGTCAGTAAGATTTGTAAATACGGAGAACATTCCTTATTATGCTACAATAAAGTACAATAACGGAAAGTTGTATTTCCTTGACGCAAACGGGAGAGAAATTAATCCCGATTTCTTCTTTGCAATGGACAATAGTGGAAAAATTAACCTAACCTTTAATGAACTTGGTACATACGATTTAATCTTCAACTTGGTTTATACCGTAGGTGAACATGTATACGACCTACCACTTACTACTCTACACCAAAGACTGTATGTTTTTGGTTATCAAGTTTATTACACCGACCTTGGCACCACCGACCCTGACACCAACACCACAGTGCAAAAAGAATTTAAAACAATAAATGCTAACAAAACTGCTTTTAAGGACGGGGCTGATATTACAAATCAAGTTACAATCACAAAAACAAATGTCAATGAAATAAAAACAGAAATAAAAGAAAGCCTAAAAAATATTGCACTTGCAACTACAAATCAAGCACCGATTAAATTTAAATCAAATATTACGCCTGCAACTACAGACTCCACAGTTAACTCAAAAATTTATACACTTCAAAATAGTGGAGATTTTGATGGTGGAAAAACATTTGATGGTGGCAATATTACAGTTGCAGGCACCTATCTCGTTATAACTGATTACACATACTCCAACTTTACTGCAGATAATGGCGTCCCACAAACAACAGTGCATCACTATCAAGTGTTCTATTTCACTTATGATGATAAAATTTCAACCTATGAGGTGAAGGCAGGCGATCAAGAACTTAGCAATCGGGCTTACACCAACCAAAATGTTACCATAACAAATAACTCTGCTAAAAACCCTTATGACGCACAAGCAACCATCACCCTTTCGGCAGTGAATTATCTTAATAATGAGCCATTATGGAATGGTGAAAGAGATATCAGTTCTTTCAATAATGGCACGGACGACTTTGGAATTGACTATGATAACAATAATTATGAAGTAAATATTCCTTCATCAACAAATGCAGTGTTTACGGTACGCATTTATGAGAAAAACTCTGAGGTGCCAACCACAAGCGTCTTTACGATTGATACCACCCCTATCAAAAACTTGACGGCAATGACGGCCTCTGCCACAACAAACAACCTTTACCGACTGGGCAAAGCACTGGAAGGAAACAAAAGCAATCAACCATTAGTCTTTTCTTGGGACCAAAAAGATAGCGGAGCAATGACTTATGGTTATTACAATTTCTACCCTCTTACTTCGGCTGATTTCTATCATCACACCGAACTTGGAGATTCCGCTTTAATTGATTACCTTTACAGAAAAGGAAAGGATTTCTTCCTGCCAATAGAGGCTAAACTTGACCTTACTAAAAACAATACAACATGGCCTAAGTATGAAAACGCCTCTGGATACACAACCACGCTCCCTAAATCTTATGTGAAGGAAGAGGCAGGGCTTTACATCATCGAGGTCTATGACCAAGCGGGCAACTGCGATTTTGGCGTATATCTCATTGATAAATCCTCACCCATCTTTATTAAGACGGTGGAAACATATAGCGGTGGCTCAAAATCAATTCTCTCTTCTGGAGATATAATTACTATCCCTGAGCAAGAAGAACTTGACAACGGCTACAGTGTTGCCATAGAATGGGCACCTTATAAAGCAATCTTCCTCAATGGTTTTGATATAGAGAACTTTAATGTTTACAATGCTAATAATGCGTCAATCTCTGACGTCTCATTGCAAGACAAGTTACGTGAAGAACTTAAAGCCTTCTTTGGCGCTGAAAAAAATTCTACTACTGGTATAACTACTTACAACAATATTGGCCGAATTGAAGGCGACCTCAGTGCCACCCCTCCTGCAGGCTGGAACAATGCGGGTGAGGAAAATACAAAATATCGTGGCGACTACTTGAAAATTGCCATTGATAGCGATCACCTTTTTAAAGATATTGAAGCGAATACACCAGCTTTAGATCAAGGCTACAGCCATGCTATAACTTTGATTTCAAACAACAAGGCAAACGAAGGTACATATAGTTTCTACCTGCGTGATGGATCCAACATTTCAAGAACTGGTAATATTGAAAATGATTTGCTTAATCATCCAAGCGTATACCTTAGTGTAACAGTTTCCTCCGACTCTTCTAAACTGAGAGTGGTAAGCGGTGACAATACAATTATGGAATACGAGGCTTACAGTTATGCTGGCATTTTCTATGAAAACAAATCTGAACTAAGCTATAATGAAGAAAAAGACTTTGTTCCTTCCTCTCTAAATTATAAGTTCGCTTATTACGTGCCTGTAAAGACAGAATCTAATCTTAATATCAGTTTTGTACCTTTTGCAAAAGATGGGAACAAAGTTGAAAGCATAGAGGTAAGATATTATGGTTATAAAAAGGTTTCTGCACCAGTAAAAGTGTTTGATGAGAATAATCAAGAAGAGGAAGAGGCATTAGGACAAACCTATTATTATACTCTTGAAGACGAATATGAGCCTATTCCAGTGTTCCAATATACCCACGAATATGAACAAGGCCGTGAAATCACCGCTCCTCTCTCATCCTCCGGTGGCACTACGATAGCAAACCCTGGAAAATATGTAATTGTAAGAAGATACTTCAAGGAAAACACCTCAACCAACACCTATGACTTCTTTGAAAGAAACATTACCCTTATGGTTGACCGATACAATGTAATTTCAGAGCGTGAAGATGTAACTGGAAAGGACGAAGATGGCAATGATAATGGCAAGATATCTTCACAAAGCCTTGTCGGACACGATATGCTTGTGACTATGTATAGCCTTCCTACACAATCTAGCATTCAAGTATCCTTCCCTTATATGAATAAAGATAGCGGGCTTAATTCAGGATCATTCCATACCTCTGACATTACAAGCGACAATATTTCAATCAGCACCAGTCTTACAACAAATAAACTTCCCCTTTCAGTAAAGGTTCCAAAGTATAAATACACTACAAACTATAATTACTTTACCGAGGACAACTCATATAGTGTTGACAAGAATAATACACTTTCTTATTTTGGAAATGCGAAAATAGATCATACCGATGGCGATCCTTATTATTATGTGATTGTTGAAGGAGTTAAACATAGGTTTGATACTGAAGAGGAAGCAAATGAATACCTTGCAAAGACCATTATTCCTGAATATGAACTTTATGCAGAAATTGAATTCAAAGCCACCGATGCTTCAATCCCAATCCACTACAAGACAAATGGGACAATGACAAAAGGGTATCTTAATTTCTACGAAGTAACAAACTTAGGTGATAGCATTTCTGAAACAAGTAAGCCTGCTGTCTTTACCAAGGCTGGAAATTATGAAGTTAAAATATACCAAGCACAAAACAGAGGGCAAGCAGCATCTTTCAGTAACTCTTATCGTTTCAAATTTGTTATTTCTTCACCACAGCCAGACTTTACCGTTTATAATGGCAACAACTTAAAAGCAAACTTTGTTACTGATGGCGACATAGATACTTATTATGTAAACACTAAAAAGATTTCTATCAAATGGCAGGATAGCGACAGCAGATACATCGCAAACCTAGATAGAAATAAGGACAAAATCAAAATTACTATTGACGGCACAACATTAAAAAGTGAAGAGTTTGAAGTAGAAAATGATGGTTTGCTCGCTCACCACATAGACCTAAATCTTGAAAAGTACTGGAAAAATGGAACAGAGCTTTCAATTACTATGCAACTGGAAGGTCACAGCGAAAATTACGGCGAAGATTACAGCGATTTGAACAATTACGGCAAGGTTACGAAAAAGGTTGTAATTGATTATACAGCACCACTTGAAAACTTGGCAGACCTTATGAGCAATGTAACAAATAGTTATTCTTCTTTCACTAGGACTTACCAAGAAATTAATATGAGGACCCTTCAAGATTATAATGGTGACGAAATAGATACAAGTGGCTGGGACCTTAATTGGAATGATGAAACTGCACTTAATGAAAAATTACAAAACGTAAGTTATTCTTATTCTAAGAGTTCTCTACCATTCAAATATTACGCTTATAATGTGACAACTGATTTCTTTAGCAATCTGCAAGCACAAATCACCGATAAAGAACATCCACCTCTCCCTACAGATGCTAAGTATATTTATTATAAAGAAATTGGCAACATGAACGAGTACCTTACAAATTATACTCAAACAAGAAACTTCTCAGAATATAATTACAATTCTATAGAATATCTTGACACCATTTCTTCTGACACTCTCTATGAAATTGCAGAAAGAGATGTCGCAGGTAATACAACTATTTATATCGTACATGTTTATGAGCCTAGCAAAAACACCGCTATATCATACAAAAATAGCAATGAAACTATATCAATAGATAATGCCGAATTAAAAGACGGCTTTGACATATTCTCAATCACTGGATTTGAACTTCAAGAATTAAACTATCTCAGCGACCCATGGGGAATATATGAATTAAATCTATATAATCACAGACCTGCATTATACATGAAATCTCCTTGGTCGAAATTAAATAGTAACGAACAAGATATTGACACCACCATTTATAGACTTGAAAACAGCGGTGGAAGAATAAATCTAGTGGAAACTGATATTAAGTCTATCTTTACGGGTATGCCTTCTGGGGAACGCAAGCACCATGTGTCTTTGATAAACCGATACCTAGGCACTTCAATAGATTTACGAATTTCAATTTTGAATGCAACCTACAATGACTCTAATACAAGAAAGGACTCCACTCCTACCACTGCGACCTTAGAATTAAGAGTTCCTACCCTCGAGCAAGCAACCAGCGCTGATTATGCTTGGCTATACCCAAAAGAAATAAGGATATCTCAACGAATTGCCGCTTCTCAATCTGTATGGGAAGAATTTGGTGCGTTTACAAATAACACCGCTAATCCTTCTCTTTGGACAAGCAACAATAGTGCAATTTCATTGAACTACGCAAATGGATATCTTGTTATAACAATCAATCTGGCTGAATACAACGTATTCAAATATGAAATCCTTGACAACTTTAATCAAACAAGTACGATTTTCCAATATTTGGACGAACCAGACTTTGATGAAATAACAGGCACTAAAAATGTCTACACCACTCCTAGTGAGGCGGACGGATCAACAACCTACCTTACTTCAGGTGATATCACTTACAGATACAACTCTTTGATATTTGACATAAATATTTTTGATAAAGACCGCAAGGATATTACCGATACTATCACCAAAAGGACAGATCCAAAAACAAATATTACTTCTATTACTTTTAGAAAGGGTGAACAAAGTGAATTACTTTACTTTATCGAACTTAGCGACCTTATAGAAAAGAAAGCAAATTCTAAAATTAATATTAGAATTTATGACAAACTTCCTACATTCTATGATAATAATAATGCCACCGGCTCCTTCATATGGTTCCAAGATAAAAACAATAACCCAATATCAGGCAAACAAAGCAGCAGATATGAAACAATATCAATTGACGGCAAATTCTATTCCGCACAAAGCATGCTGCTTACCACCTATTCTAATAGTGTTACTGCATTATTTAGTGCTAGCCACTCATCTTACACAGATATAAATTACAGTTACAACAATCAATATTCTTACAGCATCTATTTCTCAAACGATAACGGAAATACTTGGTTGAATGTCAATGATTTTGCTACAAACGGATTTAACTTTATCGGTGCTGGTGATTACAAATTCTTGGTAGCTTACGATGATTATTCTATACTTAACGATGCTTGTCAAATCTACTCGATTAAAATTCTTGACTCCTCTTCAGTTTACTATACCGTCTCACTTAGCGATGGTGAACTAGTAGAAAAGGCAAGAGATACCGACGGCAACCTTTTAAAATATACAATATACAATGACGACAATTTACCAACAGAAACCATAACAGAAAACTATATTGTAAGCGTTGACTACGGCGACCATGACAGCGTAAATAAAACAGGTAGCACCGAACTTAACATAAAACTTAATCTAATTAGACATTATCCTGCAGGCAACGGTGTTGAAGTTGAACTTTGGAACTATAGCGGTGCAAACATTACTGGCAAATTCTCTGTAATATACATTGGTAAAACTGATGATCGTGATAGACCACTACTCGACCTTCTGACTTATGAAGATGTTTCAAGTACACCTAATATTGATCTTCACAATAACAATTTACAAATTCCTGTAAACAGCGAAGGTTTTACATTAAAGCTTAACTGGACAGACCACTTTGGTATAGATGAGAACAAGATTAATATCTATGTAGAAAAACTTTTCAACAATAGTTACATAAAGGTGGATGTAAAAGTTTACTCTAATGGAACAACAAGATACACTACTCTTTCAAGAGCAGGCACATATAGAATAAGATTCTACGACTCCTGCACACCAAGCAATGAACAATACTTTGGCAGCATAAACAACAACTACTTGAATTTAGTTTTACTAAACACAACCCCATTTACAGTATCTTACAAAGACCCTAACACTGGTGATACCCTTATAACAGAACCTAATACAAAGGCAGTATATAATGGTGAGGTTACACTAAGTCTTTCCAACCACTTCTCATACTTCCACCATGCACCAGATATCGAAGTGCATAAAGACGGAAATGAAGAGCCTTACACCGGCTACGACACCTCAACAAACAATTACACTTACACCTTTAAGGAAAATGGATATTATGTAGTTAAGTTTACAAATGCTGAAACAAAAGAAGGCGAGCCTATCGGCGAAGAAGAGTTTGTATTCACAATCATTAATCCAAATGAATCAAGATATGCTTACGAATTTTCACCTTATTCAAATTACTATGTTCAAAAGGTTATGAAAAATGGTTTAGATATCACTGGGGCACTTGTTTCCCTTGCAAACAAGAACGATCTTGTTACAGTTGATAGTAAACAGTATTTAACTAAACTTCTACTTTCTTACTTTGATGAAAGATCGGGTGCAGGAAGATACACAATAACTATTAATACTGGTGAGCAAATCTACACTAACGCAATCTCAGAATTCACATTCTCACTCTGGATTAATCTTGCTACTCCTCCTGTCACCGTATCTATTGCAAATGGTGGCGCAACTACCGACAACATCTCATTAAGATTCAATGCTTATGACCTATATGATACTGTTGGTGATTGCTACATCCAAATTGGCAGTGATAGATATGACATAAATGCTGAAACCTTATCTTCTATTGGTGGAGAAGGTGCTGGTATTACAATAACAAGAAATGGTACCTACTATATTCAGATTTACACCATGAGTGACACCTTACTTTACTCTTACAAAGTTACTAAAAATGAACCTCTCAACACTTGGGCAATCATTGCCATTGTCATCGGCGTGCTTGCTGTGGGCGTTGTAATCTTCATTACTATTAAACTTAGAAAGAGATTGAAAGTAAAATAAAAAGAAGGCCTACGGCCTTCTTTTTTAAAAAATACTAGGGTATTGACAGTGCGCTAAATATGAGTATAATGTAGATATGGAGGGAAACTAATGACAAAATTTTATTATGAGGGAAAAGGTTATATCGACATAAATCAAATTGTAAATTCAATTTCATCCGCCCCTTATAAAAGAAGTGCAGAGGAGAAAATAACCCCTGAAGATGAGGCCATTTATCGTGAGGCCATTAAGGGTTTGCCTCCACAAAGGATAACACAAAAATTTGCACAGAAAAGGCTGGATGCGTTGGAAAGAATTAATATTACAAAAGATAATTGTCAAGACAAAACAGCTGTTATTGCGGCAATTAAAAACGCATCAAGTGATGATATTTATTATAGTGGCCTTGAATTTCTCGTCCCTTCTTTAAGACTTGATGCTGAAGTCATGCTTAATGTTATATACAAATTTAAGTCTATCGAATATTTAAGATTAATCTGGAAAAAATTTGTTCCCGCAAAATTAAAACAAAATAAAGACTTTGTTCTTGCAGTAATAAAATACTGCCCTCAAATGTTTTCTGTTTTATATGCCACATGCTCAAGATTTGTAAAAGATAGCGATATTGCTATTGAAGCGATAACCAGAGAGCCCACACTTGCTAAATTTATTCCCCTCACGCTGCTTCAAAATGATGAAATTTGTCTTAGATTAGTTTCAAAAAATGGACTTGCACTAGGAAAAATATATAATCAAAAAGAAGAAATTTTATTTGCAGCAGTGAAACAGAATGGCCATGCTTTAAGATATGTTGAAAGAGAAAATAAGATGAACCCCGCTCTTTTAATTGAAGCACTTAAAAGTAGAAAAGAGGCGTGGGAATTCGTACCAAATTCTTACAAAGTTGACAAAGATTTTGCATTACTTGTTGTAGACAATATTGACTGCGAAATACTTCCCCTGATGAAATACACCTATACGAAAAACAAAATAGACATAAAGAAATGCTGGAATGACGACTTAGATGTAGGCCTGCACGCATTACTAAAAAGTAGCAGAGCATACAATTACCTAAGCAATGAACTCCAATCAAATCCTAAGATACTCACCGCTTATGAAAAAGCAAAGGCAAGAGAGGAAGAAAGTGAATAAAAAAGAACTTAAATAAGTTCTTTTTTATTTTTTCCTTGACAAATCCCCCCCCCGAGTATAATGAAGGTATGGAGATGAATATGGAAAATCGACCTCAATATCAACCGCAATATCAGCCTCAATCAAAGACAAAATTAGGTGTGCTTATATGTTTTATACCCGGCGTATTTCCGCTTGGATGGATATTTGGACTTTTCTTCCCAAAAGGGTCTTATGAACGAAAAACTTTTTATCGCGGTTATCTACGAGTAATTTATTTTTGGCTTGCACTATTTGCCATTGGCTTTATAATTGGACTATGTGTATAAAAAAAGAATGGCTTTAATTAGCCCTTCTTTTTTTATTACATACCTGAGTTAAGTTTAATACCAACACCCATTGTGGATGCAATGGTGATACTCTTTATGTATTGTCCCTTTGCCGCCGCTGGTTTTGCTTTAATTATAGCCTCAATTACTGTATTGTAGTTTTCTACAAGTTTCTCTTTACCGAAACTCATTTTTCCAATTACAACATGAATAATGTTGTTTTTATCAAGTCTATATTCAACTTTACCTGCTTTAGCATCTTTGATTGCCTTTGCAACATCCATAGTAACAGTGCCGCTTTTTGGGTTTGGCATAAGGCCCTTAGGTCCAAGCACTCTTGCAACACGTCCAACAACGCCCATCATATCTGGAGTTGTGATACATACATCAAAATCAAGCCATCCGCCTTGGATTTTTGCAACAACATCTTCTGCTCCAACGTAGTCTGCACCAGCTTTAACAGCATCGTCTGCCTTATCGCCTTTTGCAATAACTAAAACTCTAACGCTTTTACCAGTACCATTTGGAAGTACGCACACGCCACGAACCTGTTGATCAGCATTTCTTCCGTCAACGCCAAGTCTTACATGAAGTTCTACTGTTTCATCAAACTTTGCTTTTGGAAGAGAGAGAAGTGTATCAAAACCTGAATTTACATCATAAACGTTTTGCTTAAGCATTTCGCTTGCTGCTCTATATCTTTTACCGAATTTCATATTGCCCCTCCTTAGTCTACTACTGTAACGCCCATACTTCTTGCGGCGCCTTCAATCATAGACATAGCAGATTCAACACTTGTACAGTTAAGATCTGGCAATTTTGTTTCTGCGATTTGTTTAATCTGTTCTCTAGTGATTTTTCCGACTTTTGTTTTGTTTGGTGCTGCTGACCCAGTCTCTAAGCCGATTGCCTTTTTAATAAGAACTGCGGCTGGTGGAGTCTTAAGCACGAATGTGAAACTTCTATCTTCATAGATAGTAATCACAACTGGAATGATAAGCCCTGCTTGCGCTGCGGTCTTGTCATTGAACTCTTTAGTAAAGCCAGCGATATTAATACCGTGAGGTCCGAGTGAAGAACCTACTGGTGGTCCTGGTGTGGCTTTACCTGCAGGAAGTTGTAATTTAACAACTGCTGCAACCTTTTTCTTTGCTGCCATTTTTTCCTCCTTAAGTGGTTAAATTGAACTTTGGCAAAAGTTCTCCCACAAATTTTGGTAGTTTATTGTCGTGCCGGACAGTGTGCATTATGCACATATTTTAACGCTTTCGCGGTAAAACCTAATTAATTTTTCGTACTTGTGCAAACTCAAGATCTACTGCGGTTTCTCTGCCGAACATCTCAACATTAACTGTGATAACATTCATATCTGAATTTACAGCAGAGATTTGTCCGATCATACCGTTAAGTGGGCCATCAACAACCTCAACCTTATCTCCGACATTAAGGTCTACCTCAACCTTGATTTTCTCAAGACGAAGTTTCATAACTTCCTCATCAGTTAAGGCAAGAGGTCTTCCCTTAGGGCCAACGAAACCAGTAATACCTCTGGTTCTTGTTACATTGTGCCAAAGGTCATCGGCATATTTCATTTTTACTAAGATATAGCAAGGCATTGCTTTACGCTGAACAAGTTTTTTCTTGCCATTCTTTTCTTCAACAACATCTTCCATAGGTATGATAATATCGAAAATTCTATCTCCAAGATTGAACTTATCTACCACGGTTTCAAGATTTTCTTTCGCCACATTCTCATAACCTGAAAAGGTGTGAAGCACATACCATTTTGCCTCAAGTTTCTGTGCAAGATCACTTGATGACTCTTTTGGCACTGTGATGACATCATCCTTTTTTACTTTCTCAAGATTCTTTTCTTCCATATTTCTTATCCTTTTATAATTTTAGCCAAATGGATTGAAAGGTTTGCCCATTAAAGCACTTGAAGCAAGCCCTAACAAGAGGTCAATTCCAAAAAGTACGACTGCAAAAATAATTACAACCGCAAGTACTACGCCCGTTCTTTTCACAACTGTTGGAAAGGTTGTCCAAGTGACTTTTTTAAGTTCAGAAACTGTTTCCTTGGTCTTTTTAGCGACTGTGTGTTTCTTCTCTTTTTTCTTAGCCTTGTTCTTGTCCGCCTTTTTGTCCACCTTTGCGTTTACTTTCGTCTCTTGTGTGGACTCCACTTTTTGTGCAGAATCAGGTGCCGTATTTTCTGTTGCAACTTTTACTTCTTCGGTAACTAATTTTTGCTTTTTAGACATAGTTCCCCCTAGTTACTTTGTTTCTTTATGAACAGTGCGCTTTCCACAACGAGAGCAGAATTTTTTAATTTCAATTCTCTCTGGATTTGATGCGGAATTCTTTGATGTTGCGTAGTTTCTCTCTTGGCACTCTGTGCAAGCAAGAGTCACATATTTGCGTTTTGGTGCTGCCATTTTTATTCTCCTACAAAAAACTAACACCCCGCGATGAAGTGTTAGTCATATGATATCATAATAATGTCCCTTTGTCAACAGTTTTAAAAGGATAATATTAATATTTTTGTCAATTTATTTTACATCTTTATCTTGTATTGTCGCCTCAATAAGCATAACAATATCGTCTTTTTTGCAACCAGCCTTAACTTGTAAAAAGTCTGTAGGCGTATTATAATCAAGGTCATACTTTAACACCTGAATAAAATATTGCCTCAAAAACTCCTTAGCATATAGAAATGCCTCTTCGATTATAGTCCCGTCTGTAGTAAGTTCTATATCTGGAAATAGTACGCGATATACATCTTCGTCTTTATAAAATATTGCTGGATAGACAACTCTTTGCATTTTTACTCCTATATTTAATTAAATAATAACACATTAAATTGATATTTCAAAATATTTTACTAAAAAATTACAAAGAAAAAAGCCTTTTATAAGGCTTTTTATTGCATTTCTACTTCTTTTGCTCTTCCAGCAACATGTGTTTGTTTTGATGTGAAATTTAGATTTCCTTGATTTGCTATCGTAAGCAGAGCATTAGGATTTATATAACTATTCTTTTCACGCGTACTAACTTTAAGTATCATGATTTACCTCCGTTTATTATGGCTATATAATAGCACACTTTTTCCCATTTGTAAATACTTTTTTGAAAAATTTTTTATTTATTTTCTCACTCTCAAATCGTGACTAAGTCACCTACATTTTGTCTGGTACTTCTATAGCAAGAACATTAAGTGCCTGCATAAGTTTTTTCTTAACAAGGTGTAATAATGCAACCCAGCCAGCCTTCTTTTGGGCATCTTTTTCATTAACAACATTATAGTTGTTATAAAACCCAGAGAATGCACTCGCAAGGTCATATACCGCAGAGCAAAGTCCATTTAATGACTTCTCTTGATAACATACCTCATATGCAGAATTAAGTTTTATAATAGCACGCATTATATTGCGTTCCTCTTCTGTCGTTATATTAATGTTGCCAGCAGGAATATCAATCTTATTTAAAATAGAGTTTATACGCACAACAGTATATTGAATATATGGGCCGGTTTTCCCTTCAAATGCAAGAAATTTATCGAGGTCAAAAATATAATCCTTAGATACATTATTGATAAGGTCGCCAAATTTCATAGCACCAACGCCGATTTTAAGTGCCATATCTTCACCGCCTTCAACACCGTTTGCCTTAAGTTTCTCTCCCGCTTTGGTAGAAAGCATAGAAATGATATCTTCAAGTTTTATAGTGTCACCACTACGCGTTTTAAAAGGCTTTCCGTCCTTTCCGTTCATGGTTCCATTTACAATATGTACAAGCTGTTGCCCTTCAGGAGAAATACCGCTCATTTTACAAACCCTAAACACCTGTTTAAAGTGGAGCTGTTGACGACCATCGGTTACATATTCAATGCGATCAACATTTTTATACATCTTGTTTCGCATAAGAATTGTCGCAATATCAGTGGTTGCATAAAGTGATGCGCCATTTGATTTTTGAATAAGGCATGGGGGCATAGGCGCATTGTCGCTTTCACTTGCAACCTCTACAACCTTTGCTCCTTCACTAGACTTTAATAGTCTCCTTTTATCAAGTATTTCGATTGCCTCACCGCAATAATCGTCTGCGGTACTTTCTCCATACCAAAGGTCAAACTGCGCTCCAAGTTTGGAGTAGTTAGCTGCAATTTCTTTCACAGAAAGTTCGCGTATCACTTGATAAATTTCATAGTATGGGCTTTCTTTACGCTGGATTTTAAGTGTCCAATCTTCCGCCTTCAACCTAAAGTCTTCTTCCTGCCCCTTTCTAGCACTTGCTTTTGGATAGGCTTCGTTTAAATCGTCAAGGGTAAGAGTTTTGTTCTTGCCTTTGCCGAAATAGCCGTCAAGTTTTCCATCTTCATAAAGTTGCAGTTCGGTAAGCCCCATTTGAAGTCCCCAGTCACCAAGGTGGACATCACTGATAACCTTATCACCCATGAGTTTATATAGCCTTTTCAAACTCTCACCAATGATTGCAGGGCGAAGATGTCCCACATGGAGTGCCTTTGCAACATTTGCCCCGCCATAGTCAAGTATAATAAACTGAGATTTATTGTGTTTTACAAGTCCACCACGCTCATCTTTTAAATACGCCACGCCAAGTTTAGAAAGTTTTTTATCGGTAAGTTTTATATTTATAAATGCCTTCATTACAAAAAATTCATAATCTTCCGTCTTTTCAATGTTTGCAACAAGTTCCTCCGCGAGTGCGACAGGATTTTTTCCTACCCTCTTTGCGAGTGCAAAGCACCCATTGCATTGAAAATCACAAACCTCTGGCAAGGAAGAAAAAGATACCTTAAAATCAGCATCCTCAACCCCTATCTTTTTGCCTGCAATATTAAGCAACTGTTCTATTTCTTTCTTTATCATGTTTACTCCCCAATTATTTTTTTGTAAACCTCTTGAACACATAAATTTATTTTTGAAGCATCAAATTGGTAAATCGCTCCGCCTAATTTTTCAAATGGCAGGAGATTTTTCATACTATCATCAATAAATAGGCTTTTTTGCGGTCTAATCCCCCACTTTTTTAATGCAAACTCATAAAAAGCCAATTCCGGTTTTCGTAATCCTACATCACAAGAGAATACGCAATCATCAAATTTATTGTAATTTATAATAGAAGACAAAACTTCCACAACTTCTTTGCACATATTTGAAAGTAGGTAAACTTTATACCCTTTTTGTTTCAATTTATCAATTAGCTCTAAAGTTTCAGAATAAAGAAAATTATATTTTAACTCTAGCGCGCTATTAAAAAATATCTCTGCCAGCTTTTTAGGCTCATCTGCCACTTTTAAAACTTCTTGTAACACTTCGTCTTTAGTGACAAATCCCTTATCCCATTCCTTAAAACAAGGCATAGGCAAGTATTTAGCGACAAAATCGCAAAGCCCAAGACCTTCATACTTTTTAGAGTATTTTTTCTTTAAGTCAGAAGGCAGCAACTCACTTAATGGCGGGTTGCTTATACCTCTCAAAACGCCATCCAAGTCAAAAATAACATTCTTTATTTTCATCCTTTACCTCATCAACCTTCTCTCTTCCATTGCTCTTGAAAGTGTAACTTCATCAGCGTATTCAAGATCGCTGCCCATAGATACCCCCTGTGCAAGTCTTGTAACCTTAACACCAAGCGGATTTAGAAGTCTGGCGATATACATTGCTGTTGCATCCCCCTCAACATCAGGGTTGGTTGCCATAATCACCTCTTCAACTCCGTCATTTTTTATCCTTTCAAGTAGTTCGCGAATACGAATATCATCTGGGCCTCTATTTTCAAGTGGGCTTATTGTGCCAAACAGCACATGGTAAACCCCAGCATAATCCTTAACCTTTTCCATTGAAACAACATCTTTAGGTTCCTTCACAACACAGACAATCTTTCTATTGCGTTTTTCGCAGATATCACAAATCTCTCTATCAGTGAAATTTCCACAAATCTTACAAAAGCCTATTTTTGTTTTTGCCTCAATTATTGCATTAGAAAAATTCTCTGCCCGCGTTTTACTTCCCTCTATTATTGAGTAAGCATAACGCTGTGCGGTTTTATACCCAACACTTGGCAGAGTTCTAAATTGTTCAATTAGTTTTTCAATAGTTTCGTTTTGCATGTTACATTCCTAGAGAAGGAAGTTTCTCTTTCTCCACCCTTTCTATTTGGCCAATCGCATCGTTAAATGCAGAAACAATAAGGTCTTCTAGCATCTCAACATCATCTGGGTCAACAACCTCTTGTTTAATTTTTACTGTCTTCAGCGTCTTATTACCAAGCATTACCACCTCTACCATTCCGCCGCCACTACGCGCTGTAAACTCGGTTTCATCGATTTCGCGT
This sequence comes from uncultured Clostridia bacterium, assembly GCA_947366545.1. Classification (GTDB taxonomy): domain Bacteria; phylum Bacillota; class Clostridia; order Christensenellales; family UBA1242; genus Caccovivens. Next base: position 134,724 of record CANBAL010000001.1, read on the forward strand.
CTTGTCCTTTGCATATCCTCTTGCATTTTCTGTGCTTGACGCATGAGTGACTGCATATTGCCTCCGCCAAAACCTCCAAAATTTCCGTATGCCATAATTACCCTCCTTACCTTATTTTATTATCAAATATTCGCCTAATAGTTTATTAAGTTTTTCTATGTCTTTCTCTTGTCCGCTCTTTTCAACCGGTGCATATTCTATTTTTAGGGCTAGGTCTATTCCCTGCCACCTTATTGCATTTTCGATTTCTCTACGCCCCTCTGTAAGAAGGTTGTAAATTGCCAAATCTTTAAGTTTTACTACAAGTTTCCCGTCTTCAATAGTTACATCGGTAATATCTCCGCATGCCACATGGAGAGCCACCTGCCTATGTTCCTTTAAGAACAAGACTATCTTTCCCCACACGGTTTTTGGCGTTATATTACCTTTGACCGCCATCAACTTTAGTTTTTTTTTACATCCTCGCTATTTAGCCCCATCATTGCTGAAAGCGAAAGCGTTTCAAGCAGCAGTCTTGGGGAGAGTGTGTACCGAAGTTCGTTCTCTGCCCCTGCAAAGATTTGCATAAAAGAAATCAGTTTCTTTTCATCCACCGCCTTAGCCTGAGCGATAAATCTTTCAAGCACCTCTTGTGGCAGATTTAATAGTTTGTTTGGATCATCACAAGTGGCACAAACAAGCAAGTTTCTTGCATGCTTTGACAAATCCTTTACAAACACTGACATATTCTTGCCAGTTTTATCAAGTTCGTCAATAAATTCAAGCAGTCCACCAATCTCTTTATTGAAAGCAAGATCATAAAATTTTAACAAATTGTCATAATCTGTACTTCCAAGTACTTTCAATGCATCCTCTTTGGTGACTTTGCCGCCGCTGTATGCGCATATTGAATCCGCAATCGAAAGCGTGTCTCTCACACTGCCTTCCCCGCTTGCTGCGATGAGTTTTAATGCCTCATCATCATAACTAATATTTTCACTATCTAATATATTGCGGAGTAATTTTGTCAGTAACTCCACGCTTACAAGTCTAAAGTCAAATCTTACGCATCTAGAAAGTATTGTGGCTGGAAGTTTATGCACCTCTGTGGTTGCCAAAATGAAAATGACATGTTTTGGTGGTTCCTCAAGTGTTTTTAAAAGTGCATTAAATGCACTGTCTGTAAGCATATGCACTTCGTCAATTATGTATACCTTATATTTAGCACCTACTGGAAGAAACTTCACCTTTTCGCGTATCTCACGAATATCATCCACCCTATTATTCGATGCAGCATCAATTTCAATTACATTGATATCGTTTTCACCTTCCAGTCTTTTGCAGGTATCGCATTGCCCACATGGCGAGCCATTTTGATTGTTTTCACAATTTACTGCTTTTGCAAGTATTCTTGCAACGCTGGTTTTACCTATTCCACGTGATCCTGTGAAAAGATAGGCATGAGATAAACTGCCACTTGCAATTTGATTTGCAAGTGCTTTCGTAATATGTTCCTGCCCGATAACCTCTTCAAAGTTTTTTGGTCTATACTTTCTATATAATGCTAAATGTTCCATATCTTTATATTACACTTTTATCCTTTAAATTGCAAACAAATTAAACAAGGCTTATTAAATTTAAAAATCCGCCTTCTTCCAAACTTGCCCCACCGATAAGTGCACCATTAACGCCCTTTGCATGGGTGATACCATGAATATTCTTGTTTGTCACACTTCCGCCATAAAGGACTGTTATGCTCTTTGCCGCTTTAAGGGAAAAGTCGTCTTCAATAACCTTTCTTATCGCCCTTACGCCGTATTCAATTTCCCTTATTGTTGCATTTTTGCCGGTACCTATCGCCCAAATCGGCTCATAAGAAATGGTCACGCGCTCAAGCTCATTTTCATAAAGCCCTTTTAGTGCTTCTTCTATCTGAGTTTTCAAAGTCTCTAATGTTTTTAAAGTGTTCTTTTCAGCAAGAGATTCTCCTACGCAAAGAATTACTCCAAGCCCATTTTTTAGTGCAACTTTAATTTTTTTGTTTATTTGGTTGTTATTTTCTTTAAATTTTACCCGTCTTTCGCTATGTCCTACTATAACTGTATCAACTCCACTTTCTCTTAGCATAGCACCGCTAATTTCACCGGTGTAGCTGCCGCACTCCTCTTCATGAAGATTTTGTGCGCCAAGTTTTATCTTCGTACCATTTAATAACAACTTTCCTAGGTACAAAGAGGTGTATGGCAGACAAAGTGTCAAATCGACATTCTTATCACTATCAAATCTAGAAATCATATTGATCAAATATTCTCGTGACCTAGATGGCGTTTGATTCATTTTAATATTTGCTACTATCTTTTTCATCTTATCTTCTCCTGAATAACCTCAAGGCATGGCAAGGATCCATCTTCAATAAATTTCAAAGTTGCTCCGCCGCCAGTAGAAAGGAAGTTGACCCCACTCGCGTTCTTGCTTGCTTTGACCGCACTCACGCTGTCTCCGCCGCCAACAACCGAATACGCCTTACTTACACTAATAGCTTTAGCAATTTTATTTGTGCCCTCTCTGAACTCCTCATCTTCATACTTGCCAAGAGGACCATTCCATACTATCTGTCCTGCCTTTGCTATTTCTTCACTAAACAGTTTCACCGTCTTTGGCCCGATATCCATACCAACCATATCTTCAATAAGGTTGTCGGTTACAAACTTTTTAGTAGAGCCCTTTCTTACTGCAACATGATCGATAGGAAGAAGTACCTTCTTTCCCTTTTGCGCTGCGTAATTAAGCACCTCGCGTGCAACATCAACACTATCAAGGTAGGTTATAGATTCCCCGACCGCGGTGCCTGTGGCAACAAGGAAGGTATACGCCATTGCACCGCCAATCAAAATGGTATCGGCTTGGTCAATAAAGCGTCTTAATATCTTGATTTTATATGGCACCTTTGCACCGCCGATAACTGCTACAAAAGGTCTTTTAGGGTTTTCCATGGCTTGAGTAAGAACATTAACCTCTTTCTCCATAAGTAGTCCTATCGCATTTGGCATAAGCCTTGCTATGCCATATGTAGTTGCATGTTTTCTATGGGAGCAACCGAAAGCATCGTTGACAAAAACATCACCTATTGATGCAAGGTCGCGAGCAAACTTCATGTCGCAATTTACTTCGCCTTCGTAAAATCTTACATTTTCAAGTAAAAGCACCTCGCCATTATTCATTGAGTGTAGCCTTTCCTTAACCTCTACCCCTACGGCCTTATTGCTGAAATATACCTTGGTGTTAAGTTTTTGCATGAGTATTAAAGAAATTGGCCACAGCGATAATCTAATTTCATAGCCTTGTGGACGCCCCATGTGTGACATAATCACTATTTTTGCACCCTGTTCTATTAAATATTTAATAGTTGGAATAGCAGCATTCACCCTGTTTAAATCCAAAATCTTACCATTTTTGTCGATTGGCACATTGAAATCTACACGAAGTAGCACTACTTTACCTTTAAGATTTACCAAATCCTTTACCGTTCTTTTCATGATATCTCCTTAACTAAAGAATACTATATTTAATAAAAATCACAAAACTATTTTAATATATCTTTCAAGATTTTTAAACTCTCGTCTATACTTGGACTTGTCGCAATTTTTAGGCGCGTCTCACTTGCATAAGGAATATCGCAGGTATACCATAAGAAATGTTTACGAAGATACAACACCAAAAATTCTTCACTATAATGTTGACGCAAAATATTCACATGCTTTTCTATAACCGCATAAACATCTTTTGGTTTTTCGCCGCCTTTAAGAATACGAAAAATCCAAGGCTTGCCTTGCGCGCCACGCCCTATCATCACACCGTCAACGCCGGTGCTTTTCATTCTGTTATAACTTTCCATATCTACAACATCGCCGTTGCCTATCACGGGAATATTTACGCTGGCTTTAAGTCTTGCTATTGCATCTAGGTCTGCACTGCCACTATAACCCTGCTCGGTTGTCCTTGCATGGAGAGTGATAAAGCTTGCACCCGCGTCTTCACACATTCTGCCAAATTCCCGACTGATATCTTTATCATATCCTAGCCTAAACTTTACTGACACTGGCCTTGACGATGCTCGCACGCACGCTCTTATTATCTCTCCTGCAAGTGGTAAATCTTTCATTAGCGCACTGCCCTCACCATTTTTGACAATTTTTGGTGCGGGACACCCCATATTGATATCAATTACATCGTAGTGACTTAAAAGCGGATTGTTGACCGCTTTTGCCATTATCACTGGCTCATGTCCAAAAATTTGACCAACCTTAAACTTCTCCGCCTCGCTTGTCAAGGTCATAAATTCCGTTTTTTTAGGATTATGAAGCATGGCACGGGCTGAAAGCATTTCGCTCCATGACGCATCCGCACCTTCTTCACAAGCAAGTTGTCTAAAACCGATATCACTTACGCCTGCCATAGGGGCAAGGCAAAGTGCTTCATGAAAATCTAAATTCCCTATCTTCATAGGTTTATTTTAGCAAATTTGACACAAAAAATAAACTATTTTACCGCCAGTTTAAAGCTTTCAAAACTTTTGAAGGTGGTCACCTTTTTAGGACGGGACATATACACCCGTTTTGTAATAGGATTTACGCATCTTCTTGACTTAGTCTCCACCACCTTAAATTTGCCAAAGTTTCTTAAAGACACTTCTTCTCCCTTCTTTAACACCTCAATAATTGTATTCCTAAACTCAGTTAACACCTTTTCACATTTGAGTTTAGAAAGTTTTGTCTTTCTTGAAACAAGTTCAACAAGTTCGCTCTTATTCATTCTTCTCCTCCCTTTTTAAATGCTTGCCAAGATATACTGTTATTAAACTTTTTATTATCGGTAGGCATAATAAAATATAGGTTATTCCTCCTAAAATAACAGAAAGCAAGAGCATAACTATACTTGACAATTCTAGGGTGCGTATAAAAATCCATACAACCATAAACATTACAAGGGAAGCAAGCAGCGGAGTGAAAAACTCAAAAGCCCCTACCTTTACAAGTCCGCCGAGTTTAATCATTGATAAGATGCAAACAATAAGTGCCAAAACAATGTTTGAAAGTGGCAATGCAAATATGTTTACCTCTGGCAAAAACGCGGTAAATATGACAATAAGGACTTTGGCAAGTCCACCTACAAAGGTGACTATAAAAGAATAGGTATAATAACCTTTCGCTTGTAAAATTGAAAGCAAAAATTGCATAATGGCAGATAATATTATGCTCACTCCACCTATCATTGTAAGACTAATCGCCTGTGACAAATACCCTTTAATTGCCGAAGGGTATATTATGGGATAAAGCAATGGAGATACCGCCATAATTCCAAAAACAAGGGGCAACAGAAAAAGCCACAAAAGTGAAAACGATGTTGAAATGGTACTTTTTTGCCCCTCCAAGTCACCCTTCCCCGATAGAAAAGAAATTTTAGGCAGTAATGCCATGGCCACCGAAAGAGATATGATTAGTGGAAAGTTTAATATCGCGCCCACCACACCCGTTTGCAACCCATAAAGTGAAGTGGCAACCTCTGCCCCAATACCTGCGATAGCAAGTCTACCGACAATAACAAGGGAATCTATCGCATGTGTCAGCGGCAAAACTCCACCCGCAAGGGAAAGTGGCACAACCGCAGTAAAAAAAGGTTTTATAACAAAAGAAGAATCATACTTTGATAATTTCATCTTTGTAAGCATATATAAAATTAGGTAACCACCCGCAAGTATTTCACTTAGCGTTATACCGATAAAAGCACCAAACACACCCATTCCGCGGCTGCCAAGTAACATCGCAAACAATAAACCAAAGGCAAACTTAATTATCTGCTCAAGTATTTGGCTTATCGCAGTTGGAATCATATTCTCATAACCTTGAATCACCCCTCTCATACAGCCTATCAGCGAGCCTAATATTAAAAGTGGAAGAATCAGCCTATAAGAGATATAGTTCGCACCTATCCCCTGCGTAGATGCAATACTGCGGGCAAATATAAAAAACACACCGCCTATAACCAAACTTAGTCCTACCGAAAAGTAAAGGGAAATCCTAAGATAGCCGCGTATTTTCCCATTTTCTCCCCTTGCACGCGACTGCGAAACAAGTTTGGAAAGCGAGGTTGTCACTCCGCCAGTGGTAAGCACAAGCATAAGAGAGTAGAGCGACATTACCATTTGGAAAGCACCAATTCCATCAATTCCTATTATATTAGTAAGAGGCAACCGAAACATGGCACCAAAAAGTTTGCAGATAAACCCACTTACAATAAGTACTATTGCACCTCTTCCCACACCATTTTTCATAAGATTAGGGTGCGAAAATAGCATTTTTTTATACAAATAGGAAAAAATAGAAATATAAAAATTTTTTAAAAAAGGTATTTACATTTGCATTTTTTTATGCTATCATATAGCCAATAAGAGGAGTATACTAATGGAAAAAAGATATATTACTGATACAAATCCTTATGAAGGACAGGGCGGAGAATTCTTCCAGCGTATGAATGATATGCTTGCACTTGTTTATTTTGCTTCTTTTAAACTTAGAAAAACACCAGAAGCTTATGATGCTTTCTTTGCTAAAAAAGAAAAATTTAAAAGAGCGACTGAAAATACAACCAAAATGCAAGAGGATTTAATTAAAATTAAGGAAATGAAAAATATCAAAAGTCAGCCTATTTTAAACGAGATTAATGATTTCGTTACAAGAATGACAGATGAAGATAAATATACTGATTTGGTTTCATATTATGCAAGAACAGAAGGGCACCCTTATTTCTTAGTAAGTAAATTAATGAATGACATTGCAAACAATAGAGTTGACCAAGAACAAGCAGTGGCTGAATTCAAAGAATTTGCAACAAAACTTGAAAATGCCTTTGATCATAGACGTGAAAATAATGATGAAAGTGTATAAAAAATCCCTATAATTAGGGATTTTTTTATTGTTCTATCTCTTCTACAACTTTACTTATTTGTATTTGCGCCTCAAAAGTCGCCGTGATATTTTCTACACTTTCTTGCACCGCTCGACTACCAAACTCGTCAACATCAGCTTCCACTTGAAGTGCAGCCGTTTTCTTATCGATATTTTCTAGCACAGAACTTGCATCTTCTTCATCTTGTTGCTTCTTGAAAGCACTAACAATGCTGAGTACTTCTTCCTCTTCGTCATGCTCAACGATAGGCTCAGACTTTTTGGTTTTTTCTGTCGTTTCCTTTGCTGGCTCTACTCTTTTCACCTCTGCGGGTTTTTCTTCTTTCGCTTTTTCTTCATGTTTTATCGTGGTGACAACTGACGCTCCGTACTGACCAGTAGTTGTCTTCTTTTCATCTTTTTTGTCTTTCTTAGCCTTTCCACCCTTGTCTTTTTTGCCACCCTTGTCTTTTCCTCCACCGCTCTTTTTTGCTGCGGCCTTTTTTGCAGGGGCATCTTTTTTTGCTGCGGCTGGTTTTGCGGAAGTAGTGCCTGCTTTTTCGCTTTTTGCTTCAGTCTGTTTACTCTTAACCTCAACGCCGGATTTCAGCATTTCAGCCTTTTGCATAGACTGCACAAATTCCTTCATAGGCTTATGGATTTCTTCCTTTTCTATTGGAAGAGCCTCAAACCCACCTTTTTCTTCTATAACTTTGTCAAGCACCTTTTGAAGAACGACATTTATATGATCTTGTTTTTCAAGCGGAGTTTCACTTTTAACTTTTTCTGCTTGTTTTTTATACTCGTTTGCTATTTCTTGCCCTTGTTTACATGGTTTTTACATCATTTTCAAGGTAAGCATCACATAAATCTGCGCACCCAAATCGGTGACTTGGTCAAAAATGATCTCCTCATCTATCATGTTTTGCATTTTTACTGCAAGATTAGGTACAAGTAAGTCATTATTTTGCTGGATTGAATCAACCAAGTTGAAATTAATATAAATATTTTCTTTAAGTCTATCATTATATGGGAAGATTGCCCTTGCAACAAAGGTGTGAAGGGACTTTACTGGCTCATAGCCGTCTACCGTCTCATTCAAATATAAAGTAGCCTCAACAAGATCATTATTTTTATAGTCCACCACAACTGAAAAGTTGAAGGCCTTGCCCATAAACACGCTAAGCGCTGTGTAAATATCTAAAGTGCTGTCGACAACCTCTTTTTTCATTCTAACAAGGTCGCGTCTTATCTCATCCTCAAAGGTGTAGTTGCCTTCATCGGTCACAAAACCTACAAGTTTGTTTTTGATTAAAACCTGATTTAATTGTATTTTATAATAATCTATCTCGTCTTTATTGGTAAGGATTTTATCCTTGTTCCAAACCTTACAAGAAAGTTCTTCTTGTGGCTCTTCTACAACAAGATGATTTTTCTTTGATCCTCGTGCCATTGTTTTCCTCTTGTGTATAGTATACATAATTTAAAAACACAAATCAAGTTTTTGTAAACTTATTTTTGCAGATAACTTACGCAAAAAGGTTTTTCGGTGATTGAGTTGACTGTAATTCCGTTAGACACACATTTTCCGTCTTTATTGAACAGGCAGTCGGCATGGCAAAGTATTTCAAGGGTTTTGCTGTCTCTTTGAGGTGCATACTCTGGCGGCTTCTCAAACAGATGTTTTGTGGTGTCCACCTCTGCCTTCTCCCCCTTTTCATAGGTGCGGCAGGTGGCCTTGTTGGTCACCTTTATTCCCTTTGCCTTACAAGTGTATCTATCATTATATCGACATAGCGTTTTTCTGCATCTAATATCCATAATTACTCCTAAAAGTATTATTGACATTTGTTTGACTTTTTAACCATATATAAAGTAAACTTGTTATAGAGGTGAAAAATGAAAGTAGTTTTACTAAAAGATGTAAAGGGAACAGGAAAGAAGGGAGAAATCAAGGAAGTCGCTGACGGATTTGCACGAAATTTCCTTTTAAGACAAGGGCTTGCCAAAGAGGCAAACAAATCTACAATAGCGGAAAATGAATTTAAGAAAAATGCTACGGCATATCACAAAGAAATGGAAAGACAAGAGGCACTTGCACTTGCCAAGCAAATTGAAGGCAAAGTGGTAAACCTTGAAATTAAATGTGGAGACAATGGGAAGACTTTTGGCTCCATAACCGCAAAAGAAATTGCAGAGGGACTTAATGCACAAGGTTTTAATCTTGACAAACGCAAGATAGACCTTAAAGAGCCATTGAAAACAATAGGTACCTACACCATAATTGCACGGGTATATCCTGAAATTTCCGCAAAATTCACATTAAATATTGTTGCAAAATAAAAAGACGAATTCTCGTCTTTTTTATTCATCTACAAATATTATTAGTTCGCTTAGTTTGCAACCTATCAAATTAGCAACTCTAATTGCAGCAGTAAACCTAAAATTCAATTTATGCACCAGCATTTTGTTATAAACTTGCGTATTTATCTTGCATAATTCACAAAACGCTTTTTTAGACAAATGATTTTTTTGTCTATACTCCTCTAATATTTCTAAATTAAATTGTGACTTTTTCATGTTTACCCCCTTATTACACGGTGTGTGTACTAATAATACTACACTGTTTGTGTATTGTCAAGCAATTTTACACATTTTGTGTTATATTTTTTATATGAATATGGGACAAAAATTAAAAGAATTAAGAATGGAAAAAGGTGTGTTGCAAAAAGATGTGGCAAAAGCAATCGGCGTTACCACAAGTGCTTATGCAAACTACGAGCAAGGCTTGCGTGAACCATCAAATCAAATACTGGTAAGTCTATGTCTGTATTATGGAGTGTCATCCGATTATTTACTGGGTATTAAAGATGAATATTAAAAAAGCATAACTTCTGTTATGCTTTTTTATGCGTTCGCAAGTTTTTCTGCCCTGTCTTTCACAATAAGGGCTTCAATAAATTGATCTATATCTCCGTTTAAAACCCCCTCAATATTATACGAGGTGACATTTACGCGGTGGTCGGTAACGCGTCCTTGTGGGTAATTATAGGTACGCACCCTTTCACTACGGTCGCCAGTGCCGACCTGACTTTTTCTATTCTCTTTGTATTCATTATCGCGTTGTGATTTATATAAATCGTAAAGTTTCGACCTTAAAATTGACATCGCTCTTTCTTTATTTTTTATCTGGCTTCGCTCATCTTGGCAGTTTACAACAATCCCTGTTGGAAGGTGAGTAATCCTTATTGCGGACTCAGTTTTATTGATATGCTGTCCGCCAGCACCAGAGGCACGATAGGTGTCAATCTGCAAATCTTTATCATCTATCTCAACATCAACATCTTCTATCTCTGGCAAAACTGCTACGGTGGCAGTAGAGGTATGTATTCGGCCTTGCGACTCTGTTTCTGGTACCCGTTGCACCCTATGTACGCCGCTTTCAAATTTAAGTCTTGAATATGCACCCTTTCCTTTCACCATAAAGGTAACTTCCTTAATTCCGCCAAGTTCAGTTTCGTTTAGGTCCATAATCTCCGTCTTCCAGCGTTTACTTTCTGCATAATATTGATACATTCTCATAAGCACGCTTGCAAAAAGTGCGGATTCTTCTCCACCTGCCGCCGACCTAATTTCAATAATAACATTGTTATCGTCATTCTCGTCTTTTGGAAGGAGCAGAATTTTTACTTCCTCCGCTTTTTCTTCAATTTTTTGCCTTAATGCCCCTATTTCCTCATAGAACATATCTCTTAGTTCTATATTTGTCTCGTTATCATAATCCTTTTGGCAGGCCTCGTGATCAAGCACCAGTTTTTCAAGTTCATCGTGTGCAGCGGCAATATCTTCAAGCATAGACCTTTCTTTAACGAGTTTTTTCCATTCTTTATTATCTGCAATAACTTCGGGTTTAGAAATCTCTTCCGTTAAAAAAACAAATCTATCTTTTGCTTTTTGTGTCTTTATTAGTAAATCATCAGCCAATCTTTCCATAAACAATCCTTTCTATACCATTATAGTCTTTAATTATCTTCGTGTCAATAAATCCGCTTTCCTTCATGAGTTTTCGCACCTTATCTGCCTGTCCTTTGCCTACCTCAAAGTATAAATAGCCCTGTCTATTAAGCCTTGTGACACTTGCAAGGACTATTTTCCTATAAAAATCAAGCCCATCATCACCACCGTCAAGTGCAAGACGAGGGTCAAACTTCCTAACCTCAACAGCCAATTTCTCTATCTCTTTTGAAGGTATATATGGCGGATTAGAAACAATAATATCAAACTTTTTATTCTTTTTCAAGTTATCAAAAAGGTTTGACTCTATAAGTTCCACTTTTGCTTCCTGTTTTTTTACATTGAGTTCTGCCACTTGTAATGCGGATTTAGATATATCAATACCACATATTTTGCCCTCCACATTCTTTGCCAGTGCAATCGCTATTGCCCCGCTGCCAGTACACAAATCACAAATTTCGGGCTTTTTAAAATTTTTAGCCTGCTTAATAACCTCTTCCACCAAAAGTTCGGTCTCCATTCTTGGAGAAAGCACCTTTTTATTGATTTCTATCCTAAGACCATAAAAATCAACAAAACCAAAAATGCTTGATAATGGCTCACCCTTCGCCCTACGCTCAGTAGCACGCATAATTTCACGATACTCTTTTGGCGAAACAGCACGAACCAGTTTTACCTCTGCCCTATTTTTATTTAGCACGGTGGCAATTATCCAGTCCACATCACTTTTTTCGTATCTATCTGCTTGCACAAGGCGAGTTTGCATTTCAGCCAGCAGCGCCGACATTGGAATTTTATCTTGTTCCACTTCTTCCATTCCTTTAAATGAAGTATTTTCTATAAGTGTAGTACGCACTATTTCTTCTTGAGAAAGGTTGGGCTTTATTGCCACCAAAAATGAAGTGAGGATGACAAAATCTTTAAGCCACCTTTGTTTTGTCACAGAAATCGCCCATAAAATTTCATAACTTATTGAAATACATCCAAGAAGTATTAAAAAATTATAGATTGCGTTCATATAAAAATTTACACTTATACTAGTTAAGTGTATCACAAAAGTTGATAGCAATAAAGAAAAAACAAGAAAATTTAAGTAATTTAATGAATAATGTGGACTAAATTTTGAAATTTGCGTAGATTTTTCCCCACTATTGATAATTTGATTGCATCCGCCATTAAATTTGTATAGTCCTTGCATAAATGGCATAAAGCGTAGGAATAAAAATGTAATAAAAATCATTGCGACTTTTATTAGTCCTATTATTAATCCTTGCACCACCCCACCTTCTTCATAAATCAAACCAGCAAGATAGGTAGGCAGCAAATCAAATACTAAAAAGCCTATAATAAGCCCGCAAATGCTTGCTGTAATTAATTGCACATAACGGGTGGCAATATTCAGTTTTTCCGACACCTTTTTTAGAAGTTTATCTTCACTTAAATCGGTATGCATTTTTTCAGTAAGCACAAAAGCGTTGAACTGGGCAATTAGCCCGCAAAAAAAGTATTGGAGCCCACGGAGAAGAAAAAAATTCCAAAATATGATTTTATTTTTAGTTTTTGCGCTGCCCACTCTTTTTCGGCCGTGATTATCAATAATGGCAGTGGTAACCTGCCCATCACTATACACACTCACACCGCTGGAACTAGGGAAATAATATTTCACGACTAAATTATTGACACAAAAAAACACGGATATTCCGTGTCTTTTTATTATTCTGCCACAGGTACCTTTTCGCAGAATTTGATGCCTTCATGCTCATAATCATAATTTTCAACATTAAAACTGCTTTCTTCATTCCAAACAAATTTGCCAGTATTTTCATCAGTTTTAAGAGGTGAAACAAACTTATAGAAATCTGTTACATTTTCATCAAGTTTAAGTTCTGGCTTGCATAGTCCAAGCACTTCTTCATATTCTGGATGCTTGATGAAAGCATCAGTGATTTCTTCAATTCTCCAAAAAACTGGTGAGTGGACAAACTCTTCTGCCTCCATTTGATATTGCTTAGTAGAGTATCTCTCAGTTTGCATTTCCATAGATTTAGCGCCTCTTATGGCTTTTTCATAATCGGAATGATGCACCGGGTCATTTACAATTCTCTCCCTAAACTTATTAAACTCGCGCCATGCGTCATACCACCAAGCGTCACCCTTTTTGAAAACTTTCTCTGTGTCATCACAGCCCAAAGGCATATTGTTGAGTTTCTCTTCAATAAGTTTTGCCCTAGATGCCGCCATATCAATAATGAATGGAATATGTCTATCATAAATGTGGCTGTTGACTATCATATGTGATAGTGTGCCGGCTTCAAGTCCCGAAACCTTGGCAAGCATATGTAATAACGCGGCGTACTGCACAACATTCCAACTCCCCGCTGCCAAAGTGTCATTTGAACGCTGATTTAAAAACATATTGAGTTTGCCATCACTCACATCCAGTTGCATACCATGGACACAAGGATAAAGCCCCATTTCATGCAAATCTTCATGTACAAACAGTTCAGTGACCATACTTCTAAATGCTGGCTGATTTTTGAGGTACCACAGCACCCTATCAATTTGGTCAAACTCGCCGTCCTTATACTTCGCCTTTCTGCCCACTTGGTAACCATATGCTTTTCCTATTGAGCCGTTTTCATCTGCCCATTGGTCCCAAATGTGGCTATGTAGGTCTTTGATATTATTGCTTTTCTTTTGCCAAATCCAAAGAACTTCGTCTATTGCCCCCTTCCAGTTTGTAAATCTTAAGGTGGTGATTGGAAAGCCGTCTGACATTTTATACACATTATTAACAGCAAACACTTTTGCCGTATGTGCTGGCTGGCCGTCTGGCCATTTTGGTCTTACAGTTTCGTTTGTGTCCCATACTCCATTTTTTAAGATATTGTTTGTTGTCCTTAAATAAATCCAGTCTGCTTTGCTCATTTTTCCACCTCGTTAGAAAAAGTATACGGCATATGGCGAAATATGTCAATAGGCAAATAAAAAAAGTGCCAAAGCACTTTTTATTATTTTAAGCCATATTTGCTTTTAAATTTCTCAACATTACCGCTTGCGTCTACTACCTTCTTCTTTCCTGTGAAGAATGGGTGGCATTTGTTACAAATATCAATGCTCATTGTATCACCTTTAGCGTTTGTTCTGGTCTTAAAGGTGTTGCCACATGCACATGTTACGGTAACTTCATGATAATCTGGATGTATTTCCTTTTTCATAATCTTTACCCCTTTTAATTTTAGTCTCCTACATATGGAAGAAGTGCAACATTTCTTGCTCTCTTAATCGCTGTAGTAAGTTGTCTTTGATGATTTGCACAAACTCCTGTTTGGCGTCTTGGCAAAATTTTGCCTTTCTCTGTGATGTATTTTTTGATTTTTGCTACATCTTTATAGTCTATATCTTTCTCGCCAGCCACACAGAATGCACATACCTTTTTCTTTGCAGGCTTGCGGAATTTCTTAACTGATTTTTCCTCAGTTTTAACTACTTCGCTCATTTTTCTCTCCTTTTATTAGAATGGTAAACTATCGTCATCGATTGGCTCAAGTTCTGCAGTCTTGGTGCTATTTGCAGGTTTTGAAGCTGGTGCTGGAGCATCTTGAACGCCCTCGCTAGAGCCTCTACCACTTAGGAATTCTACTGAATCGGCTATGATATCTGTAGTATATCTCTTAGTACCGTCGTTTGCCTCATAAGAAGAATTTTGAAGTCTTCCCACTACAGCACATTTTGAACCTTTCTTTAAAAATCTATGGCAGTTTTCACCAAGTGCTCTCCAAACTACAATGTTGAAGAAATCGGCATCACGCTCTCCCTCACTATTTTGGAAGGTGCGTTGAACAGCGATTGAAAATCTGCATACTGATACTCCGCTATTTGTTGTCGATAGTTCTGGATCCCTTGTTAGGTTTCCTATTAAAATTACTTTATTCATATCTTTTCTCCTTACTTTCTTACAAACAATTGTCTAACGATACCTTCGGTAATGTTCATAAGTTTTGCCATCGCATCAACTTCTTCTGCTGAAAGAGTTAAGTTCATAAGAACATAATATCCTTCTGTTTTGAAGTTTATTGGATAAGCAAGCTTTTTCATTCCCCATTTATCAATTCCGTCTACGACTCCGCCTTTAGACTCAACATATGAAGAAAACTTTTTGATAAGCTCTTCACGCTTGTCTTCAGTCACATCGCTGGAAATGATATAAAGAAGTTCGTACTTATTCATATCTCTACCTCCTTTTGGACTAATTGGTCTTTCACACTTTCATGAAAGACAAGGACAGTTTTCCACTGCTATTTGAGATTATATATTATTAATACCTAATTGTCAAGCAAAACTATCAATTTTAATTTAATATTGACAATCCCATTAAACTGTGCTAAAATTACACCACATTTACAAAAGGGAGAAAAATATGAAAGAAATTAGGGAAAAATTCCGCTTTTTATGTAAAAAGCATACCGATTTGTACTATAAAGTCCAAGACTTAACTGGTAGTGCGAAAGAAATTGCTGATAAAGGACTTGAACACTGCTTAAATAGATTACGCTCGGCAGACTCTTTTATTGAAAGCAAAAAAAGTACACGAACAATAAATCTTGTTTTGGAAGGCATAGAAAAGGAACTAAAAATAATATACTGGCAGGTAAGCCAAGCCTTGAACGGCGAAAGTGAAACTGAGGAGTAATCAAGCACATGGACACTTTGTATAAACAACTACAATTTCTATTTGAACAATATAAGAGACTGGACAACTATTTAAAACCATTTGGAGTGAACAGAACTATAGATACACGAAAAAAATTAAACAAAGTTTTAAGCCAAATTGTCCTACTTGACACCATGTTTAAATATGTTGAGCAGTTTGGAGTAACCCGCTACGCAAGCGAATTGTTTGAAATTGAATCCGAACTAAAATGGCTTTATATATATTTTGACCTCGACTGGACGGCTCCACAAACTGGTCAAAATTCAACCGCAGAGCAGTAATATTGTCCAATTGTTGCTATCCATCATAAACTATAAAAGGAGACAACATGAAAATTCATACATGGCAATCAGCACCAAACGAACAAGGCTGGAAAAAAGTAAAGTGCGCAGATGGCACTATTGTACTTGAAAATATTAAAACCGGAAAACTAATCGATAAAGGCTTTGTTCATACAGATCTACCCAACAATGCGGGCTGGATTTTTGCGGAATATGATATTGAAGGTGAAAAAGAACTTTTCAATGTAAATTCCGAAAAATTTTTTAAACCAGATGACTATATTATACTGTCAAAACCTAATAGCAAAGGATGGATGTGCGTTAGACATGAGAACACCACCACCTTTTACAACATTTATACAAGAAAATATTCAGATATTACTTGCAAACATGCAAAATCACTTGGTGAAGATAGTTGGTCAACAGTTGAACTTGATGACGGCTTTACTTACGCTAACCCCGAAATTAATATTATTCTACCCATAAGATTTGAAAGAGAATATTATTTGTCTTGGCACACTGTTTGTATAGAATGCCCAGATGCATTCAAATATTTACCAACGGTAGTTAAAGAAAAGTATCAAAATAATGAAAGTGAATAAAAAACGAGGATACCCTCGTTTTTTTATTTTCCACAACAATTTTTGTATTTCTTTCCGCTTCCGCATGGACATGGGTCATTACGCCCTACCTTGGCTTGTGTGTTGATTACTGTTTTCTGTACCTGTGGTTTCTTTGCTTGTTTTGCACGCTCCTCTGGCGTAAGTTCCTTACCTGTGATTACCACATTATAGCGTGGCTGTTCTGGCACTGGTTCCGCACGCTGAAGCCTATTGTTGAGAAGAACATAACAGGTTTTTTCCTTAATTTCATAAATCATTTTATCAAAAAGTTCATAGCCGTCTTGTTTATATGCGAGTACTGGATCTTGATTACCAAATCCTCTTGCAAAAATTTCATTTTTCATGATTTGCATATCTTCAATATGCCCCATCCAGTTGATATCTACCATTCTAAGCAAGACTAATCTCTCGATTTTTGCAAACTCAACCCCAAGTTCTTCAGCTTCCTTCTTTCTTTCAGCAAATCTTTCTGTGACAAGTTTTAAAACCTTCTCTTCAATATCTTTCACATCGCAGCCTTCTATAAATTTCTCGTTGACAAGATTGCTGCCTTTTTCAAGAAGTCCTCTTTCTAGTTCGGTGTTAAGTTTCTCGACATCCCATTCGTAATATGGTTTATCATCGTCAATACATCTTCTTACTACTTTTGAAATAATTTCTGGGAACATATTGAGGATTTGGTCATGCACTGGCATGCCATCAAGCACGGTGTTTCTTTCATTATAAATTACCTCTCTCTGCTTATTGAGTACATCGTCAAAGCGGAGCACCGTCTTTCTTTGTGCAAAGTTTTGAAGTTCAATCTTTCTTTGTGCAGATTCTATCTGTCTTGAAAGCATTTTAAGTTGTATTGGCGTTGAATCATCAAGCCTAAACATTGTGGCAATTCGTTTCATCTTATCGCCGCCAAATCGTCTGATAAGATCATCCTCAAGTGACAAGAAGAACACACTTGAACCTGGGTCACCCTGTCTTCCGGCACGACCACGAAGCTGGTTGTCAATACGGCGAGATTCATGTCTTTCAGTGCCTATAATATGAAGTCCGCCAAGAGAAATAACCTCCTCTTTTTCCTTGTCAGTCACAGCCTTATATTCTTTATAAAGTTGATTAAATCTATCTCTTGCTTCGTTAAGCCTAGCATCATCCACCCTATTGAACGCGGTGGCGTAAGAGATTTCCTCGTCAGTAAAATTCTCCTCTTTTAGGCGTTTCTTTGCCATAAATTCTGGGTTACCACCAAGAAGAATATCTGTACCACGGCCAGCCATGTTTGTTGCAATGGTGACAGAGCCTTTTCTTCCTGCCTGTGCTACAATTTCACTTTCCATTTCATTATTCTTCGCATTAAGCACGGTGTGTTTGATTTTTGCTTGCTTAAGTGCCTTGGAAAGAAGTTCACTCTTATCAATATTGATAGTACCTACAAGCACAGGTTGTCCTGTTTCATGGCAACCTTTGATTTCTTCTATAATTGCTTCAATCTTTCCTTTTTCGGTTACATAAACTATATCTGGCTCATCTCGTCTTTGATTTGGTCTATTTGGTGGAATTTGGACAACGTCAAGGTTGTAAATTGTCCTAAATTCACCCTCTTCGGTTTTCGCAGTACCCGTCATTCCTGACAACTTTTTGTATAACCTAAAATAATTTTGGAAGGTAATGGTGGCAAGGGTTTGATTTTCATCCTTTATCTGCACTCCCTCTTTCGCTTCTATCGCTTGGTGCAAACCTTGATTAAATCTACGTCCCGGCATAAGACGACCAGTAAACTCATCAACAATAAGAATTTCACCATTCTTTACAATATAATTCTCATCGGCATGCATAGTATAATTTGCACGAAGAGCATTGTTTATATAGTGAGAAAGTTCCAAATTCTCGATATCAGCAAGATTCTCCACCTTAAAAAATCGTTCAGCCTTTTCGATACCGCTTTCAGTAAGGTTTAGTTGTTTTGTCTTTTCATCAATTTCAACATCATCTTCCTTCTTTAAGGTTTTTACAAACTTCTGTGCATTAACATATCCATCACTGGATTTATTTCCACGGCCGCTTATGATAAGTGGTGTCCTTGCCTCATCAATAAGGATGCTATCCACCTCATCCACGATTGCAAAAGCATGCCCGCGTTGTACCCTAGCACCAGCTTCGGCCGCCATATTATCTCTTAGATAATCAAAGCCCAATTCATTATTTGTGCAATATGTGATATCGGCGTCATATGCCATCTTCTTTTCTTGTGGATTTTGCCCGCTTAAAGTAACGCCAACCTTTAACCCTAAGAATTTGAATACTTTACCCATCCACTCAGCATCACGCTTTGCAAGATATTCATTGACTGTAACAATATGCACACCTTTTCCATTAAGTGCATTTAAATAAGCAGGGAGAGTCTCTACAAAGGTTTTACCTTCACCTGTTTTCATCTCGGCAATTCTGCCTTGATGAATAGCAATACCTCCTAAAATCTGAACATAGAAGTGCCTCATGTTAAGCACTCTTGTCGCCGCCTCCCTCACTACAGCATAGGCTTCAGGCAAAAGATCATTCAGCGTTTCGCCTACCTTTAGCCTATCTTTAAACTCCTGTGTGCAGGCAGTAAGTTGCTCATTTGAATAGTTTTTATACTTGTCTTCAAGTGCAACCACTTTGTCTGCAATTTTACGTAATTTTTTAATTTGTGTTGTGTTTTCGCTTACGAATAGTCCCATTTTATCTCCTTAATTTGAATACATTTTATCAAAAAAATACTGAAATATCAACTCTTTTACAACCCAGTGTTGTCATTTTTGATTTTTGACAAAGTTTTACTACAAAAAACAACATAATTCAATAAAAATAAAAATTTGGGTATTGACTTATCCCTCAACTTGAACTATAATACACTTAACAAAATAAAAGGAGAACATATATGGCACTTTTTAAAGGTTTAATAAAAGAAGGCAACATTGTAGCAAATCCTGCTGCCGACATAACTCCACTTGCAAATACTGCTTTTAACGAGGCAAGAGCAAAACTTAGCGATAAAATCACCTCTCTTAAAGACTTTTTTGCTTTTATGCAAAACAATGAAGCATTTCTTGGCGACAAAGTTTTATCTAGCATTAAAGCACGCATTGAAGAAGCAAGAAAACTTGGAAATCTTAGGCAATATAGAGTAGTGCAACCAGAAACTCTTGAAATCGAAAGTTTTGGGTATAAACATACTATGGATAGGATAATTGATGATCAACCAGTAGTGGCAACTGCAAAAATAAACTATCTTCTTGCAAACCTCGATAAAGTGATTGAACTTTTAAGTTTGGAAGATGTGGATTTCAACTCTTTTAATCTAGTAAAGCCAGAAGGAAACTGCACATACAATCTTAATCGTTATATCAACAACCTTGCACAACATGCTGATAAACTTCACCTTGTAGAAGGTAATCTCGGCAACTTAAGTGACACAAAAGAAACATTTTCAGGCGAGTTAGTTGATGCGATTACAAGATACCCTGCTGTCGCAGCTGCAGAAATCGAAAATTTTGTTGAAAGAGAAAAAGCTATCAACGCTAAAATAAACGAAATTTTACAAAACTTAGGTGCTGTCGGCGATAGCTGGAATGAGAATTTACAGGGACTTGCCCAGACATATAAAATTATAAATGAACTGAATAACAAGAGTTTTAATCTTTTGACCGAAAAAGCAGAATATGAAGAACTTTTAAAGACTTTTGAAGCTGAAATTGACAGTAGAGCAAAAGACGAACCTCTTACCGAACTGAGATCACAACCTTGGCTTAAACAAGAGGAATTTAATGAGAAAAAACTTGCCGCACTTCTTCAAAAACAGCAATCAAAATATTTAGAGCATCTCCAAGAACTTGCTTCTAAGCAGAATCTGCTTAAGAAAGTAGGAGAAGATTATGAGCTTTACAAAGGAATAAACAATTTACTCCCTTACGAGCTTATGAGACTTTTATCAAAAGATAATAATTTTGTAATACATACAAACAATGTTACATTTGATAGCAAAGAAAAAGACTTTGCCAAACTTAGTGAAAATGTGCTTTTCTTAACAGACAAACAAAATCTTATCCTTGAATCAGAATATTATAGACTTTGTGACGCAATGAAAACCCGCAACCTTGGCGGCGAGTTCCCTAACTTTGCCAAAGATTACAAGAATGGCAGAAAGTTTGAAGGCATATCATTTGAAACTAAAAAGGAAATCTTTAATTTTATCAATAAAGAAGGCTCATCTCTTTACAAAGCATTAACAGCACAAAAACAAAACAATTTTGACTCATTCTATGTTGATACACTTCTTACAGAACATATAATGGTAAACCTTGATACAGTGCACACATTATTGCAACTTGAAGGATACAAAAACACAAAACAAACACTTGAAGAAATAATGCTAAACAACACATATACAAATATGGAAGTAAATGAAGAAATTGATAAAAATTATGCAATTTACTGCCAAACTACTCAACAAATGCAAAAACTGCAAGCGGAATACAAAAAATTAGATTTAAGTATGCAAAAGTACAAAGCGGCATATTACCAACCATACAAAAACTTAGGTTTTGCAGCCTTTGACACTTTCAATAAGGAAATGGCTGAAGTAACATTCCCTATCAAAAAGGACACCGCTGATAAAACTGGATATTTTGACAAAGAATTTGATGTTTTGGAAATCGATATTGATGCATTCAAAGATGCAGAAGAAAAATATGGTGAAAAATGTACAGATGAGATTGAGAAGATTGAACAATGTTTAAACAGCGAAGAAAAAGATGACGCAAACAAAGTCCAAAAGGCACTTGATTTAATCAGCTTAGATGAAAGACATAAAACAAATATCAGAAAAACAATTGTAAATCACACTATTGCTTTCACTGAACTGGTAAGAATTCTCAACAAGGAACTCTTTACTAGCCTTGACAATGAAAATAAATAAAGGAAAACGACCTGATTTAAGGTCGTTTTTTTGTCGATAATTTAAGATATTTGCTCGGTCGATCCTTGACAATAGGCCTATTAAATGTTATTATTATAATATAATACTGGAGGAATATATGGCAGAAAGCACAGTTGAAAACAAAATAACAATCAAAGAGGGAGAGGGACAAACAAAACTTGTTCAAAAATTTACAATGACAAGTGCTGAGAAGAAGCCCCTTATGACCTTTTCTGTCAATGGCAAACAAATTGGAAGTATTACAAGTAAATTTCTTCTCACTTTAAAATCGGAAGTTGTAAAGGCTCTGCCACCAGAGATTAAAAAGGCACTTGCTTTTGGTGAAGATGACAACCTTTTGAAAATTGAGCCTATTAAAGACGGCGTTTGCCCTATCGAGATAGACGCAAAAAATAATGAACTTAAAGTGCATATCAAAGCAAAAGACGGCAGTAAAATTTATGAATGTCGTATCAACGCCACCGGTGTTTACCTTAATTATGACGGAAATGAATCCTCATACACACCTAACGAGGTTGATGGCAAACCTCAGGCTATTGATGTAACAATGAGTACAAAATGTTTTGAGAGAATGCTTGATAAGGACAATCCTCAGATTAAACTTGCGGGGGTCTCCAAAACTGAAAACATTACCCCAAAACAAGTGCCTGCTTTTATGCTTGGCACCTATCTAGAAGCAACCAAGCAAGAAGCCGAAACAGCAGGAGAAAATAATATATCGGAAGATTTTTCCTCCTTCACTCTTTCACTTCCCAATAAGGTTGGCACAAGTGCTTATCACTTTGTAAAAAATGAGAAAAACGGACAAGTCTACGCTTTCCATAGCGGCTCCTTAAAACCTATTCACAGTTTTGCAATATTTACGACAAGAGATGAGGATGGCAATGTTAAATCCCCTTACCTTAAAATGAATGTAGGCACAAAGACAAAACCTGTATACGCATACATTGACCTGCCAAAATCAGAAGGTGAAAATGCTGTGGATCCAAAATTCCTCGACGCGGTTGCACAGATCAAAGAATACTTTGGTGACAGCGTTACCTTCCCTGCCGCAGAAAGTGGGAAAAGCGTCATTGGCAAGGACAGCAAAGGAAACGAAATATACGCAGAGTGGGCAAGTTCAGATGACGAAAGAAAATTCGAAACAAAGGTGAAGGGCAAGACTTTTACTTTTAGTGTTGAACCTACCACATTAGAAAGTGGGGATACAGCACATAGCGTAAAAGAAGGAGATGAACTCTCCCCTGCCGCCAAAGTTAATGAAAAAACCAGCGCTGTCATGGATGAATCCAGCGAAGAAAAAGACACCCCTACACCTGTAAAGAAAGAAGATCCTGTCGCAACAGAAAAAAGTGGCAAAGAGCGACTTCAAGAAGAGACTCCTTTTGCAAGCACACCTATGAAAAGTGTAGATATGTCAAAGGTTAAATCAAAAATAAGCCCAGATTGGGGTGTAAATATGATGCTAGCTGGCATGGTACTCATGCTTGTCGGTCTTTTGCTTGGCCCCGCCCTTGCAGCAGTCTTTGCATGTGTTGGCGTAGCCGTAACTGCTGGTGGCGGCTGGCTTGCTGTAAATGCTGACAGACTTGCAAATCCTTACCTTAAAATAGAACAATACATTATAGACCCATTAAAGAAAAAAGAAAGAGCGTCTGAAAAAGAAAGAGAAGCACATTGGGAAAAGACTAAAGAACTTAGTGCTGCCAGTGCAAACGCTGAGATGACAAAAGGAAATCTTCTAGACACAAAAGAAAATCTAGACGCAAAATTTTGGAATGAAATATTTGGAAAGGACTATGAAGATTTTATTAGTGACGGCAACCTACTTAAAAGAAAAGCATTTTTAGAAGAATTACAACTCATAAACAATGCAAGTGGGGATGAAAAAGCAAAAATGATAGATGCTTTTAAAATTCGTTATGGCCTTTCTGAAGATGGACTTAATAATCTCCTTGGCGAAGAGAAGGCAGAAGCGAGAGAAAAAGCCCTTGCCGCTATGCGAAAATTAAACCAAGAACAAGAAGATGTCCACAAAAAACAAATGGACATGATAGAAAACGCTAAACAACTAAATGAATTCACCTTTAAAAAGATTTGTGAAGATATGAAAAGTCTTTCTCCAGAAGCTAGAAAAGAGGCCATGGAGCAAAACAAGTATGCAATTGCTATGCACTTAATGTCCCAAAATCATCTTTCACAGGCAGCGACTGAACAAATCCTCGCTGTTTTGCCAGAAGATTGCCATGAAGCTTTAACTGGGGCAATAACTGAAATCGCAAAAATGTCAACACAAGTAGATGCTATCACTTTAAATGCAGCAAATAGGACAAAAGACCATCAAAAAACACGCGATTATGCTGAAACGATGAAAGAAATTGATGCTAAGAATTCTTCAGACTTTGGCTCCCCTACAAAAGTGGGTGAGGCCGCATTATCCTATATAGTTGCAAATTCAACAGACGATATGCAAATCCATAAAGAAATTGAAGCATGGACTTTTGGACACACTGACTTTGCAAAAACAATTACTGATAGCATTATAACTGTTGATACAAGTGACACCACCCCAAATTCATTGGGAGGTTTGCTAAAAGAACAGCGTGAATTGCTTACAACAAAAATTGGACTTAGAACACTTGGAGAAGCCGTTTTGACAGATGGACTAAAAGCCGAGGTTGTAACCCCACTTGACAACTCCGCCGATTCTTTAGAAGCACTACACTCTAGATCTGTAGAAAAAGAAAAGGTAGACATGCTATATGCTCTTCGTCACCTACCTACAGTTGAAGACAATGTGGATATTGAAGCAGAATTTAATGAAATTGACTCAAAGATTGAAAAAGCAATAGCCGAATCTATTAATCTTGATGAATTGGAGAAGCGTGTAAACAACATCCCTTCTGCTGCTAAAGCAAGTGTAGCTCCAGAAGTGCTTGATTCTTTCATGAAAAGTGATAACTTAAAAATGTTTTCTGAAAAACAAAGAAAACAACTTGCTCTTCTATACTCAGCAGATATACCCGAACTCGGCACATTCATGGCTGCAATGGCATTGGATGGCACACTGATACCAGCCATCAAAGCTCATTACATTTTGCAGGCAAATGGCATGTCAGAAGCAGACACCACCGATCAAGGTAAACAAAGAAAAGCAATGGAAGTACAACAACAAGTGGAAAATTATGAGTCCACTCAAAAAACGATGAGCCGCTTGACCGAAGAAGAACTAGAAAAAATCAATGCAAAAAATCCTGAATCTTTTAGCGATTTGAAAAAGGCAGTAGAAGACGTTGTTGGGCAAGAAAAACGCGATAATGTGGATGGTAAAACAATCGCCGATGCAGTCAAAGAAGGACTTGTAAAAGACCAAAAAGACATAAAGCTTGGTATTGATAAACAAGCCGAACAAGAACTGCTTACCATCGAAAGTAAGGTTGGAAAGGATCAGACAAAGGTGCTGACAGATACAGCAGTACAAGCACTTAAAAAGCAAAATAACATCACAGACACACAAGAAATTGGCAAAATCCAAGAACTAAAACAAGGAAAAAGTGTTGAGGATGATATAACGGCAAAAGAGAGTAGATCAAGTAAGAGTTTCCATAAACAAGAAGAAAAACATGATTCTCGAACAGAGCTACGCAAAGAAGGAATTGAGAAACTAGTTGAAATCATGGCAATGCCTGATGACACTGGCAAAGAAAGAATCACCGCATTGTCTGAATATATAAAGAGTTTCCCTGTCGGAGAGGCAACTCCTTTTGATGCCCCTGATTTTACTGCAAAAGGTTTTAATCTTGAAAAATGGGTTGAAAAGACTGTAGAACAAGTGAAAAGTGAACAAGAATTAGACGACAAGGATATAGCTGAAATGGTGGCTAATATGGCAGGTTTTAAACGCGTGACAAGCCACACCACTAGCGCAAAAACAATTGCTAAAAATGCAGCAACCTTTACTGAGGCTACAAAAGAAAAAGCCGCTGAAACTAAAGAAGAGCCGGCAAAACTCGCCGAAGAAGAGGTCAAGTCTGACAAATCTAGAAATCCATTTAAACTTAAAGGACCTGCGGAAAGAGAAGATTAAAAGGAATATAATATGAAAATAGGAGTAGTGGGATTGCCTAATGTTGGGAAAAGCACCCTCTTTAATGCAATTACCGAAGCGGGAGCAGAGAGTGCAAATTACCCTTTCTGCACTATCGAGCCAAATGTAGGAATTGTGGATGTCCCAGACCCTCGTTTGGAAATTTTAGGCAAGTTATACAATACGCAAAAAATTACACCTGCATCCATAGAATTTGTGGACATCGCAGGTTTAGTTGCTGGTGCAAGTCACGGAGAAGGCTTAGGAAATAAATTCCTAAGCCATATTCGTGAAGTAGACGCTATCGTACATGTGGTACGATGCTTTGACAATCCAAACATCATCCATGTAAGTGGTAGCGTAGACCCTATCCGCGATATTGAGATTATCAATCTTGAACTCGTACTTGCAGATCTTGAATCCGTCACAAAAAAATATGAAAAAGACGGAAAACTTATCAAAACTGGTGATAAAAGCCTTATTGCAGGAGTAAACATACTTGGCAGAATTAAGGAAGGACTTGAAAACAACCAACTTGTTCGCACTATGGACTTTGATGAGGAAGAGTGGGAATACATAAAATCACTTCAACTTTTGACGGCAAAACCTGTAATATATGTTGCAAACATCGGTGAAAACGACATTGCAAGTGGCAATGATTACGAAAGAAAAGTAAAAGAATATGCCCTAAAAGAAAATGCAAAAATTATTTCACTTTGTGCAGAAATTGAAGAGGAACTCACTTCCCTATCCCCTGATGAGCGTCAACTTTTTAAAGAAGAACTCGGCATCAAGGAAAGCGGTCTTGAAAAACTTGTTTCCACAAGTTATGATATGCTTGGACTTATGAGTTACCTCACTGCTGGCGAAAAAGAGGTTCGTGCATGGACAATCAAAAAAGGTACAAAAGCACCACAAGCCGCAGGTAAGATACACAGCGACTTTGAAAAAGGCTTTATTAAAGCCGAAATTGTGTCCTATGACGACCTTATAGAAGCCGGCAGTTTCGTGAAGGCTAAAGAAAAAGGTAAAGTGCGAATTGAAGGAAAAGAATATGTCCTTCAAGATGGCGATGTCGTACTTTTCCGTTTTAATGTGTAGGTAAATATGAAAAAACAGGAACTATTAAACAAACTTTTGTCCTCCAACCTACTTTCGCTTGCATTTATAGGTGACAGCGTGCATACTGAGTTTGTACGAGAACAGGTGCTTGCTTCTCATGACGGAAAGATGAACAATTATCACTCACAAGCATCTAAATACTGTAAAGCCGAGCATCAGTCCAAGGTTATGGAGGGCATTATGCATATTCTTACTCAAGAAGAACTCGATATAGTTAAAAGGGCAAGGAATGCAAAGCCAAAACATCATGCCAAAAATGCTAGTAATGCAGATTATACTTATGCTACTATGTTTGAAGCACTTGTGGGATATCTTTATTTAAGTGACAATACAAAACGACTTGAAGAGATACTTACACTATCAATAAGTAATTAAAAGGAAGCAGTATGTTAATAGAAGGTAAAAATGCCGTAAGAGAGGCCTTGAATAACGGTATAACCATAAATAAACTTATGGCGGACAAAAATTTGGAACATCGCAGAGATGAAATAATCAACCTCGCATATCAAAACAAGGTAAAAGTAGAATTCGTACCTAAGTTTATTCTTGATAAGAAAAGTCAAACCCAGCATCACCAAGGCTACATAGCAGAAGCGGTGGATTTCAAATATGCAGAAGTAGAAGACATATTAAAAAAGGCAGAGGACAAAAATGAAATGCCATTTATTGTTCTTCTTGATGGAATTGAAGACCCACACAATTTTGGTGCAATTATTCGTTCCTGTGAATGTGCCGGTGTGCACGGAATTATCATCCCTAAAAACCGTGCCTGCCAAGTGAATGAAACTGTAATTCGCACAAGCACAGGTGCAATCTCAAATATGCTTATAGCCAAAGTGACAAATCTTAAAGAAGCGATTGACACACTGAAGGAAAACAATGTTTGGGTTTTTGTTGCAGAAACTGGCGGCGAAAATATATATAATAAAAATTTAAACCTGCCTATCGCAGTTATAGTAGGTAGTGAAGGAAATGGCGTAAAACAATCCATTCGCACCTATTGTGATGGCATTATTACCCTGCCACTTAAAGGGAATGTTAATTCACTTAACGCAAGTGTAGCATGCGGAGTTGTAATTTTTGAAATACTTAGACAACGAGAAAATGACAAAAAGGAGTAGCACATGACAGATGAAATTCTTGCGCTTAAAGCCAAAGATGGTGATGAAGAAGCAATGAATGAACTTTTGACCAAATACAAAAGCACCGTGAATATGCTTGCAAGAAGTTATTTTCTTGTTGGTGGTGACATGGAAGATATTGTACAAGAAGGAATGATTGGTTTGTATAAAGCAATCCTAAGTTTTAGCAAAGAAAAAGCCTCCTTTAAAACTTTTGCGACTATTTGTATAAAACATCAAATTCAAACCGCAATTAGAAAAGCTAGTTCCCAAAAAAATATGTTGCTTTCCTCCGCCCTTCCCATATATGAACTTGAGGATAACGAAGATGATGCCGATAAAAGTGAAATAATCTTACCTTCGCAATTACCCTCCCCTGATGACACAATTCTTGCCAACGAAAATATGACGGAACTGAAGAAAAAGATAAAACAATCTCTTTCCACAATGGAAATAAAAATACTTGCTCTTTATCTAAAGGGATATAGTTATAACGAAATCTCCGACATTGGAGGCTACAGCAAAAAAAGTATTGACAATGCTTTATCTAGAATTAAAAACAAACTCACTTTCTTAAAGAAAGCAGAATAAGGAGATATTATGAATTTTGAAAGACCAAGACCAAACTTCCCTAAAAAAGCAGTAATCACTGGCGGAATGCCTTACGGCAATAAATCCCTCCATTTTGGTCATCTTGCGCTTATGGTAAGGGCGGACACTTTCGCCCGCTTTATGCGTGATAGAATCGGAAAAGAAAATGTCATTTTTGTTTCTGGAACAGACTGCTATGGCTCCCCTGCCGTGGAATCTTTCCGTAAGCTTAAAGCAAGTGGAGAAATTACTGACAATACTATTGCCGATTTTGTTACTAGAAACCATAACGACCAAGAGGGCACCTTTAAACAATATAATGTTGCTTTCAATTATTTTGGTGCATCCGCTATCGGCGAAAGTAAAGATATTCATGAAAAGGAAAGTCAAACCTTTATAAACAACCTTTATAAAGCGGGAAAACTTTCAAAACAGGCGTCTTGGCAATTCTATGACGAGAAATGTGGACAATTTTTAAATGGCAGACAGGTTATCGGCAAATGCCCTATTGACGGCTGCCAAAGTGAAAAGGGGTATGCTGACGAATGTGACTTTGGTCATCAATATCTTCCACAAGACCTTATTGACCCAGTCAGCACATTAAGTGGTGAAAAACCAGTACTAAAAAAGGTAGAAAACTGGTATTTTAACTTAGAGGACTGCCTTGACATTTTAAATGAATGGATTGATGACCTTTCCAAGAAAAGCGACTCTGCTCAATTTATGATTAAGGAAATCAAGGAATTCTTTAAAAAGCCAGAAATCTATGTAAAACGCGAATATGAAAACAAAATTAAGGAGTTAAACCTTCCTAAATATGAAATTATGGGCAAAGAGACCGCACCAAGTTTCACTATGGTGTTTGATAAACTTACTGACCGTGAAAATGCCTGCGAAATTCTTTCCGCAAACGGCGTGCGCTATAGAACTGGAAAAACACTAACTCCATTCCGCCTTACCGGTGATCTTGAATGGGGTGTACCTTGTCCTATCCTTGATAATCTTTCTGGGCGAACCTTCTATGTATGGCCAGAAAGCCTTTGGGCACCTATATCTTTCTGCAAAACCTACCTTAAAAAGATAGGTGCAAACGAAGATGAATGGAAAAAATATTGGTGCTGCCGTGACGCGGAAGTCTACCAGTTTATTGGCGAAGACAATATGTATTTCTACGGCCCAGCGCAGCAGGCCATCTGGCTCTCCTGCCAAGGCAAAAACGCGATTTACCCAGCACCAGAAGGGGCGCTTCAAACAACCAAAATTGTGCCTATTAAATCGCTTCTTTATATGAACTCAAAAGCAAGTTCTTCTGGCAAAATGAAACCACCTACTGCAAGGGAACTACTTAATCACTACACCCCTGACCAATTCCGTATGCATGTGCTTGGTATGAACCTTGGAAATAACAATATCAGTTTCTCTCCAAAATGCTTTGACCCAGACGCTGATAATGATACCCTTGACCCAGTCCTTAAAGAAGGCAACCTTCTTACAAATGTATACAATCGAATTCTTAGAACGGTGTTCTACTCACTTCAAAAAGAATTTGACGGAAAACTTCCACACTGCGAAATCAGTGAAGATATAAAGTCTCAGTGCAAGAAAACAATACTTGACTATGAACGCTTTATGTATGATAAAAAGTTCCATCAAGTAATAAATGTGCTGGATGTGTTTGTAAGAAATATTAATAAATACTGGGTAAAGGAAGTAAACACTGCTGACACTCTTGAAAAGAAAGCAAACCTAATTGCAAATACCTGCGAAATGATTAAGGTGGCAAATATTCTCCTTCATCCTATCGCACCTGTTGGTACAGAAAAGGTACGCGAGTATATGGCATTGAATGAAAATCTTTACAACTGGGATTATATTTTTGAAGATATATATTTCTTTATTTCAAACCCAGAAAATCATAAATTTACTCAGCTAAAAGAAAAAGAAGATTTCTTTAAAAAACATCAATCACAGCTTGACGCACTGGCAACAAACAATTAACAATTAAAAAGATAGTAAAACCTATCTTTTTTATTTTGATATTTTATGAATTTAGGTTAAAATATAATTATGTTATTACTTATAACCTTTTTTTGCATGTTAGGTGTAACCTTAATACTAGGTGGACTTTATGTGGCGTTTAATCCCTCCACAAGCATTTTGCATTTCACATTTAAAACACTTGCACCTACCGCCTGTCTATTTCTCGCTTTAATAAGTGCAAATCTCGCATCTTCATTCGGTGGCTACACCTTGTTCATCACCCTTGCCCTTGCCGTTATAATCGCCCTAGAAGCCTTTAAATGTGTAAACTCGCAAGCAACCCTTGGCAGCACACTCTTTCTTGGAATAAGCAATGCTGTTTCACTTCTTTTGCTGGCTATAGCAGGGATTGTAATTGCTCCATTCAATATCTTTGGACTTTTGATGGGTTTACTTCTCGGGCTTGGAATTTCCTGCATCGTACT
Source organism: uncultured Clostridia bacterium (assembly GCA_947366545.1). GTDB lineage: Bacteria > Bacillota > Clostridia > Christensenellales > UBA1242 > Caccovivens. The sequence goes on from CANBAL010000001.1 coordinate 165,637, forward strand.
TTTATTCAAAAAACTTACCCCTCCTCAAATAATCATGTTAATTATAAACTTAGCTATGGCGGGCTTGCTACTTGGACAAGCAGTTGTACTACTCATCTCTCAAATAAGTCTTGGCACTGCAATAATTTACCTTCTCTCTGCCGCATTAACACTGTTTGAGCTTGTGTTCACCTCATTCCTCAAGCCTAACAAGGTTATGCCATATATTGCCCGTACAGCACGAATTTTGGCCATTATCGGCTTTGCAATGTCCATTTATGTCATGATTTAAAAAAAGAGTGAATTATCACTCTTTTTTATTTTATTTAACTTCTTGAAGCGTTGCCATAACTGCTAGTGACAGCGCGTTTTCGCTTGGTGGCAAAAGTCAAAAAACAGACGGATATGTCGTATATATTTTGAATAAAAAATTCAGGCCTTAAAGCCTGAATTTTTGCTTGGTTGCGGGGGTTGGATTTGAACCAACGACCTTCGGGTTATGAGCCCGACGAGCTTCCGAGCTGCTCTACCCCGCGTCATCATGCTTTAATAGTATATGCTGTAAAATCTTAAATGTCAAGACAAAAACAAAAGTTTTTCAAAAATTTTTATTTGTTTAAATCCACCTATTTTAGCCAAAAATACTGGTATGAAAGCGATTAAAAATATTTTACTCTACCTTAGTGCCTTTGTACCCATGTATTTTCTTATATTTGTCAAGGTGCTAATTGATATAATAAATGACAATATGTCTTGGAATGTGCTTAATACAATGAATTTAATTACTCTCCTACTTTTGATTATACTTGGTATATTGGGGCTTTACTGGAACATTCATTTAAACAAAGAGCCTCCCAAAGAAATTGTTATACTAAAAAAACAAAACATCACCGACAAGCATTTTTTAGGCTACTTTTCATTATTTGTGTTTTTTGCTATTCCCCTCGACCTTAACTATATAAGTGGTTACGCCATGTATGTGCTTATAATCATCATGATAGGAATAGTATATATTAATAACTCCCTTTATTATATCAACCCTCTTTTAAACCTTTTAGGCTACAACTTCTATGATATTACCTATCAAGAGCGAGGCTCAACACAAGCAAAAAATGCAAAGTTTTTCTACAAAGGTACACTGGAGATTGAAGACAAAACCTACTGGGTTAAACTAAAAAATACAAATTTTTCCTTTATTGATAAAAGAAAAAAGAAGGATTAATCCTTCTTCTTTTTCACTGTTTTTGCTTTTACTTCTTTTTTCTCGTTGCTGTCAATACTCTTTCTAAATACCACAAACGTTTGCCACAAGAATTCTAATATGAAATTAATTATCATACAAGTCACAAGCCCGATTATAAATGCAAAGTCACCACCTATACTTGTCTTTAAAGCATTTTCTATTGTAGCAATATACCAAACTTGGAATGGATAGAAAGGAACATAGAATAGGAAGGCGAGAAGCATTGCAATTGGTACATTGTTTGCGGATTTGAAAGTAAATTTCCTATTAAATGTGAAATTCCAAATCACAGAAAGGGCAAGCCCCACCGTGTCCGCAATAAAAGTTGAGGTGGCTTGCTCAGTGATAAAAAATATTGTAGAATCCGCAGGAATTATATAATCAAGCAGCACAAGCTTCAACAACAGCGAAGAAATAATTTGTATTGCACCAGCAGATAATGAGAAAAGTACAAATTTTACCGCTCTCCAAATTTCTTTCTTTTTCTTGCTACTTTCCTTATTTTCTGGGGCTTGTAGCGTTTGTAAATTATCATTTTCATTCACTTTTGCAGGAATGTTGTTTTTCTCTTGATTTTCCATAGTTTCCGGCTGTTTTTTCATATTTCTCCCCTTTTTTCAGGACTATACTAACATACACAAGGAAAACTTGTCAACAAATTACAAAAGAAGGTTTAAAAATACTTGTTTTTTTCTATATTATATTATATAATATTATATATATAAATATATAGGAAGGTAATTATGGAAGATAAAACCGCTGAGGAGCTTGAACTTAGCAAAAGCAAAAAATATGATGCTGGGGATATTCAGGTGCTTGAAGGACTTGAACCCGTGCGTAAAAGACCTGGTATGTACATTGGCTCAACCGATGAACATGGTCTTCACCACCTTGTAACCGAGGTTGTGGACAACTCTATTGACGAGGCACTTGCTGGCTATTGTACGCAAATAGATGTAACAATCAACTGGGATGGCTCTTGCAGCGTTAGTGATAACGGGCGTGGTATCCCTACCGGCATTATTCCTAAGGAAGGGAAGAGTGCGGTGGAAGTAGTGCTTACCAAACTTCACGCTGGTGGTAAATTTGGCGGTGAAGGTTATAAGATATCTGGCGGACTTCACGGCGTGGGCGTATCCTGCGTTAACGCACTTTCCTCTCACATGACTTGTGATGTATATCAAAATGGAGAACATTATCAAATAGAGTTTAGCCGTGGAAAAGCACTTTACCCTCTTAAAGTGGTAGAAAAAACTGATAGACGCGGCACCACAGTCACCTTCTCTCCAGACCCTGAAATTTTTGAGACAGTAGTATTCAACTTTGACACTATGAAAAACCGCTTTAGAGAGATAGCCTTCCTTAATAAAGGACTTGTAATTTCACTAGAGGACAAGCGTGTTGGACAAGAGCGTAAAGAGGTTTTTGAATTTAAAGGCGGAATTGTAGAGTTTGTGGACTATCTCAATAAAAATCGCGAAACTCTGCTTCCTTACCCTGTTTACTTTAATAAATTTAATAGAAACGCAAAAGGCGACATTGAAAATGAGATAGAAGTTGCTTTCCAATACAACGAAGGTTACAACGAAATTATCAATGCTTATGCTAACAACATTAACACTGAGGAAGGCGGCACACATCTTGAAGGATTTAAAGCCGCACTTACCAAAGTGATTAATGATTACGCCATTGCTAACAAGATTATAAAAGAAAATGAAAAACTTTCTGGTGATGACTGCCGTGAAGGTTTAACCGCTGTAATCAGTGTAAAACTCCGCAATCCTCAATTTGAAGGACAGACAAAAACAAAACTTGGCAATAGTGAAATGCGTACCATTGTTTACAAGGCCATGCAGGAAGAATTTGGCGACTATCTTGACCGTCATCCGACCGAGGCACGCAACCTTATTATGAAAAGCATTACCGCTCAGCGTGCAAGGGATGCAGCACGAAACGCGAGAGAACTTACAAGAAGAAAGAGCGTGCTTGAAAGCACCACCCTTCCTGGCAAACTTGCCGACTGTAGTGAAAAAGACAGACGATTCTGTGAAATCTACCTTGTTGAGGGAGATTCTGCGGGAGGTACTGCGAAAACTGGAAGAGATAGGCGTTTCCAAGCAATACTTCCACTTAGAGGTAAAATTCTCAATGTTGAAAAAGCACGCCTTAACCGTATCTTAGAAAATGCAGAAATTAAAGCTATGGCCACCGCGTTTGGTGCTGGAATTGGAAGTGAGTTTAATATTGAAAAACTTCGCTATGACAAGATTATTTGTATGACCGATGCTGATGTCGACGGCGCACATATAAGAATACTCCTTCTCACCTTCTTCTTCCGCTTTATGAGACCTCTTATTGAGCAAGGCCATGTATACGCTGCAAAACCACCTCTTTATAAAGTGACAAAAAATAAACAAGAATACTATTTCTATTCCGATGACGAACTTGAAGCCTTCTATGCTGAAAATGGACGCAAGGGTTGCGACCAACAACGATATAAAGGTCTTGGTGAAATGAACGCTACTCAACTTTGGGAAACAACCATGAACCCAGAACACCGTATACTTGTTCAAATCACTATGGATGATGCAATCGAAGCCGAAAAGATGTTTAACGAACTTATGGGTGAAGATCCGGAACTTCGTCGTCAATTCATTGAAGCAAACGCAACGCTTGTTACCGATTTGGATATATAGGAGAGAATATGAAAGTAGTAACCATGTGCGGTAGCATGCGTTTTGAAAAGGAAATGATTAAAATAGCCGCCGAACTTGAAACAAAGAAAAATTACTGCGTTATTCAATGCGTATATGGGCTTAAAAATATCACCGAGGAAGAGAAAAAACAAATTGGTGTTATACATTATAAAAAAATTGATATTTCAGATGCAATTTATGTAGTCAACATTAGCGGCCATATAGGCGAAAGTACAAAACAAGAAATTGGATATGCCAAAGCCCACAATAAAGAAATTATTTATCACGAAAGTATAAAATAAGGAGATAAAAATGGAAAAATTTGAAAACAAAAAGCCTTTGAGTGAATTATTCAAAGATGAAAAAATTGAAAAAAGAGACACTTCACAGGAACTTAAACATTCCTTTATCTCCTATGCCATGGCGGTGAACGTATCTCGTGCCATACCTGATGTACGAGATGGCTTAAAGCCAGTACACAGAAGAATTCTTTTCAGTATGGGTGAAATGAACAACTTCTACGACAAGCCAACCAAAAAGAGTGCAAGAATTGTCGGCGAAGTTATGGGTAAGTATCACCCTCATGGTGACAGTTCTGTTTATGATGCTATGGTAAGACTTGCACAGGACTTCTCCATTCGCTATCCTCTTGTAGACGGACAGGGAAACTTTGGCTCTGTCGACGGTGACCCTCCTGCTGCTCAGCGTTACACCGAGGCGCGCCTAAGTAAAATCGCCGCCCTTATGCTTGAAGATATAGACAAGGAAACTGTAGACTTTTATCCAAACTTTGATAATACACTCATGCAGCCAGTGGTACTGCCAGCAAAGATACCTAATCTGCTTATAAATGGTGCAGACGGAATTGCAGTTGGTATGGCGACTAATATTCCTCCTCACAACTTAAAAGAGGTTTTAAATGGCTTACAAGCCCTTATAGACAATCCAGATATTGATATTGACGAACTTATCAAATACATTCCAGCACCCGACTTTCCTACTGGCGGAATTATCATGGGAAGAAGTGCTGTAAAACACGCATATAAAACTGGCCGAGGCGGAATTGTTGTACGCGGTAAAGCTGAAATTGAAGAACTTAATAACGGCAGAACTCGCATTGTCATCACCGAACTTCCTTATATGGTAAATAAAGCACAATTCATTGTGCAAATGGCAGACCTTGTAAAGAATAAGAAACTTGACGGCATAAGCGATATTCGCGAGGAAAGTGACCGCGAAGGTATGCGTATTGTTGTAGATATCAAAAAGGACGCTAACGCACAAGTGGTGCTTAACTCTCTTTATAAACACACCCTTCTTCAAAAAGGAAGCGGAATTATCTTCCTTGCACTTGTAAATAATCAACCACGCATTCTCAACCTTAAAGAAATGCTTTACTACTATCTTGAACATCAGAAAGAGGTACTTGTTAGAAAAACTCAATTCGACCTTAAGAAAGCAGAAGAGCGTGAACATATTGTAAAAGGCCTTGTTATTGCACTTGCAAATATTGACGAGGTTATTAGAATTATTAAAGCATCCGAGGACAAACAAGATGCGGCAAGTAAACTTATGGAAAGCTTTGAACTTGACGAAATACAAGTAAATGCAATCTTAGAGATGAAACTTTCAAAACTTACAAGTTTGGAAGTAGAAAAACTCAATGAAGAATTACGCGAACTTGACGCATTAATCGCCGATTATAAAGACATTCTTGCAAAACCTGAAAGAGTGCTTAAAATCCTTCGTGACAACTTTGAAGAAATCAAAAATCAATATGGTGACGCAAGAAAGACTGAAATCAGCCTAGAGGCAGGCGGAATTGATATTGCTGATCTTATTGAAAAAGAAAATGTTGTAATTTCTATGACACATGAAGGCTATATCAAGCGTATGTCTACAAGCGAATACAAATCACAAAACCGTGGTGGAGTTGGCGTCACTGCACACAAAACCAAGGATGAGGACTTTGTAGAACGTATGTTTATCACTTGCACCCACAACGACCTTCTATTCTTCACCAACATGGGAAAGGTATACAGCATAAAGGCCTATGAAGTGCCAGAAGCACAGAGAACTGCAAAAGGCCGTGCAATTATCAACTTGCTACAACTCTCCCCTGACGAAAAAGTAACCACCATTATTCCTCTTGAAGAAAACAGCACCGGAAATCTTATCATGGCAACAAAATATGGTCTTATTAAGAAAACAATCCTTAATGAATTTGCTTCTATAAGAAAGGTAGGGAAAATTGCAATCAAACTTGTTGAAGGCGACGCACTTATCGGTGTTGAAGTTTCAAGTGGCGAAGATGAAATCTTAGTGGCAAGTCATGACGGCAAATGTATAAGATTTGCTGAAGCAGATGTTCGCTCTGTCGGCAGAGATAGCCAAGGCGTAAGAAGTATGAAACTCACCGGTGATGACTATATTGTAGACATGAGCGTAATAAAACCAAATAGCGAAATGATAACAATAACCGAACATGGCTATGGCAAGCGTAGTAGCGTAGATGACTATAGACTCCAGTCTCGTGGCGGTATGGGTGTTAAGGCCGGCGTATTCAATGAAAAAACTGGTAAGCTTATTGCATTAAAACAAGTGGTAGATAACTGCGATATCATGCTTATAGCAGATAACGGAATTATTATTAGAACACCACTTGAACAAATCAGCAAACTTTCAAGAGTAAGTCAGGGCGTGCGTATCATGAAACTTAGGGAGGATGCAAAAATAGTTGCCGTTGCCCTCACTGAAAAAGAGCCAGAGGAACCAACTGAAGAACTTGCTGAAGAAGGTACCTTAGCAGAAGAATAAAATAAAAGGGATGTAATCTCACATCCTTTTTTCTTTTTTATTGCTTTTTTTGTTAAATTATGGTATAATATGCTCGAAATTTTTAGGGAGGGCAAGATGGATAAGGAAGAGCAAAAGTACTTCAATAGTACCATTGAGATACTAAACAATGATATAAACAGGACTAGAAAAAAGATAAATGAGGTGGACGAAGAATTTGTTATGGCAAAAAAGGACCTTGCCGACAACTTTTATGAAATCACCAGAGGTCATGCCGATGACCCTACTTCAAATGCCGATGACCTTTCCAACCACTATGCCCTTCTCAACCAAATGGAAGAACTCAGTGTCGACCTACGAAATCGATTAAAAGGACTGCAAGCACAAAAGAAAAGCCCATATTTTTCTAGAATTGACTTTCTTACAAAGGGCAAAACTGAAAAGATATACATAGGTCTCTCAAATCTTATGGATAAGGACAATATTATCGTATATGACTGGCGCGCACCTATTTCTTCTATGTATTATGATTATGAACTTGGGGCAGCATCTTATAAGGTGGGCAAAAGCACCTTTAAGGGAGAAATTACATTAAAACGCCAATTCAAAATTGAAAACGAAACTTTGCTTTCATATTTTGATACCAGTCTTACAATTCAAGACGACATTCTCCAAGAGGTATTAAGTAAAAACTCCTCTGCCAAAATGAAACAGATTGTTTCTTCCATCCAAAAGGAACAAAACTATATTGTGCGTACTGAGGAATTTGATAATCTGCTCGTGCAAGGCGTGGCAGGAAGTGGAAAAACCTCAATAGCCCTGCATAGAGCCGCCTACCTTCTTTACAGCCATCGTGGCACTTTAAAGAGTAATGACATCCTTATTATGTCGCCTAACAACATATTTTCAAGTTATATCAGCGAGGTACTCCCACAGCTCGGTGAAGAAAACTTAGTTGAAACTTCCTATGAGCAAATTGCCCGAATGGAACTAAGAAAACCTATAGAGTCAAGAGAAGCCCTACTTGATAGAATTGCATCAAATCCCACCCAAGAAGAACTTAATGAAATTTCTTTCAAAAGCAGTTTTGAATATATGGGAGAACTTATTAAATTTCTTCGTGGCGACTTCCTTAACACCTTCACCCCTCAAACCCTATCCTTTGTTGTAGGTGTAAAAAAGAGCGAAGATGATAGCGAAGAAAAGATCGAAGAAATCTTCCCTGCCGAAACAACCAGCAAGCTTTTCTTTTCCACCTTCAAAAATATGACTATAGCAGAGAGAATCAATAAAATTGCATGGCAATATGCAATGTACTTCACGAAAAAGCGACATTATAATAAAGAACAAAATCGCGGGCTTAAGGAAAGATTTAAATCGCTTCTCTACAATTTCCTTCCAATTAAAGATATTTTTAAAATTTTTGAGATTTTTGTCACTAGAATGGGTTTAAAAACCACCAATGATGAAACAGTGTGCTATATGGACAAAGGGGCCCTTCTTATAATTAAAAACTATATTTATGGATTAAGCCATGATTTTAGTGCGAAATATTTGATTATTGATGAAATGCAAGATTTTTCGCCAGTAGATTTGTTTATCTTCAAAAAAATGTGGAACTGCCCTAGCATAGTACTTGGCGATATCAATCAGTGCATAGAGAAAACACTTTCTCCTGACTACCTGCAAGAAATGTCTGACTTTTTAGGCACCAAACTTTTAGAACTGAAAAAGACTTACCGCTCAACAAAGGAGATTGCTAAGTTTGCACATGATATGATTGGCTTGCAAGGCGTAGAATATGTTAATAGAAGTGGACAGGAGCCAAGGCTTTATGCCACCGAAGATGTTGCAGCAGCAATTCAAAAGATAATAGAAAACGAATGTAAGGATTTCGCACATATCGCAATTATATGTAAATGCCAAAGCGAACTCGACAAACTTGCCACAAAACTTAAAGGTAAAATAGATTTTAAAGAACTAGTCGAACCTGAGGACTATAATAATAAAGTGCTTCTTACCACATGTGCCACCGCGAAAGGTATTGAGTTTGACTGTGTTATCATTCCATATGCCGATAAGGATAACTATAGAAACAGCCTAGATAAGAATATATTATATGTTTCTTCAACAAGGGCACTACATAAACTCTTTTTCATAGCAGAAAAAGAGCAGACGAAATTTTTAAAAGATATAAAAGATATACAAAATTTATAAATGTAAATTTATTCATTTTAAACAAATAAACATGGCAAATTTGTTTAACAAATTGGAATAACCAAATAGACTTTTTGCAAAAAGTTTAAATGCAAATAAATAAATCCACATTAAATAAAAAACAAAAAGCTAAAAAACACCTAATTCTTGCCATATTACAAATTTTAGGTGTGGAAATGTGGATAACTTCGGTGTTTTTGTCCACATATGCACCAATATTCAACATTTTGCATAAAAATAAACGCAAATGTATAAATATTTATTTGTGGAAATGTGGATAACTGAAATGTGGATAAACTAGCCTTGTCACACCCTTAATTGCTTGACATGGCAGGATTTTTCATTTAAAATAAGATATTAAAATATAAGGAGCAAATATGCAAAATAACAATAAAATCACGCCTCGAAAATTGTCGGGTTTTATGGAACTAATGCCAGAAAAGCAGATTATCTTTGACAATATGCGTGATAAAATACAAAAAGTATTTTCTAGAAATTGTTTCTCCCCTCTCGATACCCCAGTGTTGGAACTTGCAAATGTTCTACTTGCAAAATCAGGTGGAGAAATTGATAAAGAAATATATCACTTCTATAAAGGTGACACAGAGGTTGCAATGAGATATGACCTCACCGTGCCACTTGCACGCTTTGTTGCAATGAATTATGATAAACTCACCTTCCCATTTAAAAGATATCAAATAGGTAAAGTGTACCGCGGAGAAAAGGCACAAAAAGGGCGATTTAGAGAATTCTATCAATGTGACGCTGATATTATCGGCAATGAACAACTTCCAATTGTTGCAGACGCGGAATGTGTAAACCTTATCTATGAAGTGTTTAACGAACTCAACTTTGATGTCACAATAAATGTATCAAATAGGAACATTTTGTTTGGACTTGTTGAGAACTTAGGCTATAAAGACTTAACAATGGATGTCTTAACGGTACTTGACAAACTTCCTAAGATTGGAAAAGATACAGCAAAAGACTGGTTGAAAGAATATGGTTTAAATGAAAACGCTATCAATACATTGATTGAAGTTTGCAGTTTGTGCGGCGAAAGCGATTTCATTTTAAACAAAGTATCAGTCCTTGCAAACAATGAGACCTATAACAAAGGCGTAAGCGAACTTAAGGAACTCTTTGGTTACATTAAAGCCTTCGGCATTACCAATGCTGTACTCAACCTAGGTATCATTCGCGGTCAAAACTATTACACCGGCACAATCTTTGAAACATATATGAATGGACACCCTGAATTTGGTGCTATCTGTGCAGGCGGCCGATATGACAACCTTGCCGAGTACTATACCGACAAAAAACTTCCAGGCGTTGGAATGAGTATTGGTCTTACACGACTTTTCGATCAATTAGATAGTCACAATATGCTTGGTGAAAGCAATCTTAATATCACCGAACTTGAAATTATTCCTCTTGGTGACACAATAACACACTGCCTTGAACTTAGCACCTATTTCAAAAGCCAAGATATAGTTTGTGAAGTAAACTATGACACCCGCTCTTTCAAAGCAAAACTAAGGGAGGCAGATAAAAAGAAAATTCCTTACATTCTTGTTGTGGGAGAAAATGAGGTTGCCTCTGGCACCTATTCACTTAAAGATATGACAAAGGGCGAACAATACAACCTAAGCAAAGAAGAGTGCGCGGAAATTATAAAAAACAAATAACCGAATTAAAATGTTGAAAAAATGAACTCATAAAATTTGAGTTCATTTTTTATTTCTTAACTTGTTAGACTATCTACTTGCAAGTTTTCCTCCATCTATAACTAAATCAGCTCCTGTTATCCATCCTGCCTTTTCACTTGAAAGATATGCTATTGCATTTGCTATGTCTATTGGTGCCCCTATTCCAAAAGGGTAATCTACGCTTTGCTTTTCTAACATGTCTTTATACTGCTGTTCATTCATAACATTATTGTGTATGTGAAAACCCGTGTTAACCATTCCTGGCGAAATTATATTTACTCGTATATTATATTTAGCTAAATCTTTTGAAAGCGTTTGAGCAATCATATTTACACCTGCTTTTGCGCAAGAATAGGCAATTGAGCTTCCGCCAGCCGTAGCAGATATTGAAGAAATACACACAATGTTTGCATTTGTTCCTTTTTTTAGTAATGGCAAAAAAGCCTTTGAAACATAAAAATAACTTGAAAAGTTTGACTTTATTACTTCATCCCATCCCTCAGCAGTAAGAGTTTCTATATTGCCTGGAATAATGCTTCCCGCATTGTTTACCAAAACATCTACTTTCGAATATTTCTTTTCAACCCGTTCTGCAATCTTTAGCAAAGCGTCATAGTCTGACACATCACACTGTAAGAATTCTACCTTTGGCAACTGATTCTTTACCTCTTTAATTTTATCTAAACTCTTAGACAAGCTTATTACCTTTGTGTTTTTCTCCTGTGAAAAAAGCTTAGCTGTTTCAAATCCAATCCCAGATGTTGCACCTGTAATTAAAATAACCCGCATTTACATCCTCCCTATATTTTGATTATAACATATTCTCTAATAACTTGTATAATTTTTTAATATATAAAACTGTTTTTTGTTAAAATTTAATGTAAATATGGTATAATAGTATCGTGAATAACCGCATTAAAGAAAAAATTAAACTACTTCCCAACAAAAGTGGCGTATACATCATGAAAGATTGTAGCGGCACTGTCATTTATGTTGGCAAGGCAAAGGTGTTGAAAAATAGAGTAAGCCAATATTTCCGCAATTCCCCTAAGCCAAGCAAGGTACAAGCCATGGTGGACAGTGTGGACGATTTTGAATACTTTATAACCATGAGTGAAATGGACGCCCTTGCACTTGAAAGCAACTTAATAAAAAAGTATCAACCCTTCTATAACATTCTACTTAAAGATGGCAAGCAGTTTCCATATATAAAAATAAACATGAAAGAGCCTTACCCAAAACTTGAAATAGTACGAAAGGTTAAAAAAGACGGGGCGAAATACTTTGGCCCATATTTTGCTGGGCTTGATGCAAGAGAAATAATAAAAACAATTAACGCAGCCTTCAAACTTCGCACTTGCAATCAAAAGATAACTGCAACCTCTATGGCGAAAAGAGAATGCTTAAATTATAGCCTTGGACTTTGCAGCGGGGCTTGCACCAAACAAATTTCGCCTAGCGATTATGCAAAGGAAATCGATAAGGTAATCAACTTTTTAAATGGAAATGATGATGAAATTGAAGAAATTCTTAAAAATAAAATGGAAATTGCCTCACAAAATGAAAATTATGAAAGCGCACTAATCTATCGCGATAGGTTAAAAATGATTTCAAAACTTAAACAAAGAATTGTCGCAAACCTTCCAAAGAATGTCAATAAAAATATTTTTGCCTATCAAACAAATGGACTTTCTGGCGTGATAACAAGCATGGTTGTACGCGGTGGAAAAATTCTCGGTGTAATGAACTACGCCTATAATGACGCCGAACTTGAGGAAAAAGAAACCTTGTTCAACTTCTTAATTCAATATTACCAAAATGTACTTGTACCAGATGAAATAGTTTTAAGTCATGAAATAGACAATCCGCAGTTGCTGCTAGACTATATAGGAAAGAAAGCAAGCATCATAACAAACCCGCATGGTATAAATAAAAAACTTTTAGATATGGCGAAAGACAATGCAAACGATTACCTTGAAAAACATATTGAGAAAGAAAAAATAAAATATAACAACACTTTTGGTGCACTAAAATTATTACAAGAAAAACTACATTTAAACAACTTTCCTCATCGTATGGAATGTTACGATATTTCCAATATCAGCGGAACAAACAAAGTATGCTCCATGGTAGTATTTATCAATGGTGAGCCATCTAAGAAAAACTATAGAAAATTTAAGATAAAATATGTAAAGGGCTCAAACGACTTTGCTTCACTGCAAGAGGCCTTAACAAGAAGGCTTACCCGACTTAAAAATGCGGACGGCGAAAGTTTTAAGGAAAAGCCCGACTTACTCATCATAGACGGTGGCAAGGGACAACTTTCTTCTTGTTATGAAATTTTGCAAAATAGTGGCATAACTGGAATTGATATGATAAGCCTTGCCAAGCGTATTGAAGAAGTGTTTAAACCTGACTCAAATATTCCGACCCTGCTTAAACCTGCAAGTGCGGAGTTACGCTTACTGCAACGCATTCGAGATGAGGCACACCGTTTTGCAATCACCTTCCATAGAGAGTTAAGAACGCAAAAGCAAACTCATAGTGCTCTTGACGATATCAAAGGACTTGGAGACAAGAAAAAACAAGCACTGCTTGACGCATTTGAAAATATTGACAATATAAAAAATGCGTCAATCGATGAACTAATTATAGTTAAAGGAATACACATGGCTCTTGCACAAACTATATATAATCATTTTCATAACGATAACTGATGTATTTTGTTTTGAATTTTTGGAGAAAAAATATATACTTAACTTATAAAAGGAGATAAATATATGAATAAAATCACAATGGTACAATATGGATGCGGCAAGATGAGCAAGTACACAATGCGTTACGCACTTGAGAAAGGAATTAAACTTATTGGTGCTTTCGACATTGACCCAAACAAAATTGGCAAGGATGCTGGACTTTTACACGGCGACAAGAAGTACAATGTCAAAGTGCAAGATGCCAAAGAATTTGAAGCATTCCTTGAAAATCATGAGGTTGATGTTGCAATCGTAACAACCACAAGTCTTATGAGCGAACTTGAAGATGTGCTTACAATTTGTGCTGAATATGGTGTAAACGCTATCACCACCTGCGAAGAAGCTTTCTATCCACAAAACAGCAATCCAAAAGTATTCAAGAAAATCAACAAACTTGCTGAGGAAAGTGGTGCAACCATTTGCGGCAGCGGATATCAAGATGTTTTCTGGGGCAACCTTATCAGCGTGCTTGCTGGTGCAACACATAAAATCACCAAAATTGTTGGAAAATCAAGTTATAATGTAGAGGACTATGGTATTGCTCTTGCAAGAGTACATGGTGCAGGACTTACTAAAAAGAAATTCCAAGAGGAAATTGCTTCAGCAGATAATATCACTCCGGAAGAGAGAAAGAAAATCATCAATAAAGGACAATTTGCCCCAAGCTATATGTGGAATGTAAATGGATGGCTTGCAAGCAAACTTGGGCTTCATGTAACAAAGCAGGTACAAGAATGCGTACCACAAATAGCAAAAAATGACCTCAAGAGTGAAACCCTTGGCATGGTTATTCCAAAAGGCAGATGTACAGGTATGAGTGCAGTTGTTACTACAGAGACTAAAGAAGGCATCACAATTCAAAGTGAATGCATTGGAAAAGTCTATGATCAAGATGAATTCGACTGCAATAATTGGAAGATTATCGGCGAGCCAAATACAGAAGTGATTATCAACCGCCCTTCTACAGTAGAACTTACTTGCGCAAGCGTCATCAACAGAATTCCAGAAGTGCTTTGCGCACCAGCAGGATACTTCACCACAGACATGATGCCAGAAAACTACTATAAAGCACAAAACCTTGATAAGTATGTTGAACTTGCTTGTGACTGTGGTTGTGGACTCGAAGATTGTGAGCATGAACACTGCCATGGAGATTGTCATCACTAAGATCGGCAGTATACGAGTCATAATTGAATAGACAACGGAGGGACAAAATATAATGATAGAATTTCGTGGAGAATTGTCACATAATAGTAAAATGCATCTTATAAGATTAGAAAAGAGAACCCTCTTGCTATCTGCACTTATTGTTGATTTAATTGCTAGTATTCCCATAATATGCCTAACCATATATTTTGATTGGATATTCGCACTTGCATTTTTTCCTCTCCTTATACTCATGCTAATATCTATAATCCCTCTAAATGAAAAAAGATGCAATTTAATATTTCCAACAACCATCTTTATAAAAGATGATATAATAATATGTATAGGAAAGGAATTTAAAGTTTCAAATCAAGTCGATTCAGTTAAAAAAATAATTGACTATGGTGACTGGTATCATATAATTTTTAAATTTCCACACAAAAGTTTGAGATTTTTATGTCAAAAAGATTTATTAGTAGAAGGAAGCCTTGCAAATTTTGAAGCTCTTTTTGAAAACAAAATAGTTCGAGTAAAGTTGTAAATTTTAACAAAATAAAAAGCGGATGAACTTCCCGCTTTTTTATTTTGTTTTTGTCCGCCTTTATATTAAAATTGAACTTGGAGGTACTCATGAAAAAGAAGGGAATTTTTATTACATTTGAAGGTGGAGAGGCTGTTGGAAAGACAACTCAAATTGCTTTGCTTCAAAATTATTTAGAGAAAAAGTTGCCAAACAAAGTGGTGTTTGTGCATGAGCCTGGCGGCACTACCCTTGGCGAAAAAATAAGAAACCTACTTTTGACCGATGAAAATGTAAAAATGTGTGGCAAGGCAGAACTTTTACTTTTTATGGCATCCCGTGTGGAATTATACGAAAAAGTAATTAAAAAGGCCTTAAAAGAAGGCAAAATCGTCATTGCCGACAGGTATTATGACTCCACTGTGGCTTACCAAGGCAGTGCAAGAAAGATTATGGATAAAGAGGAAATCCTTGCAATCAACAAATTCTTTTTGGATGGACTGACGCCAGATTTAACAATCTACCTAAAAATGCCAGCAGAAAAAGCATTTCTAAGGAAAGGCAACGCAAGCCTTGATAAGATAGAACTAGAAGGTATGGATTTTCACCATGCAGTATCAAAAGGGTATGACTTTATGGCAAAAAAAGAGCCTGAGCGTTTCTTTACAATAGATGCCTCAAAATCCATAGAGGATATACACAACATGATTGTAAATAAGGTGGATGAACTTATCAAAAAATAGTCACAACATGTGACTATTTTTGTTTTCATAAACTTTTTCTTGACAAACTCCCCCCCCCACGCCGTATACTTATAATGACTTAAAAAACAAAAAGGGAGGATAGTATGAAAAAAGTTTTTAAAAGTCTAGTAGTGGGAGCCCTTGCAATTCCATGTGCATTACTTTGCACAGCCTGCGGCACTGATAATTCAGTAAAGGTAGACACAAGTGGAGATTGGAAACCAATTGATAAAACAAGTGCTTATACCGAAGTTTCAACCATACCAACTGAGAATTTAGACTTTGACGGGCTTAGGTTTACAATTAAACAAGAGATGGAAGGTCAAGGACAAAAAGCCACAATTACCATGAACGGAATGGCTTTATACAATGGACAAAACGTTGATTTTAAAATGGACATGACGGTGGCAGCATCCGGAAAAAGCGAAACCATGCATATGTATTTGAATGAAAACATTTTGTACATAAATGCCATGAATCAAAAATACAAAGTTACTTTTGGAAGCAGTGATACTGATTTTGATCAATATATTGAAATGGTACCAGATGCAGAGTTTGTAACAGGCGCAATAGAGCAAATGCAAAATGCCATTTTAGACAGTCAAAAGTCTGAGGTTGACGGTGTGACAAAATACTACTTCAAACTTGATGGCGATCAAATGGCAGAGGCAGCAGACATGACATTTGAGGAATGGATTGTATTAAAGGACGGCAAATTTGATAGTTTCAAAATAATTACAAGTGGTGTTATGCAAGGTTTCTCAACCAAGATTACTATGGACATGGAAAAATACACTGGCACTATTGATTTCCCAAGTTTTGACGGCTATGTTGATATGGGCTCTATGGTTGGTTAAAAATTAAAAATAAAAAAGCATATCGTTTGATATGCTTTTTTATTTAAATTATTTTCTTGGGTTTTTGATGTTTGCTTGTGCAGCTGCAAGGCGTGCAATTGGCACTCTGTATGGGCTGCAAGAAACATAGGTAAGCCCTACATTATGGCAGAACTCAACAGAAGATGGGTCCCCGCCATGTTCGCCGCAAATACCGAGTTTGATATCAGGTCTTGTCGCTCTTCCGAGGTCACAAGTCATTTTTACAAGTTTGCCAACGCCATTTTGATCAAGACGAGCAAATGGATCACTCTCAAAAAGTTTCTTAGCATAATAAACATCAAGGAATTTACCAGCATCGTCACGACTGA
The DNA here is from genome assembly GCA_947366545.1 of uncultured Clostridia bacterium. Taxonomy (GTDB): domain Bacteria; phylum Bacillota; class Clostridia; order Christensenellales; family UBA1242; genus Caccovivens. The sequence goes on from CANBAL010000001.1 coordinate 182,649, forward strand.
AACCATAGGTCATTTGGGTAAGATCGTTTGTACCGAATGAGAAGAACTCAGCGTACTGTGCAATTTGGTCGGCAGTAACAGCAGCACGAGGAATCTCAATCATAGTTCCTATCTTATAGTGCATATCCACGCCCTTCTTTGCGATGATTTCATCAGCCTTATTAGCAACTATATCACGCACATATTTAAACTCTTTACTATCACAAGAAAGTGGAATCATGATTTCAGGAACGATTTCATAGCCCTCACTCTTGCTAACCTCTATAGCGGCCTCAATAACAGCCTGAGTTTGCATTTCAGCAATTTCTGGATAGGTAACAGCAAGTCTAAGTCCACGGTGTCCCATCATTGGGTTGAACTCATGAAGGTCAGCCACTGTTTGTTTAAGTCTATCAAATGTGATGCCCATCTCTTTTGCAAGCACTTTGATTTCAGCATCATCATGTGGTAGGAATTCATGAAGTGGTGGGTCAAGAAAACGGATTGTTACGGCTTTGCCCTTCATTGCCTTGTAAATTCCTTTAAAGTCTTTCTTTTGCATTGGAAGGATTTTAGCGAGTGCTTTCTTTCTCTCTTCAACTGAAGTAGATACAATCATTTCACGCACTGCCATAATTCTATCAGCCTCAAAGAACATATGCTCTGTTCTGCAAAGACCTACGCCCTCTGCACCAAAATCAAATGCTGTTTTAGCATCTCTTGGATTATCAGCGTTTGTACGCACTTGAAGTTTGCGGTACTTGTCAGCCCATTCCATGATAGTTGCAAATTCACCAGAAATTTTTGCAGGCTCAGTTGCAATTTCGCCGTCATAGATTTTTCCAGTAGAGCCATCAAAGGAGATTACATCACCCTCTTTGTATTTCTTTCCATTAAGTGTGAAGGATTTTTCATCTTCTGCAAATTTAATTGCACTGCATCCTGCAACGCAGGCAGTACCCATACCTCTTGCTACAACAGCAGCGTGAGAAGTCATACCACCTCTTGCAGTTAAGATACCTTGGCTCGCAGCCATACCTTCAATATCTTCAGGAGAAGTTTCAAGACGAACAAGTACTACCTTACCTTTCTTTCCGCCTTGCTCTTTTGCTTTTTCAGCGGTAAATACAATTTTACCACAAGCAGCACCAGGAGATGCAGGAAGCGCCTCAGCAATTACTTTTGCTTTCTTAAGCGCGGTTGCCTCAAATTGTGGGTGCAAAAGTGCATCAAGTTGTTTAGGGTCAAGCATCATAAGTGCTTCTTTCTCAGTGATAAGTTTCTCGTTAACAAGGTCAACGGCAATTTTAAGAGCTGCTTTTGCAGTTCTCTTGCCATTTCTTGTTTGAAGCATATAGAGTTTGCCATTTTCGATAGTGAACTCCATATCTTGCATATCTTTGTTGTGACGCTCAAGTTTCTTTGCGATTTCCACAAACTGTTTGTAAACAGCAGGGTTTTGCTGCTCAAGAGTAGAAATAGCAAGTGGAGTTCTAATTCCAGCAACAACATCCTCTCCTTGTGCGTTCATAAGATATTCACCATAAAGTTTGTTTTCACCAGTAGATGGGTTTCTTGTGAAGGCAACGCCTGTACCACTTTCCTCACCCATGTTACCAAATACCATTGATTGAACATTTACAGCAGTACCCCAGTCATATGGAATGTCATGCATTCTTCTATAAACATTTGCTCTATCATTGTCCCAAGAACGGAATACGGCCTTAACTGCCTCAACAAGTTGAACCTTAGGCTCTTGAGGGAATTCCTCGCCTTGTGCTTTCTTGTAAAGGTCTTTGAAAAGCTTTACGATTTCCTTAAGGTCATCAGCAGTAAGATCTTTATCATATTGTACCTTTTTCTTTGTTTTGATTTGGTCTAAGATTTTTTCATATTTAGATTTTTCTTGTTGCATAACAACATCACTAAACATTTGAATAAAGCGTCTGTAAGAGTCATATGCAAAACGTGGATTACCAGTAAGGCGAGCCAACCCCTCAACAACCTCGTCATTAAGTCCAAGGTTAAGGATTGTGTCCATCATACCAGGCATAGATACTCTTGCGCCAGAACGCACTGAAACAAGAAGAGGATTCTCTACACTGCCAAATTGTTTGCCAGTAGTTTTTTCAAGCAATGCCAAGTTCTTGGTGATTTGCTCTAGTATTGCGTCATTGATTTTTCTTCCATCTTTATAGTACTGTGTACAAGCCTCAGTGGAAATAATAAAACCTTGTGGCACTGGAAGTCCGAGTTTGGTCATCTCAGCAAGATTTGCACCTTTTCCACCAAAGAGTGCCTTGTTTTTACCATCTGCTTCTTTAAATGAGTAAACAAATTTTTTCATATTTTCTCTCCTTTTTTTACTACTGAAATAGTATAAAATAAAGTAAAAAAATACGCAAATGAATTGCGTATGAATATGATAAATTTTGATAGGATTTTATCAATAACCCGTTCTTATTTCTGATATTACTACATTCTCTTTATTGATTCCAAGTTTGCAATCGTAAACACCAAACTCTACAATCACATCATAAAGTTCATGGTCAGAAATATAGCGTGCAATTTTATCAAAGCCGTTTATTTTCCACACCCTATCTTCGTCTAGTGATGCGTGAAGGTTATATTCTGGCTCTTCATAAATATTGCGATGTGTTGCCTCACTATCGCTGCGTGCAGTTAAGTCCACCGTGCCAGCACCATAATTTCGGCTTATCTTTATATCACCCATAAGCACAATATCTTCTTTATATGGTCTGTATGATACAACTACAGTCACCTCAGTTTTAAACTTTGGAAGTAGTTTTTCTGCCTCTTCATAGTTTTTCACAAAATAAAATTTTGCCTTGGTACGATTAGGGTTTCTAAGGACATATTCCTCCGCCTTATACTTATCAAAAAACTTCTTTATTCCTTTCTTGTCTGTCACAGAAAAGATGTCAACAGGAAAATGATTAAGCCCAAGTTCCTTAATCTTTATAATTGCATCCTTTTTGTCTTTTATTGTTATCATCTTTTATCCCTGTAAGCCGTTTGCTTGACGCACCATGTCTTCCACAACTATGTCGTAAATTTCTCCAAGTGTGGCACAATATTCAAGCACCTGCCAAGGCTTATTTGTGTGGAAATGGATTTTAATTAATTCCTCATCCCCAACAGCCAAAAGGCAGTCACCCTCAAAATGAGTATTGAAATATTCGCGAATAGCATCTTCGCTTAAATTTTTTCCCTCAATCAAAAGTTGTGTGTCATATCTGTAGTCAATTACTTCATCTTCCATAATTTTCTCCTTATGTTAATAGTATAGCATTTCATCAAAAAAAATAAAAATAAATTGACTATTTAAATAAAAAAGACCTTAAAAAGGTCTTTCTAACTTTGTTCATCCTCTGTTTTCTTTGCAAGACGCGTTTTCTCTTCTTCACGAATACGCTTTCTCGCTTCTTTAAGTTTTGCCTTTGCGTCTTCCTCAGAAAGAATATTATCTTCGCTTATCACATGGTCGGTGTCAATAAACATATACTTATCGCCGGTATACATTTTCACGATCTCTGGCTCGCCACTATAAAACTTTGGTGCAGTGGCAAATTCGTATGGAAGAAAAGTTAAATCATCACGCATAAGTTTCCAACCTTCATGTATGTCTTGTCTTACGGCAGCAATGTTCCCATTAAATGGTTTCGCATCAATAAAATCAATGTCAATTAAATCATGTGTATTTGAATCTAAGTAAGTTTTTCCTTCTATAATAGTCACAAGTCTCAATGAACATTGAGAATTTCTGGCTGTGGCGGGCAAACTATATGGCAGACGCGAACTTCTCCCCTCGCAACCTATATAAACCAAATCCCCACCTTTCAAAATCCCTCGTCCAAAGCCACGAGAAAAATCAAAATTCATCTCAAAACGATATGGCAGAATCTCGCCATCCGTCATGTTTTCTCCTCTTTTTTGATAGGCATAGCCAGAGCCGTCTAGCATGCGCACTCTTCTCATACCATATAAATATTCACCTAAAACTTCATATTCTTGCATTCTTTTCTCCTCGCTGAGATATTTTACCACAAATAAAAAAATTTGCAAAACAATTGCAAATTTTTTGTTTATAACTTTTCTCCACAATTTGGACAAAACTTATCATCGCCCTTAATTTCCGACCCACAATTTGAGCAGTGCCTTGTTTTTACTAAGCTTTCCCCACAGTTGCCACAAAATTTTGCTCCTTTCTTTACGGTTTCACCACATTTAGGACAGGTGTTATCTTCGCCAACAATCCCATCTCTTACAGACTTAACGACTGTCTTAATTGCCTTGCCCGCAGTTGGAGTAACATCCTCTACTACTTCCTTAACAACAGGAACAGTAGAAGTTGCAACAAAGGATGCAATATCTCGCTTATGTGCAAAAACAGCAAGTTGTATACCAAACATAAGACAAACCATCCCAATAAACAAAAGCGGAATGCCGACAAACGCCAAGTCGAAAAGTGAATTATCAAAATTCCCCATATTAACAGTAGAAACAATTAAAAGCACAATACCAGCCACAATGAATGGCACACCTACACACATTAAAATTTTGCTTATTCTTTTGATTTTTGCCTTGTTCTGCTGATAGTTTTCTTCACTTAAAAATTTCTTCTTCTCTTCCATATCTTCTCCTTATATTATAATAATATCAAAACAGCTATTGTTTGTCAATATTTCTATTTACTATCATGTTATATCCACTTTTAAGTTTCATCCAAGTATCATGAAATAGTAGTTTGTGACCTTTTACATATCCCATAATTTGATTTATATTCTCGTTATCTTTTGATTGTAGGTAAATCGCGGGTCTGCAATCTAATGCTTTCATCTCTTTATATGCATTACAAATACTTTCTTCCAAATTATCCAGAGAATCAAAATACGCAAAATTATTAAATTCGTATGTAGCAACTTTTGAATATATCGTATAGTATTGCTTATCATTTTCCGCTGGTTTAGACATTCTTTCTCCTTAATCTTAATAGTCTCGTTCCCATATTATCACAAAATTAAATATTGCACAACTTAATATCATGACTTTCCTAGAAACAACACTTTCCCCTATATAAAGCGAATTTATTTGACAAACTTGTCGAAATTTAGTATTTTAATGAAGAAAATGAACAATAGGAAGGAAACACTTATGAAAAAATACGTCATGCTTTTGTCACTCATTTTTTGTTTTGCATTTTTACCATTTGGCTGTGATAAAGACAACACCAACATTCCAGACCATAGCGGCGATGAAAGTGTTGTAGATTTTAGCAGTGCTATCACTGAGGTCAAAAAATATTTACTTGACAATGGTCTTGTCTTTGAAAACGCTTTTCTAATAGAAGAAAATCCCACCTCAGGAACAATTTCCATAACAGAAGAATATGTTATTGATGTCGACTATCTTATCGACACTTTTAATCTAGAATTTTCTTGTGAAGGCTTTAGTGTTTCCGTGACATACAATGCCCCTCTTGTCTTATTTACTATTATACAAGAAAAATAAAGCCCCACACAAGTGGGTATATGGTGCACCCGTCAGGACTCGAACCCGAACAAATGGTTCCGAAGACCATTGTGCTATCCATTACACCACGAGAGC
>CANBAL010000002.1 GCA_947366545.1 uncultured Clostridia bacterium
GACTCGAACCCCGGACCGACCGGTTATGAGCCGGTTGCTCTAACCAACTGAGCTAGAGGCCCAATAAGCATAAGAAAATTGACTTTTTGCAAGTCATGGTCGGGGTGGAGAGCCTCGAACTCCCGACCTCATGGTCCCAAACCACGCGCGCTACCAACTGCGCTACACCCCGTTAAACAATGCTTGCTTTGTAATTTTATAATAAAAAGGAAATTATGTCAAGGAATTTTGCTAAATTTTCTAAAAAAAATAAAAAATTTTAAAATGATAAAAAGCTTTTCTAATAAATAATTTATGCGGCCACTAGAAATTAAGTTTTAGCCGCATTTTTTCTTTTCCTTTAGTGCTTTTTCGTAGAAGATAACAATTTTTTGCAAAACTGGATGTGTTAGGCTTGTAGATATAAAAGGAGGGGGAGTATGCATATAAAAAGCAAAATATATAATAACACGCTTTATGTCATATTGTGTGGCGAACTTGACGAGCATTCAGCCACTCACACAAGATTGACTCTTGATGAAGCCTTTTCAAATAGAGGCTTTAATCAGGTAATCATAGATTTGTCGGAACTTGATTTCATGGACAGCACTGGAATAGGGGTGTTAATAGGCCGATATAAGAAGATGAAGAGCAAAAACATACCAATTTATATTGCAAACCCATCCACCCATGCGGAAAAGATATTTAAAATGACAGGCTTGTATGAAATCATGCCGAAGATAGTGTAGGAGGATATATGAAAACAAATAATTTTATGGAAGTAGTATTCAAGGCGGAATCGATAAATGAAGGATTTGCAAGGGTATGTGTTGCCTCCTTTTGCGTGCAATTAAATCCTTCAATAGATGAACTCACAGATATTAAAACGGCGGTATCAGAAGCGGTGACAAATGCGGTAGTTCATGCATATCCAAGGGGAAATGGGCTTGTAAGATTAAGATGTGAACTAGAAGGAAATGGCGTAAAAATTGAAGTATACGATGAGGGCGTGGGTATAAAAGATATTGCGAAGGCACGCGAGCCATTTTTCACCACAAAACCTACTGAAGAGCGTAGCGGAATGGGCTTTGCAGTCATGGAAAGCTTTATGGATAAGGTAGAGGTAGAAAAGAATGGATTAAAAGGCACAAAGGTGACAATGTATAAAACGCTTAGTGCTAATGCAAGGGTCGTGGTAGGTGAGTAATGCTAGATCCTGCAAAAACCTTAGAGTATGTCGCACTTGCTCAAGAGGGTGATCAGGAAGCCAAAACTATACTTATAGAGGAGAATTCTCCCTTAATAAAAAGTGTAATCAAACGCTTTCGTGATAAAGGCATTGAGTATGATGACCTGTACCAACTCGGGTGTATAGGGTTTTTAAAGGCGATAAAAAATTTCAAACCCGAGTTTGATGTTAAATTTTCCACCTATGTGGTACCAATGGTGATAGGTGAAATTAAACGATTTATGAGGGATGACGGAGCGGTAAAAGTGTCAAGAGCGTTAAAATCATTAAATATGCAGATAAATCGATATATTGAAAAGTATGTGGGTGAGAAACAAGAAAAGCCGACAATAGAGCATCTTGCAAAACATTTCAAGGTGGATGAGCAGGAGATAGTCATGGCTATGGATTCTGCAAAAATGCCGGTGTCATTGTACGCACCACTTGAAGAAGAGGGTGGTAATTTAAGCGTGATAGATAGGGTGGAGATAGAGCAGACCACCGGCACAGATATGCTAGAAAATCTTGCATTAAAGGAAATCATAAAGCATCTTGATGAGCGGGATAGAAAGATTATCCTCCTCCGTTATTACTTTGATAAGACGCAAAGTGAGATAGCATCCGAGCTTCATATTTCGCAAGTTCAGGTGTCAAGACTTGAAAATAAGATACTCGAATCCTTGCGTGCAAAAATGATATAATGTGCCATGTATGCACATACTACACACAATATGTTGTGCCTACAATAAAAAAAGAGAGCAGTTGCTCTCTTTTTTATTTTTTTAAACATTCTCATCATTGTCGTTTTCAGTTGTTTTTGCAGATGGATCAAGTTGGGCAAGTAAAGCAGTGATTTTGTCTATTTCTGCCTGTCTTGCAGCTTGCGCGTCAGATTTTTTAGTATTAGTCTTATTCTTTCCTTTGTTCTTTCCTTTCTTGTCATCAGATTTAGGTGGTTTTGTTGCAGGCTCTTTATTTTCTACTGTTTTCTTCACATCAACACTATAAAGAACATTTAAGAAATTAAGCTTATCTTCTCTTGATGGGAAGATAGGTGTTACAGAAACAGTTCTTTCTCGCTTTTGTATGTCAGCAAGGTATGTTAAAGTTTTCGTTAGACTCTCGGTGGCTTTTTCACTTCTTACAAGAACTTCTAGATTTTGAGACTTAAGATAACCTACCATTTCTTTAAAATGCTTATCTTGAGCAAGTTCTGATAATTTTCCAACATTTTCCATGTCTTGTTCATAGGCCGCCATAGAAGTTGCCTCTTCTTGTGTTCTAAATTTTGCATTTAAGGCTTCCTTTTCTATTGTTTCCCTAAGTTTTGTTGGCTCTACACCAACAAGTTTATCGATAGCGATAAGTGTCCAGCCTTTTTTGAGCTTGATAGGAATCATGTTGTCATCATTTACTGTTCCAACTTCTGGAAGGGTAGAAGGTATAACAACGCGTTCACCCGTGTAAGTATTAAAGAAGTTAGTATTGACATTTTTACCATGTTGTTCTGTACGAGTTACCCATCCACTATCATTGATTGCAACTGCATGACCATAATTTATTTGTTTTCCGTCTGCATTTGTTGAAATTATTTCATCGTGTAAATCGTAAACTTTAACATGATCTAAATCTTCATTGCTTACTAAAACAAGTCCATTTTTCGTTATTTTACTTTGAGGGGTAAATGTAAATTTACCAGATGTTTCGCCAGTTTTTACATTTATGAAACCATGACCATCTGTTCCTGTAAGATCAACAACAGCCCAGCCGCTTTCATTTGCTTCATGCACACATGCAATTTTGTATTTAGTTGATTTACTATAGTCACCTTTGTCATCTTTGCTAATAAGATGATAAGAGATTTCGCTACCAGTTTGTAGATTTACAAGGGTTCTTTTGCCATCATCTCTTGTTGCATAAGCAAATTTCGCATCTTTTTTATATTCGTCTATGTCGCTAAAACCTTCAGCAAACTCGCCACTTTCTACATTTAGCAATGCATATTTGCCATTCTTTAATTGAACACGAGCCCAACCTTGCTCATTTGGATGTATATCCTCACGAAGTGTTTTAACTTTTCCCTTAATATTCTTCCATACATCGTCTGTTGTTGTGTAGTCGAATTCGTCCATATCTATTGCCTCTACTTCGGCTATTACTTCTTTAACAGGATCCTTCTTTTCAACTATGGCAGCTGTCTTAACTACATCCGTTACTTTTTCTGCTTTTACTTTTGTTTTTCCTACAGCTTTTTCTTTTGCTGCTTTGTTAATGTCTTTCATTTTTCCCTCCAATTTATTCTCACATATTTAATGCTTACCTTTATTATAATCGGGGGGGGGATTTGTCAAGTCTTTTTTTGAAAAAAGTTGAAAAAAACTTTTATGAACTAAAAAAATCCCCGAATTTTCGGGGGATTTTATTAACCTTTAATAAGCTTTTCTATCTTCTTGTTTGTTTTGATATGGTCAACAACTAGGTTTGTGCTATGTGTTACCTTCCTAGGCATTTGCTTTACCATATGGAAATCTTTGCTGTTATCTACTTTAGGAGTGGTTTTAATCTCTTGGCTGATTACTTTCTTTTCTTCATCGGCTTTATGCTCAATTACAGTCTTTTTAGGTTCTTCCTTGTTTTCTTCAGTTACTTCACTGCTGGCAGGTATTGTGCAGTTGCCGTTAGGGCAGTAGCCATTATTGTAACCATTGTATGCGTAGCCATTAGGGTAACCGCGATAGGTGTCAATATTTCTTACCCTAGGTTGATAGGTGTCTGTGTTTCTGTTTGGATTAAATACCCCTCTGTTGTACCCGTAGCCGTTATAGCCATTATTATACCCATAACCATTCATGTAACCATTGTTATAGTTATACCCATTATTGTAAGTCATGTTTTGTGGTGGAGTGTTGTTTACGGTATTGTTTATTGTCTCACCTCTATAAGTGTCTATGTTTTTCTTATTTTCTTTTTGCTGAGTTTTTACTTCTTGCTGCTCGGGTTTTTTAGTTTCAGTGTAGGTGTTGTCTTGATTTTGAGGTAAACAACTTCTGCATTCAAGGGTATTTTCCACTTGGTTCATGGTATTTAAAAGGTTTCTAAAGTAGCATAGCCTTGCATCCATGTGGTTGTTAAGGCTTTGATAGTGTGCTCCCACTTGGTCAGCGTTAAAGTTGTTAGGCGAATTGTATCTTCTTATCATTTTAATAGAACTATTAACATCAGTTTTAGTGTTGTTAAGGCTTGAAGTATATTTGCTCATACTATTTACAAGTCCGTTTAACGCACTGACTTGATTTTTAGATAGTTTTAAATCTTTGGTCAACTGACTTTTAATCATAGCGGCTTGCGACAGGATGTTTTGTTTAAGGTATTCTTGTTCATCGGCACTATTTTGAAGTTTGTACACCTGAGAGCCAAGCGGGGTGTTGTAATTAGTAGAAGATATCGGCATGGTACGATAGCCGTTGTTGTTTGCGATGTATGCGTTAGGTGTAAGCACGCTAAGCTGACTTGATGAAAGACTTGACACTGTATTTGTCACTCTGTTCAGTTGTCCTGATAAATTTTTGATAGTAGAGCCTTGTCCATTTCCGCAACCCACACAGGTTAATGCGATAAGCCCGCAAAGAGAACCTAATAATATTTTTTTCATAGAAACCTCCATTTTGCTATTAGTTTGCGTAGAGTTAAGAAAAATATACAGATGTTTAAATATGAAAAAAGAGGTCAATAAAAGATTAGGAGAAATTTATGGATGAGAAGAAGCGTAATGAAGCGTATAACAAATATGTAAATGCCAAAATACCCAAAACAAGGCCGTGGCCAAGTTTATTTAATTCCTTTTGGATAGGCGGACTTATATGCTGCTTAGGTCAGGGTATAAACGATTTGCTGCTTTTGTGGTTTCCCAATATGGCGGAGCAGACAGCGTGGACATATACACTCATAGCACTAATTTTTCTTGCCTCTTTTCTTACGGGCATAGGTGTTTATGATAGAATAGGGAAGTTCGCTGGTGGTGGAACGATTGTCCCCATTACAGGTTTTTCCAATTCGATTACAAGCCCAGCACTTGAGTTTAAACATGAAGGAATTATCTACGGCCTTTGCGTAAAGATGTTCACGATTGCTGGACCAGTAATTGTAATAGGTATTGTTTCCAGTATTCTTGTTGGTTTAGTTTATCTGTTTATATAAATTTTTAAGCAATGTCGTTGCCTACGAAAAAACACGGCTTAACGCCGTGTTTTTTTATGTTTAAATTTCCTAAAAATGTCAAGAATTTCATAGAGGTAAAAGCCATGGCAAAAAATCAAACTGTGAAATTTAAAAACAAACCTGTCATCATAGGCAGTTATTCTATTGTAGGGCCAAAAGAGGGGCAGGGCAACTTTGGTGAATATTTTGATTATGTAATGAAAAGTGATAGCTTTGGAGAGAAGACCTATGAAAAAGCAGAGCGCAAAATGATACAACATGCAATAATAGGTGCTATTGAAAAAGCAAAGATTAAACCTACCGATGTAGATTTGTTGCTTGCAGGGGATTTACTCAACCAAATTATAAGTTCATCATATGCAGCACGAGATTTTAATTTTTCTTATCTCGGGCTTTTTGGTGCTTGCTCTACCATGGCGGAAAGTTTAGCAGTAGGGGCATCCCTTGTTGACGGCAAACTCTTTGACCATGTTGTTTGTTCCACCGCCTCTCACTTTTCTACAGCGGAAAGGCAATTTAGGTTTCCCTTAGAGCTTGGCAATCAGCGTCCACCTACGGCTCAATGGACTGTTACGGGGGCAGGAGCTTGTGTTCTCGCACCCAAAGGTCATGGTCCAAGGATAACCATGGCCACTTTTGGTAGAGTGGTAGATTATGGAATAAACGATGTTAATGATATGGGGGCAGCAATGGCTCCCGCGGCTATGGATACGCTACTTTGTCATTTCCGCGATTCAAATACAACCCCTGACGATTATGACTTAATTGTCACAGGTGACTTAGGTAAACTTGGCAGTGAAATTCTCATTGATTTAATGGAGGATCAGGGTATTAAACTTGGGCTTAATTATAATGACTGTGGTCAAATGTATTATACGCGTAAGCAAGCCACATTATCAGGGGGAAGTGGTTGTGGTTGTAGTGCCACAGTACTCAATTCTTTTATCATGAAAAAATTAAGGGATGGTAGTTATAAAAAGGTACTATTTGCACCTACTGGTGCATTGTTGTCAACTACAGCCACCCAGCAAGGTGATACCATTCCGGGGGTATGTCATGCAATAGTAATAGAAAGTGGGGAGGAGTAATATGTATTATCTTTGGGTATTTTTAATTGGAGGCCTTATTTGTGCAATAGGTGAGCTGTTAATTATAAAGACAAATATTACATCTGCACGTATCCTCGTCACCTTTGTACTTGTTGGGGTGCTGCTAGAAGCCTTTGGTATTTTTGATCCGATATCCGAATTTGCGAAAGCGGGGATAAATGTTCCTATTGTTGGTTTTGGTGCGTCACTTGCAAAGGGGGCAATAGGTGCGGTAAAAGCGCGTGGCCTCGTCGGTGCCTTCACAGGTGGTCTTGAGGCTACTGCCGCAGGAATAGCGGCCGCAGTAGGTTTTGCCTTTTTGTTCGGTTTAATCTTCCATTCAAAAACAAAAAAGTAGGTTGTCTAACATACAACCTACTACATATTGTGTTATTCAAGGGAAAATTAGTTGTCAATAAAATCATCTTCGACATATATATTATTATATATGAGGGCGTATAGTTATAAGCAAAAACGCAAAAAATTGTCTCCAAGATGGAAGGCAAGGATTTTTTTATTTGTTATTTTAGTAATTGTCGCTCTTATTTTAGTTTATTATTTTTGTATAATTTCACCAATAGTCATTACGCTAAGTCAAGAGAAAGTAAGGTCACTTTCCACCAGTATAATAAGTGAGTCGGTGGAAGATGTTTTGGCCACAAGTGGCGTGTCATATTCTGATTTAGTGAACATTGAGTATAATGATAATCATGATATCTCCCTTATAAGCACAAATTCGGTTGAGGTCAACAATCTTGTTAGACGGATAACCTATCAGGTGCAAAATAAAATAGATGCGATAGGCAATCAAGGGGTTGATATTGCCTTGGGAACCTTTACTGGAATACCATTTTTGTATGGAATAGGTCCCGCAGTTTCCGTCAAACTTGTACCCATAGGTACTGTAAATACCAAATTTGATTCCACCTTTTCATCTGCAGGAATAAATCAAACTCTTCATAGGCTTTATTTCACAGTTTTTGTCAATGTGGGGGTAGTATTGCCCAGCATGACTAAAAATCTCCTTACTTCGTTAGAGGTTGAAATTTGTGAAAGCGTAATAGTAGGCAAGGTGCCAGAGATATATTTTCAAGGTGGCGTGATATAGCAGATTTGGTTAAAAAGATATGAAAAAATGACTAAAGCCCAGAAAAATTTAAAATAAAAAAAGGAAATTCAAAATTATTTTAGTATAAATAAATTGTATAGACATGTAAATTTGGAGAAGGTGTATTGCAAAATAAAGGATTTCCTGTTGATTTCTTGTATCAATTAAAACAGAAGAACGATATAGTAGCGATTGTATCTAGATATGTCAAACTAGATAGAAAGGGCTCCAGATATTGGGGATGTTGTCCATTTCATAATGAAAAGACTCCATCTTTTACTGTCATGCAAGATGAAGGCATTTATCACTGCTTTGGCTGTAAAGAGCATGGCGATGTTATTTCCTTCATCCAAAAAATGGAATCTTGTGAATTTATGGATGCTGTAAAAATCCTTGCGGACGAGGCACATTTGGAGATGCCTGAGTTCAAGACCGATGATGACACTCATAAAAAGGCAAAACAAAGGGAAAGACTTTTAAAACTGTTAGATGAGACTTGGAAACACTATCATGAAAACATATATTTGAAAGAGGCCAAGCCCGCACAAGATTACATAAAAAGTAGAAATTTTACAAGACATGAACTAGATGATTTTAAACTTGGTTATAGTTTAAATTGGACAGAAATGGTGGAGTACTTGAAGGGTAAAGGATTTACCTATCAAGAAATGGTTGACGCTGGCGTGGCACAAAGTAAGAATGGAAGATTTTATGATGTCATGGCGGAAAGACTTGTATTTCCTATTTTCAATTCTTTTAATGATTGCGTAGGTTTTAGTGCAAGGGTGCTTGAAAAGAATTCCGACTTTGCGAAATATAAAAACACCGCGGAAACAATGGTGTTCCAAAAAAGTAAGGTGGTGTTTGGCATTAATCTATTAAAATCACTTAAACAAGCGGGCAAACTTGATAAGATTATAATCGTGGAAGGGCAGATTGATGTTATTGCAATGCATCGTGCAGGATTTAAAAATACGGTGGCTTGTATGGGCTCTGCTTTAACACTCGATAATGCACAGGCCTTAAAACGATTATCCAAAAATATTGTTTTGTGCTTTGACGGGGATGGCGCAGGTCAAAAAGCGACTTTACATAGCTTAGAAGTTCTCGATAAAAATGAATTTAATATTCGCGTTGTAGCCTTACCTGAAAAAATGGATCCAGATGAGGTTTTAAAAAATAAGGGGAAGGAGTATCTCTCATCACTTATTGAAAATGCTATGCCTGTCATGGATTATCTTATTGAGGTAGAGAAGGGAAATCATAACCTAGAGAAAGCAGAGGAGCGTGGCGACTTTGCAAAGGCGACACTAGGGCACTTAAAGAGGATGGTGGACAGCCCTTCACAGCGTGAGCCATATCTTGAAAAAATAAGAGACCTGACCTCAATACCGATAGATATACTTAGGCGAGATTTGCAAGGCGGAGAGAAGGAAAATAAGCCCTTAAAAAAAGAGGAAGAAAAGGTACTAATCTCGCGGGAAAATGGAAATAATCGGGCAGTAAAGTTTGTGTTAAGTGCATTAATACACCAAAAGCCATATGTAAAACAAAATATTGATTATGTGAAACTTATGCCTAGATGTAAGGATATTATAGAAAAGGCAAAAGAGGGCACACGGGTGTCATCGTATTACGATTTGTTTGATGTAAGCGAAATTCCGCTTTTAGAAGACTGCTTGGTGTTCAATTTTGAGGAATATGGACAAACGGCAGAAAAGTATTTTGAGGAGTGCTTGTGGACGCTTGCCGACCAAATACTCAAAGAGAGACAGCAAGAGGTGAATGAACGCTTTAAGGCAAGCACCTCACTCGAGGAAAGACAGAAATTAATGCTTGAATTAAATAAGATTTTGAAACAGTTACGGGAAAAAAGTTTGGAGGAATTTTATGTTAGATAACAAGATAGAACTTGAGATGAAGAAACTCGCTGATGTGGCGCAGAAGAAGGGCTCAATAAATGAGGAAGATGTATATTTCAGACTTCTTAAGTATGAGGTTTCGGCAGAAGATATACAAAAATTTTTAAAGAAACTTGAGAATAGAGGCATTAAGATATTAAAACCTACCATGCCATCGGATGGCTCTGATATCGTCGAGGTTATGGAGGGCTTTTCCAGCGTTGATGATCCAGTAAAAATGTATTTAAAGGACATCGGCAAAGTACCACTTCTTTCACCAGAAGAGGAAATCGAACTTGCAAAAAGAATACTTGAGGGTGATGAAGAGGCAAAAGCAAGACTATGCCAAGCAAACTTAAGGCTTGTCGTAAGCATTGCAAAACGCTGGGCATCGACAAATTCACTTTCCTTCCTTGATCTTATCCAAGAGGGAAATATGGGACTTTTAAAGGCGGTAGAAAAATTTGACTACACCAAAGGCTTTAGGTTTTCCACCTATGCCACATGGTGGATTAAACAGGCAATCACAAGGGCGATAGCCGATCAGTCTAGGACAATCCGTCTGCCAGTGCATATGGTTGAAACTATAAATAGGTATAGTCGTACAGTAAGACAACTCACTCAAAAACTCTCTCGTGACCCAACTATAGAAGAAATCGCACAAGCAATGGGGGTGACCGAGGCAAAGATTGTAGAAATCCAAAAGAGTGCTCAAGATCCAGTCTCCCTTGAAACTCCAGTCGGCGAGGAAGAGGATAGCAAGATGGCTGACTTTATTGAGGATGAGTCTGCAAAATCTCCAATGGAAGTTGCATCACAAAACTTACTTAGAGAGCAACTTCTTGCTGTAATTGACACACTTACTCCACGCGAGCAACAGGTCATTCGTGAGCGTTATGGCCTTATGGACGGCAAAGCCAAAACACTTGAAGAGGTGGGCAAAGAGTTCAGCGTTACTAGGGAGCGTATAAGACAAATCGAGGCTAAAGCATTAAGAAAACTCAAACATCCAAATCGTAGTAAGAGACTAATTGACTTTGTAGATTAATAGGAGGAAATATATGGATATAACAAAAATATTAGATTATCAAAAACTTGATTCACAGCTATATAGACTTGAGAAACAACTTCGCGATAATCCAAATAAAAGGGTGGCGAATGAGATGTCGACAAACGCCAAAAACGCACAAGCGAAATCGGTACAACTTGAGGCAAAGGCTGGAAGTTTAATTCAAGAGATTGAAACAGTTAAAAAGCAACTTTCTGTTCAAACCGATAAATTAAATCAAATCATGGCTAAGGATGTAAACTCTTTAAGTAAAGAGGAAATTGAAAGTATGCTGTCACTTAAAGATAAACTCACCCAAAACCTCAATATACTTGATAAAAATCTTACAAAACTTGCTGAAAGCGTCAATGGTGTGCTTGCAGATTTCAATAAGACAATAAAGATTTATAATGCTTCAAAAGAAAAGTTTGTTGAAAGTAAAAACGCTTATGATAAAGATTTAGAGGCTGTGAAACCAGAAAAAGCCAATTTAGAAAAACAACTTTTGGCACTTGAGAAAGGCATTGACCCGGCACTTATGGAAAAATATAAAAAGAGAAGAGGGGATAACCTGTTTCCAGTGCTTGTTCCACTCAATGATAGGTGCTGCGGCGGTTGCCATGTAGAACTTCCTTTTGCACAGATATCAAAACTGGAAAATGAGGGCGTGCTGTCTTGTGAACACTGCCGAAGAATTATATATTATAAAAAGGGGTGACGTAGTCACCGTTTTTAACCCATTTTTTGCGTAAATTTATACTCAATTTATTTTGTAAATTAAGTAAAAATGTATATACTATAATTATTATGAAATTATTAAATAAAATAAGTTTATTAATTGTATCTCTTTGTACCCTTCTTACAGGTACACTTCTTTTAACCTCTAACCTAGGCGGGGGGGGGGACTTTAGATCCTGATAATTCTCAAGAAGAAGTGGTTACTCCGCCAAGTGATGAAAATACAGATGCAGGTATGACCGGTAAATTTTATGGGTATACAATGCTTAGAGATCCGGACTCTGGAGCAATAAAAACTAACTACTGGGGCTCTGGCTATGGTATTTCACTTGTGCCTTGGGATCCCAACAAAGATATGGATGCTACGCCGTCTTCTTTTTATAGTAGTTCTTCCAGTTACTCAACAATTATTGATTTGAAAAATAGTAGTGCACGAATATGGGCTAGAATGCCGTCAAAGACGGGGTATAGTTATTATGGGCTTGCCATAGGGTATATAAATAATTACAACTCTTCAATTTCTACAAAAACTTTTTATGATTCTAGTTTTATTGGTTACATAACTAATAATATAAAGAATACATATTATCATTATTCCGGTCATAATGAATGGTTAGGGGATGTTCCTGGAGGCTGGGATGCAGTTGCAGTAATGCAAACTAATAAATATAAGATACGTTATTCTAATTTACAAGGAACAACATGCTCCGGAGCAACAAGTGCAACCTATGATAAATCTGTATATATACCAAACCCTTCAACTAGGACAGGCTATACTTTTGCAGGTTGGACAGCATCTAATATAACAAGCAGTGCAGGACGCGATATTTCAAATGGCGGTGGTAATTGGGTTAATTGGAATGGTTCAACTAAAAGTACATATACATACTATATGAACTTAACATCCACTGACAATGCTACTGTAACAATGACAGCAAATTGGGATGCTAATCAATATGACGTTTATTTTAACAATGCAGATGGTACTGGTGGCACTGATAGTACAAAGGCCACCTATGGCAGAGCTATGCCAAGCATAACCACTCCAACAAAAAGTGGCTTTAAGTTTCAGGGATATTATGATAGTAATGGCGTGCAATATTATAATGAAAATGGTGGAAGTGTAAGAAATTATGATAAAGCATCTCATACAACGCTTTACGCGCGTTGGAAAGATTCTCAAGCCCCAACAATCAGTCGTGTAACATGGCAACAAAATGGTTCAACTGGATATTATGTATACGCCTATGCTACTGATAATGTAGGCGTCAATAGAGTGCAATTCCCAACATGGACAGATGCAAGTGGACAAGATGACATACAAACAAACTGGCAGACTAATTCTGCAGCAAGTGGATCAAGCGGAAGTTGGACTATAGGTGGTCAAACATACAACTATAGGTATCTTGTAAATAGGTCAGCGCATAATAATGAGTATGGTCCGTATAACACCCATATTTATGCTTATGATGCTGCTGGTAATTCAACTGCAGCCACAATAAGCAAGGTGACATTTTATCAGGTTACACTCAACACAAACGACACCAGTGGTGGAATAAGTGGAGGGGTGACATCTTCTGGGACAACCAGCGTAATTGTCACAAATGGGACTGCAATGCCTGCTATAACCGTGCCAGTAAGGACAGGATACAACTTTGACGGATATTATGATACATCTGCCATCACAGGTGGCACACGGTATTATACCTCAACAGGTGCTAGTGCTCGAAGTTGGGATAAGACAGCCAATACAACGCTTTATGCAAGATGGACAGGTAAATCATATACAGTCGGGCTGCATGGAAATGGAGGCAGTGGAGGTGGTACTAGCATCACAGCAACCTATGGCAGTGCTATGCCAGCACTGGCAAGCCTACCAAGTAAATCTGGCTGGAATTTTCTAGGCTATTATGATTTACAAACAGGTGGTACCAAATATTATACAGCATCTGGCACAAGTGCAAGAATTTGGAATAAGGCAGTATCAAATACAACTCTCTACGCCCAGTGGCAAGAAAAGACATGGTCAGAGGACTACTATGCATCAAGCTATGGTGGAGGAACTGGGACTGAACTAAATCCATATATCATCTCTACTGCCGCACATCTTGCTCGCCTTGCCTATGCAACAAATAATAATATCCAAACCACAAGTGGAAGATATGATAAATCTGCTTACTATAAACAGACAGCGGATATAAATTTAAACGATCATTTATGGCAACCAATAGGAAATTCAAGTAATAACTTTAATGGCACTTACGATGGGGGATTATACGAAATAATAAATGCGAGAATTAACTCACAAGTCGAATATAATGTAGGTTTGTTTGGGACTACAAGCAACGCTCAAATAAATAATATAAGCTTAAATAAGGCTAACATAAGTGCGTCTAGCACTGTTGGAGGAATAGTAGGCTGTCCAATGACTGGCACAATTTCTAATTGTAGAGTAATATCTTCTAAAATCAATGCTACTAATAATTATGCAGGGGGAATTGCGGGAAATGGGACTACAACGATTGCAAATTGTAGTGTGCTATCTTCTAATATTAGTGCAAAAAGTTATTCTGGTGGTATAATGGGGCAGTCTAGCGTATCAATTAAAGATTGCAGTGTAATTAATAGTACTATTACAGCCACTTCAAATGCTGGTACAATTTTTGGCACTTACACGGGTACCTGCGTCGCATGCTACGGCTCGGGCACAGTCAACGGCACATCAACCAAAGTAATGTACGGCAATTCTTCCGCATGGACAAACTGGTCACTTGTGCCAAATGTAAACGGCGGACTACCAGTACAAAAAGGGTTGTATCATATCGGCGGCTTTACTAGTTCACAAGAGGTATATAATTACCTCACAACGCAAGGCTATACAGTACAAAGTTAAAAAGGTGCGGTCACGCACCGCACACTTCTTTATTCCTTTTTTCTCCTTAGATAGAAAATATTTTATGAACGACTTCCGCAGCGTAGCGAGGACTTAGTGAAAAAATATTTTCTATCTATTTTCATTTTTAGTTCATTTTATTTTTTCTTAAAAAGGTTTTGATTGCCATAATAAGTTTTTGTATTTCCGAAAAGTTGTTAAAGTAAGAGATAGACACCCGTACAACTCCTTGCTCTAGCGTGCCCAATGCTTTATGCTTTAAAGGTGCACATTGATAGCCCGCACGCACACAAATATTCCATTTTTCATCTAAGTAGTTTGCAACTTCGTTAGAGTGTACATTTGGCACATTAAAAGCCAGCACACCATGTGAATTTTCAGGTTGGGTATAAGAAATTGCGGGCAGTTTAGATAATTCGTAATTTAGATAGGTAGTCAGATCATCCAGCCGGTTTTTAATTTCTCGAAAGTTCGCTTGTGTAAAATCTATTCCAGCGCTCAGTCCCATGATAAGTGGGGTGGAAATGGTGCCACTTTCAAAGCGTTCAGGGCTTTCTTCTGGCATTTTAAGTTCTAAAGAGTTTGTGCCAGTGCCACCAAATTTAATAGGGTCTAACGAGATGTTGTTTTTTAAAAGCCCGCCTATGCTTTGAGGAGCATAAAACCCTTTGTGCCCAGCAAAAGCAAGCAGATTTATATTCCATTTTTCCATATCTATTTCTTCATGTCCGCAACTTTGTGCTCCGTCAACCATAAAGAAAAGTCCCTTTTCTTTACATAGTTTTCCTATGCTTTCAAGGTCTGCCTTGTCGCCGTTGACATTAGAAATATGGTTACAAATCACAAGATAGGTGTTGTCTTGAATTAGTGGCTCAATATCGCGTGCTGTTATTCCTGTTTTTTCATGTTGGTAAGCGATAGAGAAATCAATAAGGCCAAGCGATTTTAAATGCTCGAGGGGGCGTAAAACCGAGTTGTGTTCATTTTCGGTGCAAATTACATGGCCGTCTTTTTTCACACTGCCTAAAATGGCAAGATTTAACGCTTCGGTGCAGTTTTGTGTAAAAATCACATCCTCACTACTAGGGCAGTTGTATAACTTGGAAAGCTTAATTCGGGTATTTTCTACTTCCATAGCGGCTTTGATGCTGGCCTTGTGTCCACTCCGCCCAGGATTAGCACCATAGTGGAGTAGACTTTCATTTACCGCTCTAATAACCTCTTTTGGCTTTACGAGGGTAGAAGCACTATTGTCTAAATAAATCATAATAATTTCCTTTTATCACATAATCTTACATTAATAAATATAGTGATTTAGAGGGTAAATTGTGCAAATAGGAGAATATTATGTATTATTACCTTGCCGTTTTCCGTTCTCGAAGTGAGACGCTGTATTTTGCAAATATGCTACGCTCAAATGGAGTTATCGTAAGTATTATCAACACACCGAAAGAGGCGGGGCAAACCTGTGGAATATGTGTAAAATTCATGCCAAATAGTTTTGAGATTGCCAAGAACATATTTATGCAAAAGCCGTTCAGGACCTTTGCAGGATTTTATTCGGTGATGTTAAAAAATGGCGGAATGGAACTCAGTAGACTTTAACTTGTATAAACTCTATTAGTTTTCATATGATAAATATATGAAAGCGATATATAGCGTTATAATACTGTCGTTGGTGGCAATCATGTTGTCATTTTTAATTTATTGTACGAGTGCCTATTTTTATCCTATGCGTTATACTAGTGAGATTAAAGAGGTTTGCGGGCAATATGATTTAGAGCCATCTCTTGTTGCGTCTGTCATTAATGTGGAAAGTGGCTATAACCCAAATCGTACTTCGCCAAAGGGTGCAAAAGGTTTAATGCAAATTATGCCTTCGACGGCCGAGTGGCTGTGCGAGAAATTAAGGCTTGAATATAACGAAGAAAGATTGTATGAAGTGGAGTATAACCTTGTTCTAGGCTGCTATTATTTAAAGTCACTTATGGGTAGTTTTGAAGATACTGTTTCGGCTCTCTGTGCGTATAATGCGGGGCCAACCAATGTGAGAAATTGGCTTAGCGATAGTAAGTATTCTTCAGACGGAAAAACCTTAAATAACATACCATTTGCCGAAACAGAAAATTATGTAACAAAACTCAATAAAAATCTTAAATACTATAGCCGAAAATACAAATAAAAGTGCATAATGCACCCAAAAAATTTGACAAACCTCTTGAAATTATGTTAATTTTACTTAAGAGGTAAAAAATGGCAGAAATACAAAATTTATCAACCGAACTTGAGGTAAGAAAGCAAAAGATACAAGACTTAAAAGATATGGGAGAAATTCCATATAAGGCAAAATTTGATAGGACTTGCACAATTAAAGAGGCAAGGGGCAAACTTGGCGAGCATGTAAAGATATGTGGTCGTGTTGTTTTTAAGCGCGTCATGGGTAAGTTTGGTTTTATGCAGATAAGGGATATTGAAGATAAAATTCAAATATCTGTGGGGCGTAACGAACTTGACGAAGAGGCATATACATTCTATAAAAAGTATGTCGATATAGCCGATTTTGTAGGCGTCGAAGGTGAGGTTTATACCACTCAAACTGGTGAAGTTACGGTCAAAGCGGAGAAGGTGACCTTGCTATCTAAAACCATGCGTTCGCTCCCAGAGAAATTCCATGGCCTTACAGATACCGAGGCTAAGTATCGTCAAAGATATCTTGATTTAATTTCTAATGAAGAGGCAAGGGCGGTATTTATCGGAAGGAGTAAACTTCTTGCATTTATAAGGAAATATCTTGGTGAAAATGGATTTATGGAAGTGGAGACCCCAATTCTTCAAAATGCTGTGTGCGGAGCAAGTGCAAAACCTTTCTTTACACATCATAACGCACTTGATATAGATCTTAACCTTCGTATAGCGCCAGAAACCTACTTAAAGCAATGCATAGCAGGTGGCTTTGATAGGGTTTTTGAGGTTGCAAAATGCTTTAGGAATGAGGGTATGGACACTCAACATCTTCAAGAGTTTACACAGGTTGAGTGGTATGCTTCTTATTGGAACTACGAGGATAATATCAAATTTTTCCAAGGCTTTTTAAAAAATCTTTTGCTTGAACTTACAGGGAAAACCACAATAGAAAAGGACGGCGTGGTATTAGATTTCGGTAAAGAGAATCTTGATAGAATAAATTATGTTGAGTCTATGCGTGAAATTTTAGGCTTTGATTTTCTTGCTGAAAATGACCCAGTTGAACTTAAGAAGAAAATAGTTGAAAAAGGCCTATTCACAATGGGCGAACTTGAGGATTATAAATCAGTAAGCCAGATAATTGACTTTGTATATAAAAAGAAGATTAGGGAGAAGATTGTACAACCAACCATTTTATATAACTACCCAGCCTCTTTAATTCCACTTGCTCGCCGTAATGATGAAGATGAGCGCATTATTGATGTGTTCCAAGTGGTTGTTATGGGTACAGAGCTTTGTAAAGCATATTCTGAGCTTGTAAATCCAATCCAACAACGACAGGCCTTTGAGAAACAACTTGAAGCAAAGAAACAGGGCGATGATGAAACCATGGATCTTGATGAAGGCTTCATGCTTGCCATGGAACATGGTATGCCACCAATAAGCGGCCTTGGATGTGGCCTTGATAGACTTTTAATGCTTATTTATAATCAACAATCGGTAAGGGATGTAGTACTTTTCCCAATTATGAGGTAGAAGTGAAAGCGCAAGAAATAAAAAAACATCTTGATAGATTATTTCCCTTTGCAGAGTGTGAATTACATTATAACAGTCCTTATCAGCTTCTTGTTGCGACAATCTTGTCAGCGCAATGCACAGATAAAAGGGTGAACGCAGTCACGAGTGAACTTTTTAAGCGTGCAAGCACGCCTTATGAAATGGTTAAACTTAGTCAGGAAGAATTAGAAAACATTATTCACTCTTGTGGCTTTTATCATAATAAGGCAACGAATATCTTAAAGATGAGTAAGGAGCTTGTTGAAAAATACAATGGACAAGTACCGGGGTCGCTAGAAGAGATGCAGACCTTAGCTGGGGTCGGCAGAAAGACGGCGAATGTTGTTTATAGCGAGGGGTTTAAAGGTGACGCTTTTGCGGTAGACACCCATGTACTACGGGTGTCAAATAGACTAGGGCTAGCCGATACTCAGGATCCAACAAAATGTGAACTTGCACTTACCAAATTCTTTCCAAAGAAGGACTGGAGCGAACTTCATCTTCAAATGGTGCATTTTGGTAGATATAAGTGTAAGTCGCAAAAGCCAGACTGCAAAGAATGTCCGTTTGAGAGAATATGTAAATTTAATAAGGAGGAGAAGTAAAATGAAAACAATTATCGTCACAGGAGCGGCAAGTGGAGTAGGTAGAGAGGTTAGCCTTACATATAAGGATGAGAATTTAATTCTTATAGATAATAATAAAAAGAAACTTGAACTTCTTTCTAAAAAACTAGGAGATAAGCATTCTTACTTTGTATGTGATATTTCTGACATGGAGCAGTTGCAAGAAACCTTTAAATTGATTGAAAAGAAATATAAGAAAATCGATGTACTGGTGCATTGTGCAGCGGTTTGGACAAAGGGGAATATGACGGAGCAAGATGAAGGTCATTTTGCTGAGATTAATACTTTTGAGCGTATTAAACAATTAATAGATGTCAATGTTTATGGCTTAATTGCGATGGTAAAGTCAGTGCTACCATTTATGAAAAAACAGGGGTATGGGCAAATAATAAATATTAATTCTTCATGTGGAGTAAATATTGAGGAGCCATGGCCAGTATACACTGCATCAAAGCATGGCGCACACGCATTTTCAAAGGCAATTATGAATGACCTTATAAAGAATAAAATTAAATTAACTGATATACACCCAGGACTAATAAATACTGATTTTTATATAAACGCAAATGATCCACTTCCAAAGGAGATTATGGATACAGGATTAAGGGCAAAAGATGTTGCTAATGTGGTAAAATATCTTGTAGAACTTCCAAAAGATATAGCAATACCAAGTATAGAAATTAAGAATATGAAAAATATTTAGTTTGTGAGCGACCGACGAGATGGTGTCTCCCCAAAAAACAATCTTTCCAGTAAGGAAATCAAAACTGGACTGGCGGATTTCCGAGGGGAAGGACTTTGTCCGGCGAGGAAGCGGATAAGAGAAATGTATCATTTCTCCCGCGTAATCCAGAAGGACCCATTACGGAAGGAGGTTGGGAGGGAAACCATTGAGGCAGCGAGTCAAATCTGAGATTTGTGAGCGACCGACGAGATGGTGTCTCCCCAATAAAAGGAGTTAAATTTGTTTTTAGACAGAGTAAAGATTTCAATTAAAGCGGGAAATGGTGGCAATGGTGCCATATCTTTTTTGCGTACAAAACTTGTCGCGAATGGCGGGCCAGACGGTGGTGAAGGCGGCAAAGGAGGGGATATTGTCTTTGTTGCGACCCGTGATATGAATACTCTATATAGTTTCCGTTTTAAAAAGAAGTTTGTTGCTGGTGATGGATTAAATGGTGCTAAAAAACTGCAAACTGGTGCCAGTGGTAAGGATGAGCTTATTGAGGTTCCATGCGGCACGGTTATCATAGATGCTAAAACAGATAAAATAATTGCTGATTTGTATGAACATGGTATGAAGTTCACGGCTTTAAAGGGTGGCAATGGTGGTCATGGTAATGCTTATTATAAATCATCTATTAAACAGGCGCCACATTATTCACAAACTGGCGAAATTACTACATCTCGTGAAGTGATTTTGGAATTAAAAACGATAGCCGATGTTGGCTTGGTTGGATTTCCAAATGTAGGTAAATCCACCTTGCTTTCATGTATTTCAAATGCAAATCCAAAAATAGCAAATTATCCTTTCACCACCTTGTATCCAAATCTTGGTGTGTGTGAGGTAAAAGGGCAGGCTTTTGTGGTCGCTGACATCCCAGGGCTTATAGAGGGCGCGAGTGAAGGCCAAGGCCTAGGGCATTATTTCCTTAAGCATGTGGAGCGAGTAAGGCTTATAATTCATCTTATTGATGTTTCCGAAAGTGATGGCAGAAATTTCTTGGAGGATTACGATAAGATAAACAACGAACTAAAAAAATATAGCGAAAAACTGACTAAGGTAGAGCAAATAGTAGTCCTTTCAAAGACAGATTTGGTTGATAAAGATACTCTTGACACCCGTCGTAAAGCCTTTGAAAAGAAAACAGGTATTAATCCGCTTAAAATTTCTGGTGCAACCTATGAGGGGATTGAGAACTTAAAACTTACGGTACTTGAAAAGTTGTCTCATATTCCAAAAAGTGAGCCTATTGAAATTGAGGAGCATGACTTTGATAAAAGAGACACTTCTTCCATTGTTATTACCTGCGAAGATGATGGCACCTTTGTGGTAAGTGGCGGTAAGATTGATAACTTTATTCGGGGAGTGGTGCTGGATGATACTAGGTCGTTCGCCTATTTCCAAGCAAAACTACAAGAAATGGGCATTATAGATATGCTTAAAGAGCGCGGACTTAAGAACGGCGATAGCGTAAGAATTAAAGATATTACATTTGAATATATGCAATAATTTCAATATATAGTGGCTATTATGCATACATACTAGCGATATATTGTGTAAAAGAGAGGTTAGGTATGTTGACAACAAAACAGCGTGCACATTTAAGGGGACTTGGAAATGCACTTGAACCTGTAATGCAAATAGGGAAAGAGGGATTAAGTGAAAACTCCTATGAAGCAATAAATGCACTTTTGGAGGCAAGAGAACTTGTTAAAATTAAGGTGTTAAAAAACAGTGACCTTCGTGCAAGAGAGGTGTGTCAAATGGTGTGCGACAAGTTAGAGGCAGAGCCAGTGCAGGTCATAGGCTCAAACTTTATCATTTATCGCACTTCTTCTAAAAAGGATTTTAAACATATAGAGCTTATATGATTATAAAACTTCACTTGGTATTTCTTCACCTTTGTTTGAATAACAAATAAGTGCAAAAATGAGTAAAACAGAACTTACAATACAATAATAGAGGTTTATTCTCACAAAAAAGCTAGACAAAAGCAAAACAAAGGCGGAGAGTAAGTAGCCCTTTGCCTTGTCGCGACTAAAAGCAAATTTAATAAGTTCCTTAAAAGTACGGGACTTATCTTTTTTATATTCAAAAGATATATCAGGAAAATAATCAAATTCTTTGTATAGACATTTATAGGAAGAAAATTTATCTAACAGTAATATTTGCATATCAAAGTTGCTTGCAAAACTTATAGTTTCTGGTGTTACGCTCCCGCAAACTATAATTATTTTAGTAGGATTTTCTTTTTTTACGCTACTTGCAATTTTAATTACATCGTCATTATTTATCGCGGAAAATTTAAGGCACGGAAAGATAACACTTCTGGTTTTTTCGCTATTATTTATTAATATATATTTAGACTTTTTTTCTACAGAAGGGTATCTTTTTTTTGCCAGATGATAGAAAAAGTCAAGGCTACCTCCCTTTGTTGCAAGTGATAAAAAGATGTTTTCAGCATCCTCTTTTTCCTTTAATTTAAGGCTTGATGCCGTGCTCTTTTTATTTGAAATAAAGTGTAAAAATAGGTAAATAAGGCCGCTTGCGACTATACTTATAAGAAGGCAAATCCAAAGCGAGCGAATAAAATATCTTGTCCAAATAAATACAAGAAAAAATATAATAAAAATTTTTAAAATAATTTGTAATATAAAAAGAATTTTTTTCATGTGATAATATTAGGCAAAAATTTAAAAAATTAAACTATTAATTTGACAAATAAATATTTTTCATATATAATCGGAAAAAGAGGTAGAAGTGTTTCAGAAATATTTAGATTTTTTAATGACGCAAAAAGGGAAAAACATTGCTGTTTATGATATTAGCGGAGAAAATAATCTTGCTGATTATGTTATAATTCAGCATTTTAACAGCAATTTAGAAAATAAGAAGTTTGCAGATGCATTTATGCAAAATTTTGGAATAGATATTAACCCTGACGGTTATAGCCGAGGTGAATGGATAATTTTTGATCTTGATAAGGTTATAATTCATAGTTTTGTAATAGATAAAAGGGAAAAATATAATTTAGATAAATTGTGGCAAAATAAAAAGATGAATTTAGCAATTAAAAAAAATAAAAAACAAAGTTAAATACTTTGTTTTTTTTATCTATTATGTTATTATTGTTTTATCTAGGAGGGCAGGGCTTGATAAAGATTTGTTATGTATGCTCTGGAAATACTTGTAGGTCAATTATGGCTGAAAGACTTACCAAAGTAAAATTAAAAAAACTAGGAATTAAGAATATAAAAGTGTCTTCTAGGGGAATAAATGCAAGTGGAGAAAATATTGCAGAGAATGCAAAAAAGGTGCTTAAAAGGTTGGGGGCGAGTGCAGTAAACCGAAAATCTGTAAAACTAAGGAAGGTAGATGTAGATACTTTGTATGTGACAATGACTAAGGCGCAAAAGCAAGCGCTAGGCAAAGGTAAAATAATTGCGTTTGCCGAATTAGTTGGAAAAGATATTATTGATCCCTATGGACAAGACGAAATGATCTATTATGAGACGGCACAAGAGCTTGAAAAAGGTATACAAGTTTTATTAGAGAAAATATTAAAATATGAGGTGAAAATATGATAATTTTAGCAAGTGACCATGCAGGATATTTACTGAAAGAGGAGTTAAAGAAGTTTTTTAATAAGGAAAATATCATCGCGATAGATGTAGGCTGCTATAGTCGTGAGGCAGGTGATGATTATCCAGATTTTGCTAAGGCAGGCTGTGCTAAGGTGCTTGAGGATCCGCGCAATGTAGGGATTTTCATTTGTGGCTCAGGAATAGGCATGGATATGGTGGCAAACCGCAATCCTAAAATAAGGGCGGCACTTTGTCATAATGAGAAATTTGCTGAACTTGCTAGGGCGGACAATGACGCCAATGTTTTAGTTTTAGCAGGAAGATTTTTAAAACCTAAAAAGGCGATTAAGATAGTTAAGGTGTTTTTAACTACCGATTTTGAAGGCGGTCGTCATGCAAGGCGCCTTAAGAAATTTTAGGAGGAAGGGATGATAAATGTACTTGTTCCAGTTACTGAGAACGCAGAAGAGTTTTGGACATCCGTGAAATCTATTTGCGATGATGTAAATGTTCAAATCATAATAGGGGTAAAGGACGGCATCGCGAGACAATATGATTTTAACATTCCAAACGCTATCGTGAAAGAGTATGGCGATAATGTAACAAGGGAAGAGATGCTGAATGATTTTCAATCGCTACTTTTGGGTGAAGGTGTGTTTATAGCAAGAAAGCCTTTCACAAAAGACGAGTTTGCAAATTTTACCTCACAAAAAGAGCAAATAGTGGTTTGCAAGAGTAAGGATAAAAATAAGTTTGTATCCTTTGTGAAAAGGATATGGCGAAATGTAGTTAAATTCATATTTGGCGTCAAATTTTTTGAGGGCGATCCATCACTTATATATTTTAATGAAGACCTTGGTGGAGTTTTAACTAATGTAAATAATTTTTCCTATAGTACAAGAATAGATCGATGGCGTGCAACCACCAAAACCGCGGTAGAGTCCTCCTATCCAAATGTCAAACCTGAGCAAGATAAAGCACTAAACATCAAATTAATTATCTTTGCGATATTGGCGCTTGTTATAGGTGCGGTAACGACTACGCTTGTGTGCATATTCGCAAAAGTGACGATTGTGATAGGGTTACTTCTTGCTTGTTTGGACATAATTTGTTTAAGTATATCCGTGCTGTTATTTATTGCTCTTACTTTCAATATGCAGGTAGGGCATAAGAATATAAACAATATTAAAAAGGGGGAATAGATGAAAAAGGTAAGAGTTGGCGTAAATGGATTTGGGCGTATAGGAAGACTTGTAGTACGTGTGTGTGCTAATCGTGATGATGTTGTAGTGGTAGCGGTAAATGACCCTTTTGTAGATCTCGAATATGCAAAATACCAGTTTGAACATGATACAATTCATGGAAAATTCAATGGTAGTTGTGTGATTAGAGATGGCAAGCTTGTTATAAATCGCAAACCAGTTGCATTTTATGCAGAGAAGGATCCTAGTTTAATTCCATGGAAGGATCATGATGTTGATGTTGTGATAGAGGCGACTGGAAAATTCACTAAACTTGAAGATGCAAGTTTGCATTTAAAGGCAGGAGCAAAAAAGGTGATAATCTCGGCACCAGGCAAAAATGGCGTACCTATGTTTGTAATGGGTGTTAATGAAAAAGAGTATAGCGGGCAACCTGTCGTTTCAAACGCGTCATGTACAACCAACTGCCTTGCACCACTTGCAAAGGTAATTCATGAAAATTTTGGAATAAAAGAAGCGCTCATGACCACAGTTCATTCTGTCACTGCGACCCAACTTACAGTGGATGGCTCCACAAAAAAGGATTGGCGAGGTGGAAGAGCTGCGACATATAATATAATACCGTCTTCAACAGGTGCAGCAAAAGCAGTAGGCGAAGTTATACCGTCGCTAAAAGGTAAACTTACTGGTATGAGTTTCCGTGTGCCAACACTTGATGTTTCAGTAGTTGACCTTACATGCTCACTTGAGAAATCGACCACATATGAAAATATCGTGAAAGCAATTAAAAAAGCCGCAAAGGGTGAACTTAACGGAGTTTTGAGTTATACCGAAGATGCCGTGGTATCAAGTGACTTTATAGGAGATAGTCATACTTGTATATTTGATGTCACAGCAGGTATCATGCTAAATCCAAACTTTGTTAAACTTGTTGCATGGTATGATAATGAATGGGGTTATTCAAATAAGACAGTGGACTTAGCGGTCCATATATCAAAATAATAAGGAGAGAGGTATGAAAAAGAAGGAAGAAAACAAGACGCAAACAACCACCACTAAAACAAAAACAAGTCCAAGATGGAGTTTTCAAAAGCTGCTTGATTGCATTGCGTATTTCGGTACAGCATCAATCGCTGTTGCCTTAATTATAAGTATGATTTTCAAAGGAAACAACTGGGGCGTTACAGTAGCATTTAAAACAATAGGTGATACAATTGCATATGTACTTACCATGATACTTGCTGCTTTCTGGGTAAAAAGAAAAAAACATATTGCATGGCTAATATGTTACATAGTGTTTGTCGTTGTTATAATTGTAATGTATGTAATGACGAACCTAGTTTCATAATATGAAAAATTTTATTATCACGGCGGTTGGACTAGCACTCATAATCACTTTTGGCTTTTTAAGAAGGGTATGGGCACCGTTTATATACTTTGCCCTTGCCTTTATTATGGTGTTATCTATTTATTGGCTTGTAGTTTTAATAAAAGACTATATACATAATTATTATAAAGACATAGACGAAGACTTTAAGTTGTATAAGGCCAAGCTAATAAATTCCAGCGAAATTACTTTGGAGCAGATAGAAAAAAGCCCTAAATATTATCTTAAAAAATTTCGTCGAACGCAATGGAAAGAGAAAGGGATTGATATATTAAAAATAAGTTTTGTCCTAGGCATATTAATTGCAGGCATCATATTATGTTTTACCTTATAAAAATATAAAACCCAACTATAAAGGAGGGTTTTTTCTTTATCTCGTCAATACTCGCGTACAAATTTGTGGCATAATTGCTTGATAAAAAGGCTCTCGTATGGTATAATTATGAAAGTTCGAAAAAGGAGAAAAATATGTATAAATACGAATTAAAAGAAAAACAAGGCTCATTAAAAGTAAGCATATCTGCAAAAGATTGGCAGGATGCTGTTGAGAGAGCCTATGAAAAGAACAAAGGCAAGTATAATGTTCAAGGATTTAGAAAAGGTAAGGCACCAAGAAAGGTAATCGAGCAAACATATGGCGATATGGTTTTCTTTGATGACGCCTTTGAAGATGTAGTTTCAAAAGAGTATGGAAAATTCCTTAATGAAAACAGAGAGGTAAAACCTGCAAGTATGCCACAGGTAGAAATGAATAGTTTTACTGCCGACAAGGGAGTAGAGGCTACACTTACTTTTGACCTTATGCCAGAGGTGTCGCTTGGCGACATTAAGTCATTAAAAACTAAGAAAAAGGCTGCAAAGGTGGATGACAAAATGGTGGACGCCGAACTTGAAAGAATGAGATCGGCTCATGCACGCTTTGTAGAAAAGGAAAAGACTGCCGAGAACGGAGATTTTGCTACTATTGATTTTTCTGGTAGTGTTGATGGCGTTAAATTTGAGGGCGGCACAGCAGAGAATTATAGACTAGAACTCGGCTCACACACTTTTATTGATGGCTTTGAGGATCAGGTCGTAGGAATGAAACTTGGGCAGACTAGAGATGTTAATGTAACCTTCCCAGACAATTACCAAGCAGAAAATCTCAAAGGCAAGCCTGCTGTATTTGTGGTAACACTCAAAAAGGTTGAGGAAAAACAGTTGCCAGAGCTTAATGATAAGTTCATAGCAGATTCGACAGAATTTGAGACCTTAGATGAATATAAAAAGAGTTTAAAGGAAAGACTTTTAAAGGACGCTGAGAATAGAGCGGAACACGAGTATGAAAATGCATTGATCGAGGAAGTAGTGTCATTAAGCACAGTAGATATTCCACATTCAATGATTCATGAAGAGGCTCATTATCTCATCCATGACCTTGAGCATAGATTGTCTCATCAAAACATGAAACTTGAAGATTATTTGCGCTATTCTAATATGACTTATGATGCTCTTCACGAGAAAATGGAAGAAGGGGCAAAGAGAACAGTAAAGACTCGTTTAGTTCTTCAAGCAATAATTACAAAGAATAATATTACTGTAAGTGAGGCCGAACTTGAGGCACATCTTGCAAAATGGGCAGAGAGATACAATATGCCACTTGAGGAAGTTAAAAACACAATTTCTGATCAAGATAGAGGCTACTTTGAGAACGAAGTAATGATGGAAAAACTTATTTCATACCTCAAAGGTGAAAGCAAATAAAGACAAGATTCGCACTCATAAGATATGTGAATAAAAGTAGAATAAATAGGGAGGATAGAATATGTTAATACCTATGGTAGTGGACCAAAGCGGAAATGGTGAGAGGTCATATGATATATATTCAAGATTACTTGAAGACCGCATTATATTTCTGAATGGTGAAATAGATGACAACGTGGCAAATAGTATTGTTGCCCAACTTATATACCTTGAAGGAAAAAATCCAGATAAAGATATCTTTCTTTATATAAATTCTCCAGGGGGCAGTATAAGTGCGGGGCTTGCCATATATGACACTATGAAATATATCAAGTGTGATGTATCAACTCTGTGTATAGGGCTTGCTGCGTCCATGGGTGCATTTCTTCTTGCCGGTGGAACAAAGGGGAAAAGGTTTGCTCTTCCAAACAGTGAAATTCTTATTCACCAACCACTTGGCGGAGCGCAAGGTCAAGCAAGCGATATTCTCATCCACGCAAAACATATTGAGTTCATAAAGAAAAAAATGAATACAATACTCAGTGCAAACACTGGTA
Organism: uncultured Clostridia bacterium; assembly: GCA_947366545.1. Taxonomy (GTDB): domain Bacteria; phylum Bacillota; class Clostridia; order Christensenellales; family UBA1242; genus Caccovivens. The sequence continues at coordinate 27,745 of CANBAL010000002.1, forward strand.
AGCCATTAAAGGTTGTCGAAAAAGATACAGATAGAGATAACTTTATGACCCCAGAAGAAGCAAAAGACTATGGTATAATAGACGAAATATTTGTAACTCGTAAGAAAACAAAATAGGGAGGCAGTATGTTAGATGACGAAACTTGCAGTTGCTCATTCTGTGGCAAGTCACAAAAGAATGCAAAAAAGTTAATCGCCAGCCCAGGTGGCGAAGCATTTATATGTGACGAGTGCATAGCAATATGCCGTGATATAATGAGTGATGAGGAGAAGAAATCATCTTTCGAGAAGATTGAACTTCCAACACCTGAGGAAATAAAGTTAAAATTAGATGAGTATATTGTAGGACAAGACGAAGCAAAACGAGTACTTGCTGTTGCGGTATATAACCACTATAAAAGGATAAATTACAATTTTGCTGAGGATGTAAAAGATATAGAACTTGAAAAAAGCAATATTCTCATGGTAGGGCCAACAGGCTCAGGCAAAACACTCCTTGCAAAAACACTTGCAAAAATTTTAAAAGTGCCTTTCGCTACAGCAGATGCAACCACGCTTACTGAAGCGGGTTATGTCGGCGATGATGTTGAAAATATATTGTTGAAACTCATCCAAAATGCAGATTATGATATCGGAAAAGCAGAACGCGGGATTATCTATATTGATGAGATAGACAAAATCGCAAAAAAGACGCAAAATGTATCTATAACACGGGATGTCGCTGGTGAGGGTGTGCAACAAGCACTATTAAAAATTATGGAATCTACCGTGGCAAATGTTCCGCCACAAGGTGGCCGTAAACATCCACATCAAGAGATGATTCAAATTGACACCACAAACATTCTATTCATTTGTGGTGGAGCCTTTGTTGGACTTGATAAAATCATAGAAAAGAGGGCGAATGATACCTCAGCACTTGGTTTTAGTGCATCAGTCAAAGGCGAAGACGAAAAGATTAGTGCAGAGATTGTCAAAGATGTTCAGCCAAATGATCTTATAAAATTTGGTCTTATTCCAGAGTTTATCGGTAGACTTCCTGTAGTAGTAGGGCTTGATGATCTAGATGAAAATGCATTGTCTAAAATTTTAGTTGAGCCAAAGAATTCAATTATCAAACAATATAAACTCATGTTTAAGATAGATGGCATTGATATAGAATTTTCGGGTGATGCAGTCAAGGCGGTGGCTAAAAAGGCGATGGATTTAAAGACAGGTGCAAGGGGGCTTCGTACAATTCTTGAAAGTAAGATGAATAAACTGATGTATGAGGTGCCAAGTCATAAAGACATTTCAAAGATAATTGTCACCGATAAATTTATTGAACTTGACAACTCTGAGCCTGAAATTATAAAAATTGAGCCAGATAAAAAAGAAGTAGGTTAATTTATAGCCTATTTCTTTTGTTTATAAATTTGTTTTATGATATAATTAATCTAAGAGGTGGGGAATGAAAATAAAAATTGCGAACTTTAATATAAGCGGCGGTATTTACGATAATACACAAAACTGTGACTACCTAGATAAGAAAGCAGCACAAAATTATGATGATAAATTTCAGAAAGAAATTATAAAACTTATAAATAAAAATCAAATTGATGTGATTTCTTTTCAAGAGATAATTACAACTAAATCTACCAAATATATAAATAAGATTATGGAAAATACTAATTTGAAATATTGTTCATTTTTTGAATTAAGCCCATGTAATTTGGTCGAAAATACAAATTGTGGAATAGCGGTTTTATCAAGATATAAATTATCGGGTGTGAAAAAGATAATGTTTAATAACCCAAAACTTGCCAAAACAACAAAGACTGGAAAAACTTATTATACTTTTGATAAAGGGTGTTTATTTTGCATAGTCAATGCTGGAGATAAGAAGTTAAGATTATTGACACACCATGGGTTCCCTTATAGACGATTTAATTCGACTTCTGGGCAAAACCTTCAAGTGTTTAAGCAATTTGATGACATTATTGAACAATGCAAACCAGATATGGTGACAGGTGATTTCAATGAACAAGATTTTATGTCTTTAATGCCCAAATTTGATAGTAAATTTAGAAGGACAATAAATGCTATAACTACAGATGATGGAATGAAATTTGATGATATATGTATTTTAAAATCCCAAAAAGCAAAAACCAAGATAGTAGAAAGCCAATCTGATCATTTTATGGTAATGGCATCAATAGAAATTTAACAAATTATTAAATCTACACATATAAACATATAGGAGGTTATATGAGTAGATTTTTTAATATTTATAACAACGGAAATGTAGAAAATACATACAAAACAATTCAAAATACTCGTGCCGATATAATAGGGGAATTAGACGCCATTATTCAGTACGATAGTCACTATCATGAAACCGATGACCCAAGGGCAAAACAGACAATTCGTGATATAATGGAAGAGGAAAAACTCCATATTGGCCAACTTTTTGGATTACTTTTCAGCCTTGACACAACTAGCAAAACCCAATTTGAAAAAGGTCTTGATGAATTTAATGAAACAAAATAAAAAACAGCCGTAATCGACTGTTTTATTTTTGGTGCGGGCGGTGGGACTTGAACCCACACTCTTTCGAACACGCCCCTTAAACGTGCGCGTCTGCCATTCCGCCACGCCCGCATCTTTTTTGAATTCGCACACCTATAATATGCGCCCGTTTACTTAAACGCACGCGTCTGCCACTGCACCCCAAAAACATTGTTTTAGGGGAACCCCGCATCCGCCACGCCCGCATACTAGTAGACTTAATTGCATACCTGCTTTTTAAGTGTACTTTGATATTATATAAAAATTTTTTTATATTGTCAACTGATTTTTATAAGTTTATTGATATCTTCTGGAAAATCTATTTCAAAATTTAATGTTTTGTTTAGGAAAGGGTGGAAAAAGGAAATCTCTTTGCATACTAGGGCGGAGTGAAAAATCACGCTGCTTTTTTTACCGTAAATTTCATCGCCAAGAAGTGGATGCCCGATACTAGATAGATGCAAGCGGATTTGGTGAGTGCGACCATGTTCAAGTTTAAGTTTGATGAGTGAATAGCCTTCAAGTTGCATAATAGGGGTTACATAAGTAGTAGCAGGCTTGCCATTAGGAGAAATTATCCTTTTGCGTACATTAATGCCGTTTTCAATTAATGTTTGAATAGGTGAGTTTATCGTAATAGGAGACTGCATAACTCCTTCACATAGTGCATAATAGGTTTTTTCGATATTTTTTATTTTATTGCAGGCAATTAAATTTTTTGCAAATATTACAATGCCAGCAGTATCTTTGTCAAGGCGATTTAAAACTCTTATAGTAGAGCCTTCGCCTAGATAGTGCATAACACCTCCTGACAGGTTATAATCATAATGGGAGCGATTGGGAATGGTGCTTATGCCAGCGGGCTTATTAATTAGGAGGTAGTATGCATCTTCATACACTATATCTAGTGGTAGTATGCATGGCATAATACTTGATTTTGAGTTGTCGTTGTTTGCAATTTTTAAAATTTGCCCTTCTTTTATAGGCTCAACTATTTTTACGGGAGTGTCATCAAGAAGAATATAACCGATTTGTTTACGCAAAAAAGAAGTGTACCTTTCGGAGACACCATTGCTTTTTAAAAAATGGTACACTGATTTATAGTCTTTATCTATGATAAACTGCTGGTATTCCACGGGGTTATTATAGCATTGTTTGAGGGAAGAAAGCAACCTTTAGTGTCAATAAAAAACAAGTCACTTTTGTGACTTGCTTTTATTACATTTCATCGTCTTCTTTGATCTTGATTAATGCCGCGCCTTCTGCCATTGCGCAAATTCCAACGAGTGGCATACATAAACCTATGTTTAAACCCTGTGCTGTTTTATACTCCTTACCTAAACTTGACTTTTTTAAATTTTCAACTACAAATTCTTGTGAGTTAAGTTTATCTTGTAATTGTGCATATTCCTTTGACAATGCAATTGTTTCCTGTGCATCTTTGCTTTCTGACATGGCTTGTTCAAGTTTTTTAAGTTGAGCATTGTGTTTAGCACAAGCGTCTGCATATTCTTGTGACCTCATGTATTTTATTATCGCTGTCTGCATTTGATCTTTAGTTATTTGGCAGCCTGCGATAGAAGCAGATAAACCAACAAACGCTGTAATGTATGTACAGATACGAATGACCTTGCGTTTCTTCATTTTCTTTCTCCTTTATTTATGGCTTTATTATACCATAGTGGGGGGGGGATTGTCAATACCCTTTTTTAGTTTTTTAGATTTCTCCGTTGCGCCCTTATGGGCTTCGGTCGAAATGACAAAAGGATGGGCGGTCGAAATGACAAAAGAGAGAAAGTACGGGATGACGAGAGTGGATGGGACAAAGGGTGAAGAAAAGTATTATAAATACTTTGGCTAATTTGTTTGACAAAATAAGGGGCGAGGGAGTATCATTAAAACATATTTATAGGAGCGATTATGAAAGAACAACTTTTGAAGATTAAAGAAGATGCACTTAAAGAGTTGGGCGGAGTGAAAACACTGACTGAACTTAACGATTTAAGAGTGAAATATCTTGGAAAGGCAGGTGCCCTTACCGCGATTTTACGCGGTATGCGTGAGGTTGCGCCCGAGGACAGACCTATTATTGGTGCACTTGTAAACGAGGTGAGAGAGAGCCTTGAAAATGCGATAAAAGAAAGAGGAGAGAGCCTTGAAACCGAGGCATTAAATGCCCGTCTTGCAAGTGAGAGCGTAGACATTACCGAGCCTAGCCGTGGGCAAGCGCGAGGTGCGTTGCATCCAGTGACCCGTGTGCTTGACAAACTTATTTCAAGTTGCGTTGACATGGGTTTTAGTGTTGTGCAAGGACCAGAAGTGGAAACAGATTATTACAACTTTGAGGCAATGAATATTCCTAAAAATCATCCTGCAAGAGATATGCAAGATTCTTTCTATATTACCGACAGCATTCTGCTTAGAACACATACTTCACCTATGCAGGCAAGAGAACTTGAGGTGAGAAAACCACCTTTCAAAATTGTTGTGCCTGGGGCGACTTATCGAAACGACAGCGACTCTACACACAGCCCTGTGTTCCACCAAATGGAAGGGCTGGTGGTTGACGAACATGTTTCTATGGCCGACCTTAAAATTATGCTTAATGAACTTATGAAAAGAGTGTTTGGCGAGGGAACAAAAACAAGATTTAGACCTGCCTTTTTCCCTTTTACTGAGCCAAGCATTGAACTTGATGTGACTTGTCCAACCTGTCATGGTGAGGGTTGCAGAATCTGCAAGGGCACGGGTTGGCTTGAACTTTTAGGCGCTGGTGTGGTAAATCCAAAGGTGCTTGAAATGAGTGGGGTGGACTCTAGGAAATACAAGGGATTTGCTTTTGGAATTGGTATCGAGCGTCTTGCCATGGTGCTTAATGGAGTGCCAGACCTAAGAACACTTTTCAAAAACGATATTAGATTTTTAAATCAGATGAGGTAGGAAATATGAAGGTTACATATAATTGGCTGAAAGATTTTGTTGACATTGACATTTCGGCAGAAGAACTTGCAAAGCGTTTGACCGCTGCGGGTATGGAAGTGGAAGAACTTATTTATCAAAATGAGCATCTTCACCATGTTGTAGTGGGCAAGATATTAAAAATAGAAAGACATCCGCAAGCCGACAAACTGGTTGTTTGTCAGGTGGACATTGGGAGCGAGGTGACACAAATTGTTACTGCCGCAACAAATGTGTTTGAGGGTGCTATGGTGCCGGTAAGTCTTGCGGGGGCAGACTTATGCAACGGCATAAAAATTGAAAAATCAAAACTGCGTGGCGTGGACTCCTTTGGTATGTTCTGCAGCGGTGAGGAACTGGGAATTGATGACAATTATTTTGAAGGCGCAAGTGTGAACGGCATTTTGATATTGCCTGAAGATTTTGTTGCGGGTACACCTATTGACAAAGCACTGAAACTTGACGACATTATTTTTGATATTGGCGTAACACCTAACAGGGCGGACTGCATGAGTGTGATTGGTATTGCTCGTGAAGTATGTGCTGTACTGGGAAAGAGTATGAAAGAGGTTGACCTTTCATATAAGGCACTTGGCGATGATGTAAACAACCATGTAAAAGTGAATGTGCTTACTGACAACTGCCATAGATACATGGCGGGTTACATTCGTGATGTGAAAATTGAGCGTTCGCCTATCTGGATGAGATGCAGGCTTAACGCTGTTGGTATCAAACCTATCAACACCCTTGTTGACATAACCAACTATGTGCTTGTGGAAATGGGACAACCTTTGCATGCTTTTGACGGAGGGCTTATTACAAACAATCACATTATCGTTCGTCAGGCGGAAGAGGGAGAAAGGCTCGAATGTTTAAATCACGCTACATACAACCTTGACAATGATGTTATGGTGATTGCTGACGAGGAAAAGCCTATGGTTATTGCAGGGGTTATTGGGGGAATGAACTCTTGCATTAATGACAGCACTTTCTGCTGTGTACTTGAATCAGCGGTGTTTGACCTTAAGAGCATTAGGCTTACAAGCAAAAGATTTGGTGTGCGTACCGATTCTTCTGCGCGCTATGAAAAAGGTGTGAATGTTGCCTCTGCTGAAATGGGAATCAAAAGAGCGTTACATCTTATAGACAAGTTGGCTTGCGGAACCATTTCAAAAGGACTTATCGATCTTAAGCAAAAAGAAAATGAGGTGAGAAACATTGAAGGCTCTATAAAAGAGATAAACAGCATTTTAGGAATAAATGTTCCACCAGAAATCATGAAGAGAATTTTAAACAGCCTTTGCATTAAAACTGAGATAAAAGGAGACAAACTTTTATGCGAAGTGCCTCCTTACCGAGAAGATATTGAAAATAACAACGACCTTGCAGAGGAAATTATTAGATTTTATGGCTACGACAAGTATGATGAACTTGGGCTTGAACTTTTTGCGAACGCGAGTGTGACAGAAGGACGACAGATGCCTAGGGTAGCACTTGAAAACAAAATGAAGGATGTGCTTATAAATAACGGCTTTTATGAGACTCTTAATTTCTCACTTTGTGCGCCTAACTTATGTGAGAAACTGTTGATTGATGACCTTAGGAAAGAACATATAACCATTGCAAACCCTATTTCTGAGGACATTTCTTGTCTGCGTACAAGCATGGCAGACGCACTTCTTATCGACCTTGAAACAAACCTTAAAGTAGGGAATAAAGATATTCGTCTTTTTGAAATTGGAAGAACTTATCATCCAAAAGAACTGCCTCTTCGTCACCTTCCTATTGAGAAAAGTAGACTTTCTTTCCTTGTAAACGAGAAGGGATTTGATTTCTTCAATTTGAAAGGGCTTGTTGAAAACCTACTTATTCTGACTTCGGTTGAGTGGAAACTGGTGCGTTCAAGCGAGCCTTATCTTCATCCAAACATAAGTGCGGACATCATGTGCGGGAAAAATAAGATTGGCTATTTTGGCAAAATTCATCCGCTCGTTGCTAAGAATTATGACATTGACCCTAATACCTATTATGGTGAACTTGACATGGACTATCTTGCCGCTTTCCAAGAAAAACACTACAGTGTTAGGGCTGTATCAAAATTCCCTATTGTGGAGCGCGACATCGCTGTGGTTGTAGATGAAAACAAAACTTGTGAAGAGATTTTATCTGCGGTTAAATCTGCTTGCGGGGGACTTTACTACTCTAGTGAGTTATTCGACATTTACAGAAGTGAAAGCCTTGGACAAGGCAAGAAAAGTATGGCAATAAAAATTAAACTTTCAAGTGGTGACCATACCCTTAAAGATGAAGAAGTGAATGGCGTGATAAACAAAGTGCTAAAAGCCTTACAATTTAGATTTGGTGCGAGCCTAAGATGATTTACTTAGATAACGCAGCCACTACGCCTATGTTTGAAGGGGCAGCAGAGCAGTACAAGAAATATGCGTGTGAACTTTTCTACAATCCTTCCGCAGGGTACGGCGAGGCAATAAAAATTTCACGGCTTTTGCAGGAGGCGAGAAAGACTATTTTGGATAGGCTTGGTGCCGCAAAGGGGGACATTATTTTCACGAGTGGAGCTACTGAAAGCAATAATCTTGCGATTCAGGGTAGCGAGCGCAGTGGCAAGTGGGAATATGTTTTTTCTGCAGGAGAGCATCCAAGTGTTTTTAATGTGGCAAAAAGTTTGCAACAAAAAGGCTATGTCGTGCATTTTGTTCCACTTGGAAAAGACGGACAAATTGATTATGGTGCGTTAGAAAAAGTCTTGAATGAAAAGACAAGGCTTATTTCTGTCATACATGTGAGTAATGAAACGGGGGCTATAAACGATATAGCCCGAATTTCTTTGCTCCGTGACAGGCTTTCGCCAAAAGCACTTCTTCATGTTGACGGTGTGCAGGCTTTTTGCAAAATACCTTTTAGTGTGGACAGGCTTGGCGTTGACCTTTATACCATTTCCTCCCACAAGTTTCATGGACCAAAAGGAGTGGGCGCGTTATATGTGAGAAACAAAGGCGCCCACAAGTTTCATGGACCAAAAGGAGTGGGCGCGTTATATGTGAGAAACAAAGGCGGGCTTAAAAACATCGTTTTTGGCGGTGGACAGGAGGGCGGTTTACGCTCGGGTACCGAAAATGTGAGTGGCATTATGGCTATGATATGGGCGGTTACACATATTAACACTCAAGAAAATTTTGAAAAAGTGACAAAGTTAAAAAACGCATTTTTAGAGGTGTTAAAATCTGAGGCTGGAATTGGCGTAATAGATGTGGGAAGTCCTTACATTCTCTCTTTAAGTTTTAAAGGCGTGAAGGGGGAAACCTTGATGCGAAGGGTGGAGAATGAGGTGATTGTTGGAATAGGTAGTGCATGCTCGACAAGATATGCTGGCAACCGGATATTAGAACAACTTATCGCTCGTGACGAGGTGATTTCAAGCGTGAGAGTGAGTTTTAATGCTTACCTTACCTTAGACGAAGTTAAAAATGCGGCTATGATAATTAAAAATGCCTATAAGAATTTATTGGAGAAGGTGTAATGGATAGAGTGCTTTTATTAAGATTTGGAGAACTTTACCTTAAAGGTAAAAATCGTAATATTTTTGAGGGAAAACTGATTTCTAATATCAAACAGAGTTTGGCGGGCGAGGAGTTCTCTTTTCATTCCACTTTTGGACGCTATATTATAAGTGGCTACAATCAAGAGCGTGAAGGCGAAATAATAAGAAAGTTAAAATGCGTGTTCGGGCTATATAGTCTTTCACCTGCAGTAGAGGTTGATGCGACTAAAGAGGAAATTGAAAATGAAGTGCGAAAAATAAGAATTGAACCAAAATCATTCAAGGTTAATGTAAAGCGTGCCGATAAAAACTTTCCTATTCCGTCTATGGAGTTTGCGGCATACTTAGGTGGCGTGATACTTGAAAACAACAAGTGTGAAGTCGACCTATACAATCCACAAGTGGAAGTGAATGTTGATATTCGTATGAATGGACGAGCATATATCTATTTTGAGAAGATTGCTTGTCAAGGGGGACTTCCGCTTGGTACTGCTGGAAAGGGACTTTTGCTTCTTTCTGGTGGGATTGATAGTCCAGTGGCAGGCTATTTAGTTGCAAAGCGCGGACTTGAAATTGAGGCGCTGCACTTTCACTCTTATCCATATACAAGCGAAAGGGCTAAAGAAAAAGTAATAAGTTTGGCGGAGAAGTTGACTGCTTATTGTGGAAAAATAAGATTACATACAATTTCCTTCACCAAGGTGCAGGAGGAAATCCACAAACATTGTGCACCAGAGTACATGATCACGATTATGCGCAGGATTATGATGAGAATTGCCGAACGAATTTGTAAAGCAAATAACCTTGGCGCAATTATTACTGGGGAAAGCCTGGGACAGGTGGCAAGTCAGACCATGCAAAGCATGACAGTGACGGGAGGTGTGATTGAAAGTCTTCCAGTATTTAGGCCTTGCATTGCTATGGATAAGGAAGAGATTATGGCGGTGGCGAGGAATATTGATACATATGAAACTTCAATTCTTCCTTATGAGGATTGCTGTACAGTATTCCTACCAAAGTTTCCTGTAATCAAGCCTACAATAGAAAAAGCAGAAAAGGAAGAGCGAAGGCTCGACCTTGAAAAACTTATTGAAGAGGCAATGGCAACGGAAGAGATTTTAATGATATAATATTTACGAAAATAAAAAGGGGACTGTTTAAGTCCTCTTTTTTTACATTTCGTCTTCTTCATCAACATGTGTGCCGCTTATTTCTTTCGATTTCTTTTTCCTTTTAAAATAATCTGTAGAATAAAGTTTGTATTCCAAGTAGGCTGCCCCAAAAGATAATGATAGTGGAGCTATGCCACATAGAGAAATTGCAAGGTCTCTATTTCGGAGCTTTATGTTTTCAGGCTTATCTGCAAACATACATTCGGCTATATAACCTCTATCTTCTTTTAGTTTCTCTAGATATTGGATTTGCTTTTCAGTAAGATGAGTAATTTTTTTGTTTAAAATGTTGTTAAGTGAAGCTTCGAGCAAATCAATTTGATCTTGTATTTCTGCTTTGTGTACTGTAAATTCTTCGCTTGCTTTGTATGCGTCCATAGCATTGTCAAATTCTACCATGCCGTAGCTTATCATAAAAATTCCACTACCTAAAAGTAGTACAGGGGTGGCAGCATAAGCAAGGGCGGTGCCGAGTTTTTTTAGTGCGGTATTGTTGTTTTTCATATTCTTCTCCTTGATGCTTTTATTATAACATAGCGGGGGGGGGAGTTGTCAATACCCAATTTTGAAATATTAATAAAATGTATACCCACTCATAATTATAAATTTCATTTTTATAAATTTGCATAAAACTCAATTTATATAAAAAATATGTGAATAAATATGCAAAAATCACTTGCATAATTATAAAAAACGATGTATAATAATGAAAAATGCATGAATAATCATAAATTTATAATTATGCATAATGGCTACAACCCCCGAAAATAAAGAGATGTAGCGATTTAGGAGGAAAAATGGCAAGAAGTGCAAGACAGTCAAAAATCTTGGAACTTATCTCTACAAAAGAGATTGAGACACAAGAAGACCTCGCAAGAGAACTTAAAAATGCAAACTTTGACATTACTCAAGCAACCATTTCAAGAGATATAAAGGAACTTGGTCTTACCAAGATACTTTCTAGTTCTGGTAAGTACAAGTACTGCTTTGTTGGTGGCGAAGAGCAGGTTATTTCTAATAAGTACATAACTATTTTCAAAGAGGCTGTAATATCTGTTAAGAGTGCACTTAATATTGTCGTTGTAAAAACCATTAAAGGACTTGGAGCAGGTGTTTGTAGTTTTGTTGATAAATTGAATTTGACAAACCTTATGGGTGCCACCTGTGGCGATGATACTGTGATGCTTGTTTTCCCTACTACCACCGAGGCAAATGAAATTGTAATGACTCTTAACGACATTCTCGCTTAAGGAGATAAAATGCTTGAATTATTAAAAATAAAAAATGTAGCATTAATAAAAGATTTGGAAGTTAATTTTAAAAGCGGTTTTAATGTTCTGCTTGGCTCCACTGGCGCAGGCAAGAGCATTATTTTTGATGCACTTGAATTTGCACTCGGCGGAAAGGCGGATAAGACGCTTATTCGCTCTGGCGAAAGCATGATGAAGGTAGAGGCAATATTTTCTTCTTTAAGTGAAGAAGTTGCTAGTACTCTTGTTGAAATGGGAGTGCTTGAAGAAGGCGAGAGTGAGATTTTATTATCACGCAGTTTGAGTCTAGATGGCAAAAATACTATAAGAATAAATGGTGCCCCTGCTACAGCGGGTTTATTAAAAGAATGCGGGGCTTTGCTGTGTGATAGTTATTCGCAGCATGAAAGCGTTAGCCTTCTTAATAGTAAAAATCACCTTGCTATGCTTGATAAACTTGGCGGCAAGGCGATAAAAGAAATTAAAGAAAAACTTGAAATTGAGTATAGTGCTTTAAACGAAATTCTTAACAAAATCAAATTGCTTGGTGGGGATGAATTTGAAAGAGAGCGGACGAAATCCCTTCTTGAATATCAGATTAAAGAAATAGAGCGTGCCGAAATATATGAAGGCGAAGAGGAAGAGGTAAGGCAAAAAGTCACACTTATGTCTAGCAGCGAAAAGATTTTTGATGCGGTCAAGACCTGCGAGGAACTTCTTGAAGGCGGGAGCATGAGTGTTTTACCGTCTTTACAAGAAGCGGGCAGTGCATTAGGAAGCCTCGCTAGTATCGAGGAAATTGACAGGTGCAGGGAAAGATTAAATAGTTGCAGACTTGAAATAGAGGACATTTTTGAAACCCTAAGAGATATTAGTGAAAAAACCACTTTTGACGAAAGAGAACTTGACAGGTTAAACAACCGTTTAGATCTTATAAAATTGCTTTGTAAGAAATACGGTGGAAGTGAAAGTAAGGTACTTGAATTTTTGCAAAGTGCCAAAAGTCAGCTTGACAATCTTGAAAATAGTGAATTTGAACTTATAAAGTTAAATAAGCAAAAAGATGAGCAGGAAAGAAAGTGTATTGCCATTTGTGAAGAACTTTCCTTATTAAGAAAGAAGATTGCTCTTGACACCGAAAAGGCGCTTATGAAGGAACTTAAAGAACTTGGAATGAAATCTACACGCTTTGTCATTGAGTTTACAAAACTTGAAGGGATAACTTCAAATGGCTATGATAGCGTTGAATTTACTTTTTCTGCCAACATAGGACAAGAGGTAAAGTCGCTTAGCAAAACGGCGTCTGGCGGGGAAATGAGCCGAGTTATGCTTGCTTTTAAGACAATATTTGCCCGTGCTGGTGTGGCACAAACCCTTGTATTTGATGAGATAGACACCGGTATAAGCGGAGAAGTGGGATACATTGTTGGTGAAAAACTTTCCGCACTTAGTGAGCAGGTTTTATGTATTACTCATCTTGCGCAGGTGGCTTGTCAAGGAAATGCCTTCTATTATGTCGACAAATATACCGAAAATGATGCAACCTATACCAAGATTGATGAACTTGAAGGGGAGAAAATTGATAACGCTCTTGCAAAATTAATAAGTGGTGAGGATGTGACGGAGGCTGCACTTAAACACATTAAACAGCTTAGAGCGAACAGAGTGAAAGCTAAGTAGAGTTACATATATTTTGTTAAATTGAGTAGACTATCCTAGTAAGGGTTAGTCTACTTTTTTTGGAGGATATATGAAGTGGCTGAAAAAAATTATTGTTATAGTTTATATACTTTCGTTTTTATCATTAGCACTTATAAGCAATGTAAACTTTAAGGAAATCTTTTTATTGCCAGACAACTTTATTGCTAGTTATAGCGATATTGATAATGTGAATGAGAACTCTCTTCTCGGTGGTTTTGTCAAACTTTCACTTGAGAAAAAGACCACTGATGTTGGCACCACCAAGGAGGATGAAGGCACTATTATAATTAAACTTTTTAACCTTATACCTATTAAAAAAGTAAATGTTCAAATTTTGCCTGAAGAAGAGGTGTATGTTGGGGGCGTGCCTATAGGACTTAACATTAATTCCTTGGGGGCTATGGTGGTGAGCGATACCATGGTGGACACAAGTGAAGGAAATGTAAAGACTATAAAAAACTCGACCTTTAAAACAGGGGACATTTTAAAATCTATCAACGGCAAAGAAATTGAGAGTGCTGACGATATCGCGAAGATAATTTCTGACACGGGTAGTGACGAAGTTGATATTAAATTTTTAAGAAAAAATCAAGAAAAAGATGCCAGAGTTAAACTCCTTAAAAATGATGAGGGCAAATATAAAATTGGCCTTTGGGTGCGTGATGATATTTCCGGTATTGGCACCCTTACCTATGTAGACAAAAAGAGCCATAATTATGCGGCACTTGGGCATCCTGTGACAGATAGTAGTGGTGGCAATATTATCCCTGTTGCAGACGGAAAGGTTTACGCTTGTTCACTTATCGGTATAAACAAAGGGGAAAGAAATGCACCTGGGGAACTGCGATGTCTTTTCATGCAAAGTGATGAAAAGGGTAGTATTGAAAAAAATAGTAAATTTGGAATATTTGGACATCTTGAAGATACCGAGGCGATCGTGGATGAAAACCTTACAGCAAAGCTTGGTGGCAGGCTCGGGGTTAAGACTGGAAGTGCCAAGATTGTTTCAAGTGTGAGCGGTATCCGTGAGGAATATGATATTGAAATTATCAAGGCAAGTTATCAGTCTAAATCTAGTGATAAGAGTATTGTGTTTAGAGTAAAAGATAAGCGGCTACTAGAACTTACTGGCGGAATTGTGCAGGGAATGAGTGGCTCGCCTATCATTCAAAATGGAAAAATTATCGGTGCTGTGACGCATGTATTTTTACAAGATCCTACCAAAGGCTACGGGGTATATGTGGACTGGATGCAGTAAAGGTTTCACTTTGCTTGGCGATTTTGTCGCAAAACTTTAAGAGGGAAAAAGTGCCTAAGGCACAAAAAAGAGGCTGTTGCCTCTTTTTTATTCGTCCTCATCTTCGCTTTCATCAGCCATTTGGGGAACACGACTGATTGAACTTAAATTTTCGATTGCGTTTATCATCTCATTTGTATGAGAGATTAAACTTTCAAGATACTCGCAAAGACTTTCAGTTTGATACTCGGCTTTTGTGCCATAGTTTTCCGTCTTCGCGTTTTTTGCGTAATACCTTATATGTTTTAATTTTTTGAATGCGTTTAGTGTCATTTGATATTCTAGCAGGCATTCATCCATAAGTGTGCTTATCCCTCTTTCATACAATCCTTTTATGCGACTGCTTTTTCGCTGTTTAATCGCATTATGTGTTTGCTTTAAATCTTCTTCGATTTTGTGATACCTATATAAAAAATTCTCGCTTAACATTTTTCCTCCTAATATAATAATTTATATTGTTAAGATGAGAATTTTGCTAAAAACAAAAAAGAAGTTTACCTCAATCTCTAAACTTCTTTTTCGTACATGTGAAGCATATCTCCTTCACAGTATTATCATGTGCAGGTTATGGAATATTATACAAAGTTTTTAAACTTTTTTATTCTCCTCTTAGTTTTACTTTGTCAGCAACACTTTTGCGCATATCTTCATTAATGGCTGCGTAGTGTTTCTTGGTTGTGTTTACATCCTTATGGCCAAGCACATCAGCGACGATATATATATCTTTGGTTTCGCGATACAGATTAGTGCCATATGTACTGCGCAGTTTATGTGGAGAAATTTTTTTAAGAGGGGAGGCGATACGTGCAAATTTTTTGACTAAGTTTTCGACAGCTCTTACAGAGATTCGCTTATTTTGAAGAGAAATAAACATTGCTTTTTCGTCTTTATCAAGTTCGAGAGTGGCGCGTTTTTCTAGCCATGTTTTTAGTGCCATTGCCACTTCATTTGAGAAATATAGCATAGACTGGTTTCCGCCTTTTCTGGTCACTATAAAGGCGTTTTGGTTAAAGTCAAAACTTTCCACATTAAGGCCAACAAGTTCGCTAATACGGATGCCTGTGCCAAGGAAAAGGGTGATGATGGCGTTGTCGCGCTCAAAGGTGTTTTTATTGTACGAAATTTGCTTTTGTGAAAAATCGGTAGGGTTTTCGACCGCATTCATAAGTGCGGACACCTCATTTTGCTCAAGCTTTATAATTTCTTTATTATGTAGTTTTGGTGTTTCAATTTTACTAGCGATATTTGCGGATAGCATGTCGTGATTAAATAGATACTTAAACAGGCTTCGTAGAGACGCAAGTTTTCTTGCTTTTCCTCTTTCACTGTTTCTATATGTTTTGCCGTCTTTTTCATAAAGGGCAATATATGACAGGAATTGCTCTATATGGCGGGATTTTAGGGTGTCTAAGTCGGCAGTAGTGATGTTTTCTGGTGGCTTTTTAAATACAAATTCGCTCAGGTAATCAAAAAACACAGAAAAATCCATGGCGTAATTGTATCTAGTAAGTGAACTTGTGTTATTTTCCACACCTACAAAGAAGTCATAACAAAATTCTGGAAGATTATCAAGGTATTTTCCAGTTTTAACTCTGTTTTGCATATCGCGTCTTTCATAGAAAGAAGGTTTTCCCATGTTTCTATTATATCTTATTTTTATTTTATTGTAAAGTAATTTTGACCACCATATATTGTGGCTAGTATGTGCATATTAGCCACAATTAAGGCAATACTTAGATAGTATTGATTTAAAAATAGTTGCTTTTATTATATTTAATATTTATAATTAACTCATATAAGGAGAAAAAATGATAGACATAAATTTGATCAGGACAAATCCAGACCTTGTAAAAGGAAATATTAAAAAGAAATTTCAGGAGCAAAAACTTCCGCTTGTTGATGAAGCGGCCGCTCTTGACGGCAAAATTCGTGCGCTAAAACAGGAAGGTGATGCACTTCGAGCAAGCAGAAACACGCTTTCTAACCAAATTGGGGCACTTATGCGTGAGAAAAAGATTGATGACGCAAATAAGGTGAAGGCACAGGTGGTTAAAAACAACGAGAGAATCTCTGAAATTGAGGCGCAGGAGCAAGAACTTTCTGCTTCTTTGCGTAAAATCATGCTGACAATACCAAACATAATTGACAAAAGCGTGCCTATTGGTAAGGATGACAGCGAAAATGTGGAAGTAGAGAGGTTTGGGGAGCCAAAAGTGCCTAACTATGAGATTCCATATCATGCTGATATCCTTGAAAGCCTATCTGGGGCAGATTTTGAAAGCGCAAGAAGGACAAGCGGTACTGGTTTTTATTATCTACTTGGTGATATTGCAAGGCTTCATTCCGCTATACTTGCCTATGCGCGTGATTTTATGATAGACCACGGCTTTACTTATTGCATTCCGCCATTTATGATTAGAAGTGATGTTGTGAATGGTGTTATGAGCTTTGACGAAATGGAAAACATGATGTATAAAATCGAAGGGGAAGATTTATACCTTATTGGTACAAGTGAGCACTCTATGATTGGTCGATTTAAGGATACAACTCTTAAAGAAAGTGCCTTGCCACAATGTTTGACATCATATTCTCCATGTTTTAGAAAGGAAATAGGCGCTCACGGAATTGAGGAACGAGGCGTGTATCGTGTGCACCAGTTTGAAAAACAAGAGATGATTGTTGTTTGTAAGCCAGAGGACTCTATGGATTGGTATGAAAAGATGTGGAGACTTTCTGTTGAACTATTCCGCAGTATGGATATCCCAGTACGCCAACTTGAATGCTGCAGCGGTGATTTGGCCGATCTTAAGGTTAAAAGTTGCGATATTGAGGCTTGGAGCCCTAGACAAAAGAAATATTTTGAGGTTTGCTCTTGCTCTAATTTAGGCGATGCTCAGGCTAGACGCCTTGGAATTAAGTATAAAACAGATAAAGGTGCGGTTTTAGCACATACACTTAATAATACTGTTGTTGCGCCACCACGAATGCTTATTGCATTTTTAGAGAATAATTATAATGAGGATGGTAGCATTCGCATTCCTAAGGCTTTGCAGCCTTATATGGGTGGAAAAACCGTTATTACTAAAAAATAGGAGAAAAAATGAAGGTACAAATCAGTAAATCGCTTATTGAAAGCATCATTAGAAATGAAAACACGCAGTATATTGAGTCTACAAATGAAAAAGTGAACTCTCTTTTAAGCTACTGTGTGGATGAACTTTCAAGAAAATCGGCATTTATAAGCCTTGATAACACCATTTTGCAGCCTATGAATGAGCTGATTACTGGTGCTTTTACTGACAACTCAAATTTTGTGTATTTTTTAGGTATCGACAATGCTCAACTTGAGATAAATACGCTTTCAGCAACTCAATTTTGGAAGAAATTTAAGGAACGAATTATTTACGCGTGGCAAAATCGAAATCCTAAGAAGAAAAAGAAAAGAAAAAAGAAAAACAAGGATATAGAAGAAAAGAAATTGCCGGAATTTAACCCAGAAAAATACAATTTGTATACGCTTTGTGAAGATTTACAAAATACGCTTGCAAGTAATTTAAGTGTAACTTCAATCGTTTATAGAGAAAATAATCGTCTGAGAATTGTTGGAAAAGATGATTTTGGTTCCAGCGTGCAAATTATAATTTATCCCGTATTTACTGATGGCGAAGTTTACAAGTATTTTGTAGACAAAAAGAAAGGGTTTATAAAAATTAATAATGATTTGCGTGTTACAGCACTTGAAAGCAAAGTAAATTCAGTAGGTGAGTCTTTTATCGACCTTTTGAAAGTGTTTAATGTGCTTTATTATAACGCAAACAGAGTTTTGCCTAATCAAATTTTTATGGAAAGTTTATTGTGTAATTGTCCTAATGAACTTTTTAGCGAAAATGTCTATGATTCATTTACAAAAATATTGAATTATCTTACTATGTCGAATATAAAAAATTTTAAAAGCATAGTAAATCCAAATAAAGATATTTTTGTAGACCAGTTATGCGGAAATAGCGCATATGGATATAGAAAAATGATAAATATGCTATTAGATATAAAAAATGATTAATTTGATGCATTTTTATGCAAAAATTTTAATTATTAAAAAATAACATAATAGTTGTGTTTTTAAAGCTAGTATGCGGTATTCTATGCGTAAAAGTTGTGTTTTACGCATAGAATATAAAAGTTGCATACTAGTGTTTTTTGTCCCCGTTTTGACAAATGTGTTGTGGGTTTGAAATATGAGATGTTCCCTATTTGATTTAATATCCACCCTGCTTTATTTCAAAATCCCCTATTGACAACAGGGTTAATGTATGATAAAATGAAATATAAATGGAGGGAAATATGAAATTTGAATACATAAAATCTAAAGAGCAATTAGAGAAAATTTTTAAAGATTTGCCAGATCTGAGGGTTGAGTTTGAAGAGAAAATTGGTTATTTAATTCGTTCAACTGCCACAAATATAAAAGAAGATGGCACATTTGAAAAAGTTGCGTTTCCTACTCATGAAATAGCGTATATAGCAAGTGATTTTGAGGTGAAGTTATTTGATGATAATGAAACTTTAAGTAAATGGATGAATAAGAGATTACATAATGCACTTGTAAGGCAAAATGGTTATACCACAAAGTGGTTTAAATATATTGATGCTGATTATAATAGGCGCTATGAAAAAATAGATCAGGAGAGAAAAAAGTTGAAAGCTTGGTATAACAGTAAAACAGATGAAATACATCAAGCCATTATAGACACAATAGGCACGATTTACAACGATGACGAAAGCGAATAAAAAACAGCCGAGAGGCTGTTTTTTTGTTTGCACTACCCTATTTGTAAAAGGAAAGAATAGTTATCAAGTTGTTTTTTAAGTGATTTGTATTCTGGGCAATATGTTTTTACCTCTTCCCAGAAGGCTTTGGAATGATTTAGATGTACGCCATGGCATAGTTCATGCACTACAACATATTCAATTAGTTCTTTTGGAAGGATAACAAGTCGCCAATTTAGTTTCATATTACCATTTCTATCGTAACTGCCCCATACATGACGAGAATTTGATAGTTTTAGTGATTTATATGTAAGGTTTATTCTCTCGCTTATCTCTTTTGCAATGGCAGGCAAGTGTTTTTCTGCCTCGTCATGATAGAAATCTAATAGTTTTTCCTTTTTATTCCCCTGCATGAGAAGGCTAAGGTCAATATCTTCACACCTATACTTTTGCCCAAGCAGGTAAATATAAGACTGAAAATCAAACTCGTCATGGAAGGTATTGATTTTATTTATCCTTTTTTGTTGTTTTTCAATCCAGTGTGATTTAGAAGATATAAAGTCCTCGATTACCGCCGTAGTAGCCTTTAAAGGTGCTTTTACTATTATCTCTCCGTTGCTATTTACACGCATGGAGATTGTTTTTCTTTTTTCTCTTATAAGATTGTATTTCATAAGTATATTATAGCATATATTAACAAAATACTAAAACAAAAAAGTGGCAAAGCCACTAATTTATTAACCTTCATTTTCACCATCATTATTTTTGCTGTTTGATTGTGTTTTTATTGAGTTATAGAAAAATTTAACATCCTCTTCGGTTAACCTCAGTTTGTCAAATTCCTCTATTGGCAGTTGAAGTTCAATTTGAACCAAGCCTTTTACCACTGGCGACAATTTTGGCCAAGACTCTATAAGATTAAATATAGGTGTTCCGTCGCAAAGTTTGTCATTTAAAGAGTAGTTTTTATCAAGTATGACTTTTTTAAAGCCAGAACTCACTTGCGGTTTGTCTACTGTGGAAAGTTCAATGTGAATTGTGTTATCATTTTCGATTGGAAATTCGTTAGGCTTTTTTGCATAACCAGCCAAGATAGAAGAGTCGTTGATTATCTTGAAAGCTATTTCTTTTGTTGTTTTAAGAAAGAAATAATTTGAGAGTGAATAGTTGTTCCACCCTATTGTATCGTTTAACGTTTCTTTTAACTCTTTCACTGTGATTTCTTTATTTTCCATGCTTATCTCCTTTAACGCAGATATTATACCATATTATTCACATTTGTCAAGTGCGACATCTTTTAGAACACTATTATGCAGTGCATATTAGCACAAGATATGGCAAAATTTTTGCATAATAGTGCCAATTTATTTGACTGGTGCCATTTTTTTATATATAATTTATCTATAAATATATATAAACGAGGGAAATTATGGATATTTACGCAAAAGGTCAACTTTCTTTCTTGATTTTAAACTGTCTTTTAGAGAGAGATTTTTATGGGCTTGATATTATCACTGAGATAAGAGATCGCACCAACGGGAAGATGGATTTAAAGAAGCCGAGCGTTTATTCCAACCTTACAAGAATGGAAAAACAAGGACTTGTTTCTTCCTATTTGCAGTCCAGTGATCTTGGCCCTAACAGACGCTATTACAGCATTACTGAAAGAGGAAGAAAGACCCATCAAGAGTTAAAAGAAGAGTTTGAACGCAATCATTTTGATGTGTTTAGAGATTTTGGCGAGGCTGAGGCTATAATACAGCCTATTGTATCAGAGCAAGTGCAGCCTGCACCTGCTCCCGTGCAAGCGGAGGTGGAAGAAGATGAAGAAATTGGGGATTTCTTTGATTTCTCTTCGTTTGATAGTCCTAAAGAAATTGTAAAAGAGGAAGAGAAAGTTGAAGAACCTGTGCAAGAAACGGTAGTAGAAGAACCTGTGCAAGAAGTCATTTTAGAAAAGCCTACTATAGAGCCAGTGCAAGCACCTGCACCAGAGCCAACGCCTTATGTCTCCCCTCTTAAAGCACAAGCCGAGGAGGTAAAACAAGCAAGTTTTGATGACCCTGATTATAACAAGCGCATATATGACATTACCAAGGATTTTAACAAATATCGCAAAAAGAGAAGTTTTGCAGAAGATCAAATGGCAATGGAAGTGAAAGAAAGCGATTTGTCACTTAATGATGCTGAAGCAAAAAGACAACAAAAGGTGGAAGACTTTAAAACTGCTCTTCTTGAAAGCAAGGGGCGTTTTGGCGAGAGAATGGCTGAGGAAGAATTTAAAAGACCTGCTGTCACGTCTGCACCTGCAAGACCAATGCCAGTGCCAACTGTTGCCGTGCAAGAGGAAGAAGAAAAGCAGGATGACGGCGTGTTCATAAAAACCCGAGTAGAGCGGGAAAATGTTATGCGCAGCCGCAAGATTGAGCCTCCAAGACTTAAAATTATCAATGAAAATCCTCCCCTTCCAGCACCTAAGCGTGATGCGAATATTGACCCTTCTCACAAGGAAATTATTTCACAGTTATATTCAAAGAGCAAAGGCAGCGAGCCTATTCATGAAGAACTTGATATTGGACTTTATGACTATGATGACCTTGCCGATTATTACAAATCAAGCAACATCTCCTTTAGAACTTATGAGCAAAGTAAAGCGAAAACAAAGCATAACACAAACAAACTTAATATGATAACCTCGGTTTTAACATTTACTTTATTATGTATTTTCTCCAGCATTTTATTCGCGGTGTTATATACTCAACATTTGACTAATCCGAACACGAGTTTCCTCTACATAATTATTCCTGGAGCATATTTTATTGATGTTTGTGCTAGAATTTCCGCACTTAAAAATACGAGTTGGGAGCCAAAGCCAATGCTTCCTCAGTGGTTTATGTGGATTATGACATTGCTTTGTGCGGGCGTGGTTGTCGGACTTAACTTCCTATTTGGAATGAATACAGGCAATATTCAGCCTTTCTATACAACACTTACATTGCCTCTTGCTTCAATAATTGCGGTGTTACCTTTCCACTATTATTTGAAACGAGGACTTTACATCAAACATTGGAGATAGCATTACTTTTCTAGATTAGAAAAGTAACAAAAGACTTGAGGGGTTGCGATTCCCCTCAAACTCCCACAAACGCTTTCTAAGCAGAAGATAAAAAAGAATCATTATATGGATTCTTTTTTATTATTTGATTTTTTGTGTTTGATGTTTTTAATAAGACTTGCAATTAAATCTATACTGAGGAAGATTATTACTATAGCAACTGAGAACATTAGAATATACCCTATTGAATTTTCTAGCACTGTGCATAGCAGCGTAACTATTGCGCAGGAAATGAAAGCACCACAAGAAATTGCTAAAAAAGATTTGCCTGTTTTAAGACTCGATAGTCCCGCAATGAAACTGCCCGCCCATACCCCAGTAAGAGGAAGAGGTAAGGCGACAAAGGTGCAGAGGCTAAGATACTTTTTAAAATCACCCTTTTGTTTTTCTAGCAGCGTGGATTTTACGCTATAGCGCGATTTAATTACATTCGTAATAAAACCCGTTGTATGTGCTTTGATTTTTCTTCCAGCGTATATCATAAGAATGCTTGGGATTAGACTGCCGATAAAAGCAAAAAGGAATGCTTGCCATGCTGGAAGAGCGCTCTCTGCCCAAAAGCCAGTGTTCATTGCAAAAGGAATAGCAATCTTGCTTTCAAGTGTTGGAATCATGGCGAGCAATATTACGGCAAGCCAGATACAAGAAGCAAAATGCTGCGAGAGTATTTCGATTAGATTTTCCATATTTCTATTTTATTCGTGGTTACTTATGAATATGAAAAAAAGTGGCTAGGCCACTTTTTTATTTTTTTCTAGGATTTTGAATTACATTAACATGAAATTTTGGTACGCACTGCTTAGTATCTACATATTGTAGTAATTCTTCAAACTTTGTATACCCTGTTACTCGATTAAAATGTCCTGCTGTTTTAGATATAATAGTTTTTGCATCTATTAATTTTGCAAATTCTATAAGTTTATCATATTTAACATAAGGGTCATTTTCGGATAAATAACAGACCCGTTCTTTGCACAAATCTTTAAACTTTTCTGCTTGATTTGTGTACATGGTGCAGTTGACATTGTCGTAATCTTCGTCAAGTCCGAGCATTTGGTTAAAACCCGAGATCATTATTGCTTTCCCTATTTTTATATTATTTCTAATACAATATTTGACTAAGAAAATACAAGCGATTGAGTGACAGAAAAATACACTTTCTTCATTAATAAATCTTTTCACAGAGTTAAGCACCATTTCCCAATTTTGATAGGTTTGTCGGTTTTCTCCCACTGGGAAGTCTAAATTATAGCAACTCCCCCCCCCGCATTTAATTTGATTTTCAAGCCATGGAAACCAATGGTCTTGACTGGAACCAAAGCTACCATGAATAATAAAATAATTTTTCATTTTTCCTCCTTATTTTTCTTCCTAAAAAAGGAAACTATACATAGCGCAAATGGAATGGCACATACGCCTATAATAAGCGGCGTCAATGGGACAAGTAGTCCCCTTAATTCAAACACATCTACCCCACAAGCATCAAGAATAGGAATATACGCAAAACTTATACCTATAAGTCCTAACGACAATACTGTTAAAACAATTTTCCAAAAAAGTTTCATTATTTTAGAACCTTGCGATGTATCTATATAATATCTGAATCCATTCTGTTCTTGGATGAAAAAGTCCTTGATCCGCCATTTCCTTTATTTCGAAAATTGTAGCATATCGTACATCTTCAACTTCATTTTTCTGTATATGAATGTCTTCAAGTGGTACATTCAAGTTGTATATGAAGAAATCGTAGAACTGGTTTTCTATGAAATTATCAGCTAACGACAACTGGTTTCGGAAGGAGCCCATAAATCGAAAGTCGCGAACGCCAACTTTTTTAGGCAACATATAACCTAATTCTTCCATAATTTCGGTCGCGGCACAACTTACACTATCTTGACCAAATGGAACATGTCCTGCGGTTGATAAATCCCAAAGTCCCGGAAACTTTTCTTTTGTTTTTGCACGCTTTTGAATAAGTATTTTGTTTTCGTCATTAACTATGGCAACAATAATTGCACGATGCCATAAACCAGTTTTATGAACTTCACCCCTAGTGGCAGGACGATTTGTGCCTACACCATTTTCATTAACAACTTCTAAGAGTTCCCCACCCTGTTCATAGTGTATTTTGTCTATTAGATTCTCCATCTTGTCTCCTTATTGAAGTATAGGTTTGCACTTATTTTGCTATATCACTAAATCTTGATTCGCGGATTACATTTACCTTAATTTGTCCTGGATATTGCATTTCATTTTCAATACGCTTTGCAATATCTTTGGCAAGGTACATTGCATCATTATCGCTGATCTCTTCAGGTTTAACAATAATACGAACCTCTCTGCCCGCTTGGATTGCATAAGACTTATCTACGCCCTTGAAACTATTGGAAATCTCTTCAAGTTGCTGTAAGCGTTTGATATAGTTTTCAAAGCTTTCTCTTCTTGCACCTGGGCGTGAACTTGAAATTGCGTCTGCCACTTGTACGATGATTGCCTCAATACTATGGAATGGAACATTGCCATGGTGAGCCTCAATACAGTGAATTACCTCAGGGCTTTCCTTATACTTCTTGGCAAGGTCTACGCCGATAGTAACATGGGTACCTTCGATTTCATGGTCAAGTGCCTTACCAATATCGTGGAGGAATCCTCCGCGTTTTGCAATGGTGGCGTTTGCACCAAGTTCGCTTGCTATCATGCCGGCAAGGAGTGCGGTTTCAATGCTATGTTTAAGGCAGTTTTGGCCATAGCTTGTCCTATATTTAAGTCTGCCCATAATCTTAACGAGTTCTGGGTGGAGATTGTAGATTGCCACCTCGTTGCAAGCATTATCGCCGGCTTCTTTAATTGTCTTTTCAACTTCCTTGGTTGCTTTCTCAACAACCTCTTCCACTCTTGTTGGATGGATTCTACCATCTACAATAAGTTTTTCAAGAGACAGTCTTGCAATCTCTCTTCTAATTGGGTCAAAACTTGAAATAGTGATTGCTTCTGGTGTATCGTCAACTATAAGTTCTACCCCCGTTACACTTTCGATTGAGCGGATATTTCTGCCCTCTCTACCAATAATCCTTCCCTTCATTTCGTCATTTGGAAGAGCCACTGTGGTCACCGTCATCTCACTTGAAAGGTCGGTGGCGCATTTTTGAATTGCACCCATAACAATTTCTTTTGCGTGAGTTTCTGCGTTTTCTCTTGCTTCATCTTCAATTTGCTTTACAAGTACGCCGGCGTCTTTCTTAGCCTCTTCTGTAATGGAAGAAATTAAAACATCTTTTGCCTCTTTCTTGCTCATGCCAGAAATCTTTTCAAGTTTTTCAAGCATATCTTCTTTGATTTTATTATGCTCTTCAATTTGATTTGCGATCTTTGTACGCTCATTTTCAAGGGCATTACGCTCTTTATCAATCTGTTCGAGTTTGGTATCTACAGAAGATTCCTTCTTCGACACATACTCCTCTCTTTGTGACAGACGCTCTTCCATTTTCTGAATCTCATTGCGTCTTTCTTTTGCCTCGACATTGGCATCATCTTTAATCTTTTGTGCTTCTTCTTTTGCTTCTAGAATGCTTTCTTTTTTGATAGTCTTCGCTTCTGCGTATGCCTCTTCAATAATCTTAACGGCATTGGATTTGCTTTTTCCAATTTTCTTTGTTGCGATTAATTTATATAATAAAATGCCCGCACCTACACCAACTATGGCGCAAGCAATTCCTATAACGGCGGCAATAGCAGGAGCAACACTACATAACATGCTTATGCTCATACTTTTCCCCTTTTAATAGTAGCGATAAACTACTACTTTGATTATACACTAATTTCATTTTTTAAGTCAAATGAATTATATATATTACAATAAAAAAAGTGGCGTTGCCACTTATTCGCTTTCACTTGGTCTTTTAGCAAGATAATTTGGTGCTTTATATTCTTTTGTCTCGGGATTGAAGAGCACTGATTTATGATTGCGGATTTTTACATCTGCCCAGTTATCTTCTCTAAGTGATGAAATATCAAGGAACCTTTCTTCGCAAAGTTCCCATGTGTTTACATTGAAAAAGGTCCAACCGTCACTTAGTTTAACGATAGCCCAACCGGATTCATTTGGTGTGTAACCTTCCTCAAAGAGTTTTGGTATTTCTTCCCCAGTAATTTTATTATAAAAAGAAAAGCCTTCCTCATCTTCTACGCATCCCCAGCCTGCTTTATTCGGATAATAATATTTTCTGTTCATTTTTTGCTCCTTTGAATGACTAAATTGTAGCATAGAAAACCTACAATGTCAATATGGAAAATAAATAATAGCACTTAGAAGGCGCTACCTTTTTTTATTGTATAGTTTGCCATAAATTCGTCATGGAACTCTTTGAAAGAGCCTTCTAGTATTGCGTTGCGGCAATCTTTTGCAAGTTTTAATAAGAAATGTAAGTTATGAATTGATAACAATTCCCCGCCCAGCATTTCGTCAGCATTGATAAGGTGGCGAATATATGCACGAGAGAAGTTACGGCAAGCGTAGCAGTCACAACCCTCTTCTATTGGAGAAAAATCTTCTTTATACGCAGCACTTTTAATTGCAAGTTTGCCTTTTTTTGTGAATGCTGTACCATTTCTTGCAATACGAGTTGGGAGAACGCAGTCCATCATATCTATCCCTCTTGCATAGCCTTCTACAAGGCAGTCAGGCGAGCCTACACCCATGAGATATCTAGGTTGGTCTTTTGGAAGAAGTGGATTTAAAAAGTCTAATATTTCATACATTACACTTTTTTCTTCCCCCACCGACAGTCCGCCTATTGCAATACCGCATTTAGCATATGGAAGGCAGTCTTCTACGCACATTCTACGGATGTCTTTATATACATTCCCTTGAACTATAGGGAAAAGCATCTGATTTGGGTTTTTATGTGCTTTTACGCAGCGTTCAAGCCACATTTTAGTTTTGCGTCTTGCCTCTAGTGCCTCATTATAACTTGCACCGCTACCTTCTTTTGCGTCTGTACATTGGTCAAAAGCCATAATTATATCAGCGCCAAGAGCATTTTCTATTTCGATTGCTTTTTCTGGGGTCATCATAAGCCTTTCACCATTAAGATGAGACTTAAATTCCACCCCTTCATCACTCACTTTGCGTAAATCTGCAAGACTGAATACCTGAAAACCGCCAGAATCGGTAAGAATAGGCCTATTCCAGTTCATAAATTTATGTAATCCGCCCGCCTTTTTTACTATTTCATGTCCTGGGCGAAGAAATAAATGGTAGGTATTAGATAAAATTATCTGCGCCCCCATATCTTCTAAATCTTCTGGCCTAAGTCCTTTTACTGTGGCTTGAGTGCCAACAGGCATAAAGATAGGCGTTTCTATATCGCCATGTGGCGTATGTAAAATTCCTGCTCTTGCCCCAGTATGTGGACATTCTTTTATAAGTTCAAAACTAAAATTGCTCATATTCTCCTCTATATATTGTGCCTAGTATGTGCATAATTCACACAATATCTTGTAATTATTCTTTATTTATGTAAAAATTGCTATCTCCAAAACTGAAGAAACGATATCTTTCTTTTACCGCTACATTATAAATTCTCATGGTTTCATCATATCCTAAAAATGCGGCAACAAGCATTATAAGTGTGCTTTCTGGTAGGTGAAAATTGGTTATAAGTCCATCTACCACCTTAAATTTATAACCGGGATAGATAAATATTTTTGTGTCTGTTTTCTGTGGGTGAATAATGCCCTGCTCATCTGCCGTACTCTCAAGCACCCTCACAGAGGTGGTGCCTACTGCAATGATGCGTCTTCCCTCTTTTTTGGCTTGATTGAGGAGTTTTGCGTTTTCCTCACTCATTTCGATGTATTCGCTATGCATATCATGATTTAAAATGTTATCTTCTTTAACTGGACGGAAGGTGCCAAGCCCGACATGAAGAAGAACTTCAACTATTTCTACACCCTTCGCTTTGATTTTTTCAAGAAGGGCAGGCGTGAAATGTAATCCTGCTGTTGGAGCGGCCGAAGAGCCCTCTATTTTAGAGTAAACCGTTTGGTATCTTTCCTTATCTTTTAATTTTTCATGTATGTATGGTGGAAGTGGCATTGTGCCCACCTCGCTTAAGCGATGCTCAAAGGTGCCAACAAAATCAAATTCAATTAGACAACTGCCATAGTCATATTTTTCAAGTATAGTACAACTAAGTTTTTCGCTGAAAGTGATTTTTGTCCTCTCTTTAAGTCTTTTGAAAGGTTTTGCAATCACCTCCCATTTTTTAAGGTCAAGGCGTTTTTGCAGAAGTATCTCAATTTTTGCGCCCGTGTCTTTATAGCCAAAAAGCCTTGCTGGCAGAACGCGAGTGTTGTTTATAACAAGCACATCCCCTTTTTTGAGATAGTCCACAATATCATAAAAATGCTTATGTTCAATTTTGTCACTTTTCTTATGATAAACGAGGAGTCTAGAATTATCTCTTGGCTCTACCGGCGTCTGTGCTATGAGTTCCTCTGGCAAGTCATAATAGTAGGAACTTTTTAAAAGTAAATCTTTTTCTTTCATATTTAACTATTTTCTTGATTTAATTTAGGGTATGTAAACTTGCAGGTTTTTGAATAGATTTTATATGGGGCTTTTGCCCGATAAATTACCCGCTCTTCTTTTGGTATTTGAATTAATTTCTTTGCTCTATCCATATGGAAAATTCCTTCCAAATGGTCGAGTTCGTGTGAAAGTACAGTGCATACAAATCCCTCAAAATTAGTTATAAAATCCCCCCCCCGCATATCTTGATATTTAATCCTCATGGCATAAGGGCGTTCTACAAGTCCAAAATTTAACATCCCGCTAAAACATGCTTCCCAGAATTCAGTTTTTCCGCATTGTGAAATTATCTCAGGATTTATAAGTACTAGCCAATCTTTTTCTGGGTTTGGAGAACAATCGCTTGATGTGGATTTTATTACAACAATTCGTTTTGGAATGCCAAGTTGTATAGATGCCATTGCAAAACAACCATTATGTGTGCGACAATACTCTTTTACAATTTCTACATCTTGTTCAAGATTTTTATCTGGGAAATTCACCTTTGCTGACTTCTGCCGTAAGAATGCCTCATTTTCTGCGATTGTAATTGCTTCCATTTTTCTCCTTTTTTATTATT
Source organism: uncultured Clostridia bacterium (assembly GCA_947366545.1). Lineage (GTDB taxonomy): Bacteria > Bacillota > Clostridia > Christensenellales > UBA1242 > Caccovivens. The sequence goes on from CANBAL010000002.1 coordinate 57,261, forward strand.
TGGTTAATGCTTTAAAATCAAATGTGATTGGTTTTCCATTGGGTATTTCAAATGATAGATAATTGCCATCATTGGGAATGCCTTTAAAGTAACTCATTAAAATACAACCTACTCCACCATGAGATACAATTAGTATATCATCATTTGGATGTTGTTTTAATTCATCAAGGAAGTTAAAAACTCTCTTTTCAACCTCCTTTATACTTTCAGCAAGTTTAAATTTTTGTTTAGAATTTATATTCCAAAACCCTAGAAAATCGAATTCACTTCGTGTCAAACCTTCAAATTCACCAAAATCTCTTTCTATAATTCTTTCATCAATTATTATAGGGTTATTTCCTTTATAAATTATGTCGCAAGTCTGTCTTGCCCGCAATAAAGGGCTGCAAAAAACTTTTTTAAACTTTTTTCCTTTAATAGATTCTGCGGTTTGTTTTGCTTGCTCTATTCCTGTATTGTTTAATGGAAGGTCAACTCTTCCTTGACATTTAGGGTCTTTAATCCCCCCCCCGTTTCTATGTTCATTCCAGTCGGTTGAGCCATGTCTTACAAAATAGATCATAAAAACTCCTTTCCTAGATGTTTATAGGCGGGCTCAAGTGCCACTCTACCGCGTGGAGTGCGTGAGATAAAACCAAGTTGAAGAAGATATGGTTCGTATACATCTTCGATTGTGGTTGCATCCTCACTAATGGTTGCAGCAAGTGTGTCAAGACCTACAGGCCCTCCACCGAATTTGTCAATTATAGAAAGAAGAATCTTTCTATCAATTAGGTCTAGGCCAAGTTCGTCAATTTCCATAATCTTTAAAGTTTTTTCAGCGATTTCAAGTGTTACTTTGCCCTGTCCTTGTATCTCTGCGTAGTCACGAACGCGTTTTAAAAGTCTATTTGCAATTCTTGGTGTTCCGCGTGAGCGTTTTGCAATTTCCATACTTGCCTCAGCAGCAATTTCTACGCCTAAGATTTTTGCAGAACGGTCGATGATTACTTTAAGTTCCTCTGGTGAGTATAGTTCAAGTCTACAGATAATACCAAATCTATCGCGAAGTGGGTTTGTAAGCATACCTGCCCTTGTGGTTGCACCGATTAGAGTGAAGGGTTTTATTTTCAATCTCATGTTTCGTGCAGAAGGACCTTTGCCCACGATAAAATCAAGGGCGAAATCTTCCATGGCTGGATACAAAATTTCTTCTACCGATTTATTCAATCTATGTATTTCATCTATGAAAAGAACATCATTTTGATTGAGGTTTGTTAGTATTGCGGCGAGGTCTGCAGCATGTTCTATTGCAGGTCCTGATGTCACTTTAAATTGTGAGCCAAGTTCATTTGCGATAATGTGTGAAAGTGTGGTTTTACCAAGTCCTGGAGGGCCATACAAAAGTACATGGTCAAGGCTCTCCTTTCGAGACTTTGCAGCCTTGATATAAACAGACAAACTTTCCTTTACCTTACTTTGCCCGATGTATTCATCAAAAGTGGTTGGGCGAAGTGAGTTTTCAATTTCGGCATCAGTGAGATTTTTCATGCTTGTTATAAATCTGCTGTCTGCCACTTGATCTTTATTGCTTTCTATCATGACCTATACCCCCTTAATGCTTTAGATATAATTTCTTCGGCGGTGGCCGACTCGCTGGCATTTGCCCTTGCAAGCATATATGCCTCATTCTTGCTTATTCCAAGAGAAATCAAAGTTTGTGTTGCAAGTTCTACCGCACTTTCATCAAAGGTATTGTCATAAGTGGTGTCGGTTTGAAGTGCAAGATCAATTTTATCTTTAAGTTCAAGGCATACTCTTTCTGCTGTCTTTTTGCCAAGGCCTTTTATTGTGGAAAGAAGTTTAACATCCTCTTTTTTGATAGCCACTGTAAGATCATTAAGATTAAGCCCAGATAAGATTGCTATGGCAAGTTTTGGGCCTACTCCGCTTACTGTTATAAGTTTTAAAAATAGTTCCTTTTCCTCTTGTGTGGAAAAGCCAAATAGAAATACTCCGTCCTCCCGTACAGCCATATAGGATAGCACTTTACAAGTGTCGCCTACATGAGGAAGGCTTGTTAATGTATTGTTAGATACTGCAAGTTCGTAACCAATCCCTCCGACATCCAAGGTGAGCATCCCCTCTTTCTTCTCTTCAATTATTCCTCTTAAAGATGAAATCATTTTATCTCCTTTAGATTTCTCCGCGACGCCTTCGGCTTTGGTCGAAATGACATTTACAAATGTCTAGCGCGCTTGATTTTGATTTAGTGCATTGCTTGTTTGACTATGGCATATGGCCACTGCAAGTGCATCAGCGGCATCATCAGGTTTTGGAACAGAATTTAACCCAAGTATTGCTTTTACCATGTATTGCACCTGCGCTTTTTCTGCACGGCCATGACCTGTTAGTGCTTGCTTTATTTGAAGTGGTGTGTATTCGTAAATCTTCCCACAATATTTTTGGCAGGCAAGTATGATAACTCCCCTTGCTTGTGCCACTTGAATTACAGTTTTTTGGTTTTTGAAATAAAAGAGCTCCTCTATTGCAACCACTTCAGGTTTATATTTATCGAATAAAAATTTTAAGTTCTCCTCTATCTCTTGTAGTCGTTCTGGGAAACTAGCCTCTTTTGGAGTTGTGATAGCACCGTAATCTAGTACCATGTTTGGTTTTTCAGTGTCAATTACGCCATAACCTATAATTCCGTATCCTGGGTCTATTCCTAATATTATCATAGTTAAATTTTACAACACATCATGAAACAAAGTCAAACAAAAAAGAGAGCAATACGCCCTCTATATAAAAGTAAAAGTTATTTTATTCTATTAATTATTAAATCTTCAACTATTAGTTTCTTACTGGTAAAGATGTTCTCATAGATAATTTCGGCCAAGTCTTTTGCTGGCATAAAAGAGGCTTGTTTTTCTTTTGAAATATAATCTCTACTATTTTTATAAAAATTTGTATTAATGCCACCGGGGTATATTCCATATATTTGTACATTTGTGCCGTTATATGCAGACTTTAAACTCTCAGTATAACCGCGCTCTCCCCACTTTGTAGCACAATAAACGCTTTCCTGTTTGTTGCCTCTTAGGGCTGCTGATGACATTATATTTATAATTTTTCCGCCAGTTTTTTCCATAGTTTTTAAGGCGTTGGCGGATAATAGAATCATACCTTTTAATCCCTCAAAGCACAAATCAATATCTTTTAATGTGTATTCAGTTGGTATTTTAAATGAAGAGGCTCCAGCACAGTTAACTAAGCAAAGAATTGCACCAATTTTATTTACTTCTTTAATTGTCTTCTTTACAAAACTTTCGTTTGAAATATCTCCTGCAAAATCTTTGTAATTTTTAGTAAAAGCTTTTCTTAATTTTAAAAGCGTTTTTTCATCTTTGTCTATATTGCAAACAAAATAATCATTGCTTAAAAAAGTTTTAACAAGTTCCAACCCAAGTCCACTAGCACCGCCAGATATAATGACAACTCCTTTCATATTTATCCCCCTTATTTATTCTTCATCTGGAAGATTCACATTGTGGTAAACTTCTTGGACATCATCAAGATCTTCAAGTGTATCTATCATACGATTGAAAGATACAAGTTTTTCTGGTGCAAGGTCAACATAATTGTCTGGCACCATGGTAACCTCTTGAGATTCAACGCTATAACCTGCTTTTGTAAGTGCCTCTGCCACGCGTGTGCAGTCATTTGGCTCAGTGATAATTTCAAGTGAGTCATCATATTCAACAACATCTTTCGCGCCAGCGTCGAGTGCCTCAAGCATAACTTCGTCGGCATTTACTCCTTCGTTTGAAACAGAAATAACGCCCTTTCTTTGGAAAAGATAGGAAACGCAACCATTTGCCCCTAAACTGCCACCAAATTTATCAAAAGCATGGCGAACATCGCCTGCAGTTCTATTTTTATTATCTGTAAGGCATTCTACAATGACTGCAGAGCCACCTGCGCCATAGCCTTCATAAGTGCAGTTTTCATAATTTACACCAGAAAGCTCACCAGCCGCCTTTTTTATACTACGCTCGATTGAGTCGTTTGGCATATTATTTTGTTTTGCCTTGGCTATAACATCACGAAGGCGTGGGTTTGAAACGGGATCAGAGCCGCCAGCCTTAACTACAACTGCGATTTCCCTTCCTATTTTTGTAAACACCTTACCTCTTGCGGCGTCACTTTTTCCTTTTCTTGCTTGAATATTATGCCATTTTGAATGTCCTGACATTTTTTCCTCCTATTTGTATTTAAAGTACCATGTTTATTCCCTATTTGTCAAACAAATCCTTGGCAATTTGATACATAATTATTGAGCCGCTGGTCGCTACATTTAGGCTTTCTACCTCTTTTTCCATTGGTATGCTGACAGTAAGGGTGCATAACTTAGATATTTCATCGCTGATGCCATTTCCTTCGTTACCCATAACTACACCGACAGGCTGAGTGAAGGACTTTTTGAAAATATTTTCCCCGTGCATATCTGCTTTAAGCAGGCATAACTGCCATTTTGAAGCAAGTTCAATAAATTTTTCGCGGGGTACTTCATATATTTTTTCATCAAAGATTGTTCCAACGCTGCTGCGAACAAGTTTTGAGTTGCGAACAGATACGCAGTCAAGCATAAATATACTTTTAAAGCCGCAGGCACAAGCAGTCCTAATAAGAGTGCCGGCATTGCCTGGGTCTTGAATGCCGTCAAGCACTAAGAAATTGGTGGTTGGCTTTTCTACCATATGTTGTATGTATTCTGCAACGCATACTACTCCTTGTGGGGTTACGGTGTCGGCTAACATTTTTATTGTGGTGCTGTCCGTTTTATAAACATGGTACTTTTCACCCCAAATATTTAGTTTTTCATCGTCTACTAATATGTAAAGAGGCTTTACACCCTTTGCTATGGCGTCTTTAATTATTTTTAGGTTATCCAAAAAAAGGAGACTCGTCTCTTTCTTTAATCTCCTTAACTCTTTTATTAAAGAATTAGTGGCTTTTTCCATAGACTCCCCTTTTTTTGTGTGTTTTAGATTTCTCCGCTCCGCTATCGCTCTGGTCGAAATGACAAAGTAGAGGCCGGTCGAAATGACAAAGCGTAAGGCTTGTTATTTTACTTGTGATACAAGGGCTGAGAATGCCTCTGGCTCTCTTACTGCCATGTCTGCAAGCACCTTACGGTTTAAGGTGATATTGTGGCTTTTAAGCCCTGCAATAAATCTTGAATAAGATATTCCGTTTTGGCGGCATGCTGCATTTATTCTTGTAATCCATAATGCCCTGAAATCTCTCTTCTTTTGCTTACGGCCGATATAAGCATATTGTCCAGATTTCATTACTTGCTCTCTTGCAGTTCTATATAATTTTGATTTTGCTCCGCGGTAGCCTTTTGCACTCTTAAGAATGGAACGGCGTTTCTTTACTGCGTTTACTCCTCTTTTAATTCTCATGTTCTTTCCTCCTTATTTGCACAAAAGGGACTTGATATTGTCAGCATTCTTTCCTGCAATGTATGAACCCTTTCTTAATTTTCTTTTTCTTGCTTTTGCTTTGAATGTTTGGAAGTGACCTTTATTTGGTCTTGCAAATTTTACTTTCCCGTTTGCAGTTACGCGGAAACGCTTTTTTGCACCACTGTGTGTTTTTTGTTTTGGCATTGTATTTCTCCTTTTAGTTTTTCTTTGGGGTGATTACAACAAATGCATTTCGACCCGCAATTTCAGGCTCTTTTTCAATAAATCCACATTCGCTTACCCTTGATACGAAATCTTTGATAATCTCAATCGCCCTTGATGCGTAGGCTTGCTGACGCCCCTTCATTTTTAGCGTCACCTTTACCTTATTTCCGCCCTGCAAAAACTTGCAAGCGTTTTTAACGCGGTATGCAATATCGTACTCTTCAATCGTCATGGAAAGTTGTACCTCTTTGGTTTCAACTACCTTTTGAGATTTACGAATCTCTTTATCCTTCTTTACTGCGTCATATTTGAATTTGCCGTAATTTAGGATTTTGCATACTGGTGGCTTTGATGCACCTGACATCATGACAAGGTCTAAATCCTTGCTTTGTGCAAGTGAGAGAGCCTCGCTGGTTGGCATTATGCCAAGCTGCTCTCCCGTTTCGCCGATTAGTCGCACCTCAGCTGATTTGATTTGTTCATTGATTAAAAGTTCCTTAAAAATTGTTGTATTCCCCTTTTACAAAAAATTTGGTGGAAGCAAAATATTTCCACCAAACAAAATTTTATTACTTTTCCCGTTTATAACAAGATTAGCGTTAAATTAAGTTGTTACCAAGCCAAATCAATTTTCGGCTGGTGAGAAGTGGAAACTTCTACTTTCATGCTTGAATTTTAGCATATATAAATTTACTTGTCAACTATTTTTGACACTTTTTTCTCACGAAATAAGGTTTTTTCAAGAATTTTGCCAAGGGCAAGAATTATCTCATTGGATTTTGTGAGAGCCTTCGTCTTCATAAGTGCCTTAAAAAAGATTGTTGCACCCGCAATGAGTGCGCTTACCGACACCGTGATTAAAACTACTAGCGAGGGTGAAGAAATATTTTTACTTAGTGACGCCACCACGCAGGCACCACCTGCACCGCAAAGAGTGGAACATATATCCCCGACCACATCGGCACAAAAGGAACATACCTTTTCACAATTTTTGCAGAGCCGTAGACCTACCCTTGCACCTTTAACATTTTCACTATTCCATTTTAAGAAAGTCTCTTCGTCCGCACTTGCCACCGCTATGCCTAGCATATCAAATATTACACTTATTGCAATAAAAATAACAATACATATTATTGCCATTATCGCACCTATACTTGATAGCACAGTTTGACTTAAAAAGCCAAATATAAGTGACAAACTTATAGACAAAAATAAAACCTTTATCGCCCAGCGCTTATTATTTGAGGTGGCAAGAGTAACCACTTTACTATATTTTTTCATAATAATAGTATATTTTAAAATCCGTTTTTATATGATAGAAAAAAGCACGCGAGATGTGTGCTTTTATTCTGTTTCATCAATTGCTTGAAAATAAGTTAATTTTTCTTGAAAAGAAGACCTATACGGAGTGAAAAGTTTGAAGTAATATTCTGCAGATTTTTCTCCATAAATTGAAGAGTAATATTCAATTTCATTCTGCCTTGATAGATATGGAACTTTTATGGAGTTTTCTTTTAATTCTGTAAGCAAAACTTCGATATCTCCATCCTCTGAATATTCTTCTAGAATTTCGCATAATTGATACAAGTAAGTTTGATTCATATTAAAGTTTTTAATTGACTCAAGGCATTGTTTTGCTTTGGAAATTATGGTGTCTTTAAGGTTTTCCGTCATTTCGACTGAGTAATTTACAATAATGACATAGGCATATTGTAGTTTATTTTCATTTATATATTTTATTGCAAGTGCTTCGGGATTTGTTGGTTTTAAATAGACAGGAAGGTTTACAAGAGAGGAAAGCGAGATGTCGCCATTTTCCAATATCTCATCAAGATTTATACGCTCCGCCATCTTCTTATACCCTTCCTTTTGATAGTAATGTATCATGGAAGAAAGATAAGGTATGCAAGGATTTCCATCTTCTATAAATCTTGCCAAAAGGTTATGACTGAAATTGTCATCGTCTTTATTTCGTGCACAGGAGAAATATAATAGTGAAATATATAACTGGTTTTTTGTTTCTATATAATCTATATATTTTTCATAGCGCATATTTAGGAGTTCTTTCTTGGCCGGTAACTTACTTTCCTTTTCGTTTGTTTTCTTTTCATTAAAAATAGATAAAGAAAGTGTTCTAAATCCTTTATCAGTTTTATTAAATCTGTGGGTGTTTGCTTTGTCAAGAATTAGTCCCATTTGTGATAGTTTTGAAATGTCAATTTCTTGGCACAATTCCTTCATTGATTCTTCTACCATTTCCACATAGCATTTATCTGGTTCTCCTAATTGCATATCTTCGTAGTATAATTCTTTTATAGACTCAATTATTTTTCGTTTATGAGAAGAACCAATTGCAGCATAAATTGCATCTAGTTGATCTAATATATGAAAGGTAAATACAAGTCCACCTTTTCGTGCATCACTTTCATGTGGATATATTTCATATAATAATTCGCTGATTAATTCTTTATCAAATTTACTACAATTTTTATCCCCATTTTTGTAATGAGAAAGATAGGAAAAGAAATTATAAGATTCATTGCCATTAAATAGCGCATTTCTATGTAAAAATGTGAACTGCGTGTTTCTCTTTGACTGAATATCATGGGTAAGTTCGTGACCTAAGGTGTCTATCATTGCGCAAAGACTTAAAAGGCGGAATTCTAGGCTTTCTTTGTCGTTTAAATTCTCTAATACTTCAGTGATATGCTTATTGGAAATATTGATTTCACCCTGTCCAGCATTGCCTACTAAAAATTCAGGAAGGTTTTTAAAATATACTTTAGGAGCGGAATAATTGCCTAGGTCAATAAAAGGGTTGTCTTCAATTAACGCATGTAAAAATGAGGTTAGTTCTTTTCTAGTAATATTTTTATTCTCAATGATTTTATCAATGAATTTTAACATTTTTATTTCTTTTAAGGCTTGATTGGCTTTCTCTTTAGATAAAACCAAAACCTCATTTCTTAGAATGCGGTTGATGGTACTTTTAAAATATTTCTTTTGCATATTGCATGGGATTGTCATTTTTTCTCCTATGAGTAAAGTGTAGCACAAAATAATAAAAAGTCAAGATTAAAGTGTGCGAAATCGCCTAGATTCTTCCACTATGCCCGGGATGACAAGAACAAAGTTACTCAGGGATTTCAGTGAGTTTATCAAGTTCGTCCTTCACCTCTGTGAGTTTGCCCTTTGCTTTATTCAAATGCTCACTACATATCTTTGCAAGGCGTGCCCCTTCCTCAAACAAGGTGACTGCCTCGCTCATTGGCAGGTTGCCGTTTTCTAATTTTTCAATTATCTCTTCAAGTTTTTTGCTTGCCTCTTCGTAACTCATTCTTCCTCCTTTATTGGCTTTGCTTTCACCCTTCCGTCTGCAAATATGATATCAAGATTTTCATTATAATTAACCCCCTTACTGCTTGAAAGTGGTTGCCCGTTCTGCTCTATCTTTGCATACCCCTGCTTTAAAAGAGTGGTAGGGTTTAGTTTTTTTAGTGCGTTTTCATTAAGTCCAAGTTGGTAACTTCTTTGATTTAAGTAATTGTTTATTGCATTTACAAAATTGTTTTTTAGATAATATAGATTATCTTTAGATGAGATATAATTTCTAGCGGCATTATTAAATCTTGAAATTAGTCGTTTAAGGCTGATTACCTGACCCGAAAGTTCCTCGGTGAGCAGTTCTGCCGCAGCAGACGGAGTTGGCGCCCTAAGGTCGCTTACAAAGTCAATTATCGTAAAGTCTGTTTCATGCCCGACTGCAGACACTATTGGTTTAACGCAGTTATAGGTTGCCCTTGCAACTACCTCAGTATTATAAGCGGCAAGGTCTTCCAAACTGCCACCACCCCTTGCAACCACAATGACATCGACATTTGCGTATTTATCCATTTGCTCAATAGCGTGGGCAATTTCAAGTTCGGCTCCCCTGCCTTGAACCTTTGTTGAATACAAAACTATATCAAGTTGTGGATTTCTTCTCCATGACACATTTTTAATATCTTGGATTACTGCGCCGTCCCTTGATGTGATAACGCCTATTCGCTTTATCGACTTTGGCAATGGGATTTTATGCTCAGCAGCAAAAAGACCTTCCTTTTCAAGTTTTTCCTTTAAACGCAAAAACTCTTCAAACAGTTTACCTGCGCCGACTTCTTCCACCCTATTCACACTAAAAGAAAGTCGTCCGCCTTTGACATAAAAATTTGGACTTCCAGTGACCACTATCTGTTTCCCCTCTACAATTTTATCGGCGTAAGCGGGATAGAAACACACGCATGGCAGAGTGGCATTTTCATCTTTAAGTGAAAAATATGTAATTTGCCTTGCGTTTGATACACCAAAAACTTCCCCAACAACTGATATATTGTGGAGAAGTTCCTCTGCGTCAAATATCTTTTTTATATACCCATTAAACTGGGATACTGTTATTGTTTCAAGCATTACTCACCTTTTACTATCGTGGCAAGTACGCCATTTATGAACTTTGCACTCCTTTCGGTGGAGTATTTTTTGGCAAGTTCCAAAGCCTCATTTATCGCTACCTGTGGTGGCGTGGAAAGGTATTTAATTTCGGTGAGTGCCTCATACATTATTGCCAAGTCCGCTTTATATACCCTATCATACTCATATCCGATTAAATGCTTTTCTATTAACTCTTTAAGTTCTGTCTTATGTTGCAAATAGCCTTCGATTATCTCTTTTGCAAAAGCCGTATCCCCTTCTTTTAAAGAAGAAGTGAAGTTGCCTATCTCCTGTGTGGTGAAAAAACTTGCAAAGATGTATTGAAAAGCACATTCTCTTCCCTCTCTCCTCATTGGCCAACATCTCCGTCATCTTTATCACATACGACATCTATAACATGGACATTAATCTTGCCTGGTTTAATGCCTACCATTGCATTCAAACTGTTCTTCACATTCTCTTGAACGCGGAAGGCTATATCAGGTACGCTATACCCATTCCTTACATTCATATAAATATCTACTTTGAGTGTGTTATTATTCTCAAACTTAATGGCTACGCCCTCTGTCTTATTTTTGAAGGGTCTTTTGATAAGTGGAAGATAATTATTTGTGAGGCTATCTACACCGCTTATCTCTTTTGCTGCCAAGTTTATAATAGACAAAAGGATATCTCTATCGATATCTACTTTGCCTTTATTCGTCATGTTTGTCTGTTTCTTTGTCATTTTGCTACCTCTTATATCGGTAGTATATCATATTCTTTCATTATTTTGCAATTATTCTACTGGTATTACTTTAATATTTTTAATACTTGTGCCGAGTTGCCCTTGGATTACCGCTACGATTTGTGCTACCTCTTGCTCATTAAGTTTCGCCGCCTTTACTACCGCATTTACATTCTTTTCAGAAATAGTAACTACGCAGTCCTCAAAGCCCTTTGCTTTGATAAGTCCCTCTACTACAAGTTCCTTATCCATTTGTCTTACGAGGTTGAGTCTTGCATTCTCTGCGTTGGTAACCGCCTCAGTAGTTGAACTTGGGCTTGCAATAATTGCGTCATAGTAGAGCATTTCTTGGTCGCGTGTAGACTCTCTATCACTTCTATATGCCGAAAAATAACTTGCTGTCGTTGTTGTGGATGGTGGATTGTTATTTACACTATTATTTAACGCAATGTTTAAATACCCTGTTACTCCGAGTAATAATACCATGACTGTTAAGATTATGATTTTTGTTCTCTTTTTCATTTCCTTCTCCTTTTATTTACCTGCTAATATCGTGATGTTTTGATTTGGCACATTTACCACTGTCTGCAATGCTGAAAGCAAGTTCATTTTGACACTTACATTATCGGCTCCACTTGATGTGACTACTATGCCTTTTATCGTCGGGTATATCTCCTTCTCAAGCACCGGTTTCCCATCCACCATTATTAACTGGCTGGTTGTAACCTTTCCACCATCTGCACTTGTCTTTGTTTCCTCTTTGGTTGCGTAAACATATTCAAATCCGCTATCAAGTGTAATGACTACATTAACTTCGCCCGCCCCCTTTACGCTTGTTAGTACACTTTCAAGTTTATTCTCAAGGTAGTCCACATATTCCACACTTGAAGAAATGTTTTGGTTGTTTTCTGTCGTATCTTGTCCCTCCGATTTCTTTCCGCCGCCAAGTGTAGACAGGTATATCGCTAGTATTATTATCGCAAACCCCACCGTTAAGTATATCTCAATGTGCTTTATCTTCTTTAACCGCTCAAGTATTGCTGTCACGCCCTTCCCTATACTACTCATTGAATAAAACTTGTCCCTCCTTTATCTGTACATTTTCTTGAATTATGTTTACAATATCATGTCTGATACCTACTATATCTTTATGAGGTGCATTTCCTTTTATGACTATTTTACTTATATCGACATATATCGACTGGATTTCTACTTGATGGGCAAAGATATCTGCGTTTATGGAAACCGTCACCTCCCCGTATCCCTCTTTTTCTATCGCCTTCTCAAGCCCTTCCTTTGTCTTCATGATTTTATCTAGATTAATTTGATACAAGTAATCTTCTTGAAGCACTATCTCCTCACTATTGAACACATTGGACAAATCGAGTTTTATATTCAGTAATTTGGGGATTGGCATGATTATTACTAGCACGATTATAAAGGAAAATACGCCTTTAATATATCTATTTATTTGTCCGTTTGGCAGGATTAATTCGACTATCGCACTTAAGAGGATTACCCCCGCTATCGACATTATCCAGTTTGAAATTGTCCCTATCATTTCCGCCCCCTATACAATATTTGCACTTACGCATACAAGTCCCAGCAGGATGAAATATATGAACGCAACGCCAATGAGCAAACTGATAAGCAGGGTCATACTTTTTGAAAGTGATGAGACGAAGTTTGCCACTTGGCCGTTGCCGAGAGGCTCCACAATTCCCGCAATCAGTTTGAGTGCAAGCATGAAAATAACGAGTTCGAGCAGCGGCGAAATTACTGTGGCGACAAGTAGCAGTAGTCCGCCTGCGCCTACCGCGTTTTTAATGAGATTTGAACTTGCTAGTATAAGACCAAAGCCGTCCGATATATATGAGCCGAGAATTGGTACATAGGACTTAATCGCATATTTTGCCGTCCTTATGCTTATGCCGTCTACTGAACCTGCTGTGATACCTTGAATTGACAAAAAGGCGGAAAAAATTGTGAAGATTAGGCCTGTAATCCATTTATAACTGCTATTAAAAAAGGAAGTGAATTTATCGAGTTTTATATTTGTGGACAGGTTTGATACCACACTGAACACCATGGAAAATATAAATATCGGCAGCAAGACATATGTGAATATATTTAAAATTACTCCGCTTAAAAGTGCCATAGCAGGCTGGTAAACACTGACAGACACCGTACCGCCTATCGCTGTCATCAGCGTCAGGAGCAAGGGAAAAATGGCATCCATTTGCCCTTTTATATTCATTATTGTGCCGCTTGTAAGTTTTATCATATGGGTAGTCATAGTCAGAAGTATCACCGCTATCATCCCATAGGTGACGAAATGTATAAGATTTGAAATAGATTTGCCATTTGTGTTTGGCCGTAATCCTTGCAGCATCCCTCCGAAAATTGCTATTGCGATTACCGAGGAAATTATTGGAAGGAATTTAAGCAGGTTATCAAACAGCAAAGATAATATCGCCTGCCAGATGCTGCTGCTATTATCGGCAAACTCGCCGTTAAGGATTGATGTTACTTTATCAAGAAAACTGCTGCTTCCAAAAATATCGCCTTCCTTACCTGTAAGAGAAGCAATCAGACTTTCAATATTTGAAAAATCTAGTTTGCCTAGTTGATTAAATATCGTGTCTTCAAATTCCTGCTCGACATCTGTTTTACCATCGTCTGTGACCGCGTATGCCACCGGCGAGGCAAGTGGTACGAGGAGAAATACAAGAAGCACGACAAGGAGTACCTTCTTTAATTTCCCACTTTTCTTTTTACTGTTTGGGCGTTTGTATCCTAGTTTCCTCATGGCAACAACTCCATGATGATTTGTAGAATGCTTGTTACGATTGGCATTGCCATTACAAGGATGATTATCTTTCCGCCCAAAAGAACTTTATCGCCTAAACTTGAATTTCCAGTGTCAGCACATATGCCAGCAGTAAACTCTATTAAATACCCTATTCCTACTATCTTGATTAATAATGAATATAGATTTCCCGATATTCCAGTGGTATTGATAATAAGCTTTAGTGCATCAAATACTGAGGTTAAATAGTTTACAAGCATGGCAAGAATAATAACTCCACTGGCTAGGGCTATCAATATCGCATAATCGCTTCTTACTGGTTTTACCACTATAGTTGCAATACACCCGATTAGAGCTACCGCCACTATCTTATAAACTAAATCCATATCTCCCCTTTAAAAACTAAAAAGCGTTTTTATCGCAGTAAACAAGTCGCCTATCATCCCTAGTATCATAACAAGCACTAGGATTAGTCCCGCTAGCGTTGCCATAGTGGCGATTTCTTCCTTCCCCGTTTGTTTGAGTATCTGGCCTACGATAGCAGTTAGTATTCCTATCGCGGCGATTTTGAATATTATATCCACCCCCATTTTTACCTCCTTAGCAAAGTAGCACAACTACCATAAGTCCCGCCACTATGCCGAGTTTTATGGAAAGTGTGCCGTACTTTTTGTTTTCTGTGGTGGCCAAAGTTGATAATTCTTCAAAGCGTTTTTCATAATTTTTAAGTTCTTTACTTTGGTTGTCAAGATCGCTGCGACCTAGAGATTTAAAAAATAAAAATATTGTGTCTTTTTCATTTTGTTTTAAAAAGTTCATACCTTTGAAAAGTTTATCTTCCTCAAGAGGTACATTATTTTCAAGGTAGTCTAAAAAGTTTTTATCAAGCCCTTGTAGGCTGCGTTTTGTTTTATCATCAAAATTTGAAAACAAATTTTTAAGGCGTTCCCGTGAAAAATTTATCTCGACATCGAGTTTTTGACAGAGCATGACGAGAGCGCGAAAAAAGTTATATCGACGGCGATATTTTAGTGAATATATATAGCCGATAAGAATACATACCGATGACAAAATTGCAATAATTATCCAGTTCATTTTCACTCTCCTAATATCTTCCTAGACGCGAAAAATTTTCATTGTACACGCCCTCAATTGTGCCTGCACCCTTACGCAAAGAAAGTAAAACATACCTTTTAAATATCTTCTCTTCGATAAGTTTGTGAAAGGATGGTTTCTTTAAAAAACTTTCAATACTATCGCAGTGTGCGGATGCAAGTATATTGACGCCACAATTCGCACAGTAGCGTACCGCCTCAACATCTTCTTCATCACCTAGTTCGTCTGTGACTATTAGGTTTGGTGAAAGTGAGCGTATTCCATTTTCAAACCCCACCTTTTTGCGTGCAAATGATATCTTGTCAGCATAATTTCCTAGACTTTTGCCGTTATTGATATCAAATTCACCTCGTTCGTCAAGCACAAGTACATTAAACGCGTAATTTCTTTCACTAAGTTGGCAAATAAAATCCCTTAAAAATGTTGTTTTACCCCCGCCTGGTGGAGATAGTACCAAGGTGTTTAATATGTTTTCATCCTCTAGCATCATAGGAAATACAGGAAGAGCGCAATTTTTAATTTCATGCGGTATACGAATATTGATGCTATTAAAATTTGTCATGGTTTTGATATGCCCATTTTCTTCAATCATATCTCCGCCTATGCCTATTCTTATCCCTTCATTAGTGACAATAAAGCCCTTTTTTATTTGCTCATTTACGGAATATATTGAACATTCACTGGCACGAAATATAATATCTTCTAGCATTATTTTGCTGGCAAATATCGCCTCTTTTAGATTGCCTGTTGTCCCCCTCTCGCTTAGAAAAAATCTTTGCATTCCTATTGCAAGCACAATAGGCTTGTCCGCACGCATCCTTATTTCATTAATCGCATTGAAACTTATTCTTTCAGTTATAATGTTGTAGATGTTTTCTGGCAGGATATTTTTAAGCATAGTTCCTCCTCTCTTTTAGACTATGCTTGAGGGTAACAAAAAAGAAACTTGCGATTTTGCAAGTTTTGTCGAAAATATTAGGATAGAAGTGCCTTAGGCACCCTATGAGGAAAATGTGTTAAATAAAAAAAAGCACGGGTGTGCTTTTTTATGAATTTTCGTCTTCTTCCCTTTTTTTATAATAATCATAATTATCAAATGCAGAGATAACTCTTTGTGCAAAGTATTTTGTATCTGAAAATAACCAAGAATCATAATCAAGATCTTTAAGGTAAGCGTAAAACCAAGTATCTTTGTAATAATCACTTCCTGAATTATAACTGTAGCTGTTACGATATGAATCTAGGTTTTTCTCAATTATTTTGTCTACATGTTCTTCTTCATCTTCATCTATAGAAAAATTCGAAAAATCAATTTTATCAGGAGCCTCTAGGCTATCTCTATGCCAATAAGAAATTCCTCTTTGGTCAAAATAATTGTTTATGATATACACTATTTCATTATATACTAAGTAATTATAGTATTGTTTATATGTGATATGACCAGATGTGAGTTTTGGCGGAACTGTTGTATCCCCAGTTGGACTATTATCAAAATCGGTAGTTGCGTAAGAACATATGCCAGCTAATCCTAGTAAAAATAAAATTAATTCCATTCTTTCTCCTTTCTACAATTATAAAATAGCACTAAAAGTATTGCATGTCAATAGGCAAAATAAAAAAAGCACGGGTGTGCTTTTATTTTACTCTTTCAAGATATGAGCCGTCACGAGTGTCGACACGAATCTTATCGCCTATATTTACAAAGAGTGGAACTTGAAGAACATATCCTGTCTCAAGTTTTGCTGGCTTTGTAGTGGATTTGGAAGTATCGCCTTGGATTCCTGGCTCACAATCTATTATCTCAAGTTCTACAAATGTTGGTGCGTATACTGAGAATGGATTGCCCTTATAGAAATACATTGTACAATTTGTGTTTTCTTTAACATAATTGAGAGCTTCTGCCACTGAATCGCGGTTGAGTGGGATTTGATCGTATGTCTCTGTATCCATGAAATAATAAATATCGCCGTCGCTGTATAGGTAAGTCATTTCCTTTTTCTCAATTACTGCAATTTGGAATTTATCACTTGGATTGAAAGTCTCTTCCTTTACTGCGCCTGTCATAACATTCTTATATTTCACTCTTACAAATGGTGATCCTTTACCTGGTTTTACATGAAGGAAATCAACTACTGTATATACTGATCCGTCCATTTCAAAGGTGGTTCCCTTTCTAAATTCGCCTGCTGTTACCATATTCTTTTCTCCTTAATTTAATTTCGCTACTATTCTAACATATAATCAGTCGTTTGTCTAGTGATTATCATAATATTTTTTCATAATACTTGCATCTCTTGGCTGCATTCCTGCTGATTCACTTATAATGCGAGGGGTAAGATTATATTCTTTTATTACATCTATCATTGGCTCAAAATCAGGGCCATATATCTCATCCTCAAAATTTAAATGGCGAATTTCACCCTTCTCCCCATATTCAATTTTTGAAAAGTGTATATGAGAGTTATTTATTCGATTTATTCCTAGTTTTTCTATTGCATAGTCAAAAACCTTTTTATAATCCTCTTTTCCTTTTAATCCACCATGGGTAAGAGCATTGATATGACCAAAATCAAAGGTTGGAACAAGGTGAGAATTTGTTAAGCATAAGTCTACGACCTCCTTATAAGTGCCGATCTGAGCGGGTTTACCCATGGTTTCTGGGCAAATCCAAATGCCTTGTAAAAGCCCTTCTTCTTCCAGTTTTGAAAACATTTCTATAAACCTATTCTTGATAAGGTCAATACTTTCGCCCCTATCCTTTCCGCCGCAGGACCCAGAATGGAAAACTAGGTGATCTGCATAGCCAAAGGCTTTAAGAAACTTTATACCGGTGCGTATATACCCTTCACTTTTTGCGTACATCTCGGGATCAGGATTTGCAAAATTAATAAAGTATGGGGCATGAACACTTACAATTATATCATTCTCTTTAAATTTTTTGCCTACCATTTCCGCCGTATCAGTTTTCATGCGATAGCCGTGACCAAATGAATACTCAAAAGCATTGAGTCCCCTTGCTTTTAGCCAGTCGGGAACCTCAAATATTGAAGTTTTACCTTCATTTTCAAATTCTATTCCACAGCCTGATGGACCAAATCGAGTTGTCATATTTCCCCCTTAAATTAATCTTTGCTTAAATTTGATTTCTTTTTCTTTTGCCTCTACAATGCCGAGGAAGGTGTTATCATTATAGGCTTTGTACTGCCCGTCTTCTACCTCTTTTATAAGCCGAACTCCATTCAGTAAAAGCGAGGTATCTTTTTGATTAAAGTTTATTTTTTTTAAATCAAAAACGCTATCAAGCGGAATAATTTTATATTCGCCGCTTTTTATTGCTTGAATAGAATGACTATCTTTTATGTCGAAAATACCGCATTTTGTGCGTTGGATGCGAGACATCACACCATATGTTGATAGTGCTGATGCCATATCTCTGCAAAGCGACCTTATATATGTGCCACTGGAACAATGAATTAAGAAGCGAAAGGTATTGGTGTCAAGATAGGACAAAACCTTTAAATCATAGATTTCAATCACTTTTGGTTTTAGCGGCACTTCTTCCCCTGCTCTTGCGAGGTCATAAGCCTTTCTTCCATTTATTTTTTTTGCTGAATATGCGGGTGGCACCTGGGGAAAGCGTCCTATAAAACGAGGGATTACTTGTTCGACAGCATCAAGCGATATGATTTTATCGTCTTGTGCGGTTATCTTCCCTTCAAGATCTAAGGTGTCAGTAGTTATGCCAAATTTAAAATCTGCAACATACACCTTATCTTTACTTAGAAAGTAATCGAAAAGTTTTGTCCCCTTACCAAGAGTGACAGGAAGCAAACCTTCACCCTCTACATCTAATGTGCCAAGATGCCCTGCCTTTGTGGCATTTAATGCTTTTTTGACGACATTTACTGCGGCGTTGGAACTTATACCGCGTGGCTTATCAAGTAGGACTATACCATTTATTTCATTTTTCATGGACTAGCCTACTTTTTAAATATTTTCTAATCTCTTTTAAGACTATTTTTTCAGCATCTGACATTGACTTTGCTTTTATTACACAGCCTGCTGCACCGATATGGCCGCCCCCTCCAAGGTTTGCGGCAATTCCATTGACTGCATAACCGAGCCTACTTCGCATTGAGCAGTTATATGTATTATTATCAAGTTCTATAATGCAACAAGAGACATTAATTCCTTTAATTGATGCGAGTTTCATACTAAAACCGTCACAATCTATCTTCTCTGCCTTTGCTTTTTTAAGATCGGCTTGAGTGACGGTGCATATTCCGATTTCTTTATCTACGCGCTTAAAAGTCTCATAAAAAGTTTTTGTGATATTTACCTCGGATTGTGATTTTTGACGATTTATAACATCATTTACCTTTGCTATATCCGCCTTTAACATACTAAGTTCATAAGCCGCAAGGAAGGATTCTGGATTTGTGTTTGTATTGGTAAAACTATTGGTATCAGTCAAAAGCCCTATATATAAAATGGTGGCAATTTCTGGCGAGATAATAGCCTTCATTGCTTTTAAAACTTTAAAAACAAGTTCACAACAAGAGGAAGAAGCCACATCGACATATTGTATTTTTCCTATCTCCTCTCCACAACTTAGGTGATGATCTATTTTGATTGTGTTGGGATGATGTTTTACAGCCTCCCCATAAATGCCTAGGCGTTCTACATTTGGTGTGTCTACACTTATTAATAGGTCATAGTCTTCTGGAATAATTTTGCCTGTTTTTACTAAAGAGGCATCTAAAAGTAGATTCTCTTTATCATTTAATGCCCTATTTGAATACATATCTACTTTTTTGCCTGTTTTGATTGCATGATATAGAGCATACATGCTTGACAGAGCGTCAAAGTCAGGCCGTATATGGCAAAATAGAGCAATACTATTTGCCCTATTTATTTTATCCTTTATCTGTCTATAAACCTTATTCATCATCCCCTCCCTTATCTTCAGGAATTTCTAATGTTTTTAGTATCTCGTTTATTCTTATAGAGGCCTCCATGCCCTTATCATACTCGAATATAAGTTCAGGAATATATGGCATTTTTACCATCTCGGCAAGTTCTCTTTTAATATAGCCAGAGGATTTTTTCAATATCTTTAACACATTATCTATATTTGTTCGATTGTTTGTATCAAGTCCTACCTTGACTTTACAATACTTAAAGTCTGGTGTCACATTAACCTCACTGACATACAACATATCTGTAAGGCGTGGGTCATTTAGTTTATGATTTAATATCGTTGACAAACATCTTTGAAGTTCACTGTTCGCGCGCTCTATTCGATTTGATGGCATTTTACTATCTCCTTTTTTTTATTAGGACAGACACCAAGTAGAAATCCGTCAGCCCATAAATATTTATAATGAAGGGTTATTTTTATGTGCGTTTTACTACTTCTTTAATGTAGAAGTTGATGATATCATCTTCTTTAAAGTCAACATTATCACGCAATTTGATACCGCATTCGTAACCCTTTGCGACCTCGGCTTTCTCATCTTTTACTATCTTAAGGGACTCAACTACGCTATCGCCAATTTCTTCATCACCACGCATAACTCTTGCGACTGCACCGCGTGTGACTTTTCCGTCTTTGACATAGCAGCCTGCAACCTTGCCAGCGGTGGAGAGTTTGAATACTACCCTAACCTCAGCATTTCCGATGTATTTTTCCTCATACTTAACGCTGAGCATACCTGTAATGGCGTTGGTGATATCATCGACAACTTCATAGATGATTTTATATTGTTTAATCTCTACCTTTTGGCTTTCAGCAAGTGCTTTCGCCTTTGGTACTGGTTTTTGATTGAAGCAGATTATTATTGCACCTGTGGTGTTTGCAAGTATTACATCAGATTCTGTCACTGCACCGGCTCCGCTATGGATGACATTTACCTTTGCCTCTTCATTTGCAATAGCCATTAGAGCGCCTTTGAGTGCCTCGACTGATCCGATTGTATCTGCTTTTATGATTATATTAAGATTTTTAAGGCTGCCTTCATGCACCTTATTCATAAAGTTATCAAGAGTAACACCTGAGTTATGGAGACTACGCTCTTTCTTAATCTTATCAATACGCTCCTGTATTACCTGTTTTGACAAGCTTTCTTCTACTGCGTACACTTGATCGCCAGAAAGAGGAACCTCATTAAAGCCAAGCACCTGCACTGGTGTAGATGGGCCAGCACTCTTAACACTTTTGCCGCCATCGGTGAACATTGCCCTAACCTTTCCATAAGTGATACCTGACATAATAGAATCGCCGACTTTGAGCGTACCATTTTGTACAAGCACTGATGCCACTGGTCCGCGATTTTTATCAAGTTCGGCCTCAATAACAACACCAGTAGCCATTTTCTTTGGATTGGCTTTAAGTTCCTGCATTTCACTGACAAGAAGAATCATCTTTTTAAGTTCATCAAGCCCCATGCCAGTTTTTGCGGAAATTGGAACTATAACTGCATCACCGCCCCACTCTTCTGGAAGAACATCATGCTCGGCAAGTTGTTGCTTAATTCTATCAGGGTTTGCCTCTGGCTTATCCATTTTATTTATTGCAACTATCATTGGCACATTTGCTGCCTTAATATGATTTATTGCCTCAACCGTTTGTGGCATTATACCATCATCAGCAGCAACAACAAGGATTGCAATATCGGTTGCCTTCGCGCCTCTTGCACGCATTGCTGTGAAGGCTGCGTGGCCTGGGGTATCAATAAAGGTGATTTTTTCGCCATTGAAACTGATTTGATAAGCACCTATACTTTGAGTTATACCGCCTGCCTCGCCTGCCACGACATTTGTCTTTCTGAATGCATCAAGAAGGGAGGTTTTACCATGGTCAACATGACCCATTACGGCAACAACTGGTGGGCGTTTGATTAAGTTTTTCTCATCATCGGTCTCATTGGCAGACTCGATAAGTTTTTGCTCAAAGGTTTTATCAAGTTTAAGTTCGAGGGTAATCTCAAAATCGCTGGCTACAAGTTCTGCTGTCTCATAGTCGATAGTGCTGTTTATAGTTGCCATAATGCCGAGCATCATGAGTTTTTTGACTATCTCAACTACTGGCTTACCTATCTTCTCGCTGAAATCTTTGACTGTGATTTCCCTTGATGTGAGAACAGCATGTTTGATTGCTGGAGCGATAACGGTGACGGTTTCTTTTTTCTTCTTTATGCTCTTTCTAGAGCCGAAGGTTACCTCTTCAATGCCGTCTTCGTCTTCAATTAAAATATTATTTCTTCTATTATCACCGAGTTTACGGTTTGCAACCTTCTTCTCATCATATGAAGCGTTATGTTTTTGGGCAAATTTGGCTTTTTGCTGGAAGTTTCTATCATTCTTCACTTCAAGTTCAGGAGCATCATTAAAGGACTTGAAATTGTTTACCTTGGTAGAGACAAAATTGTTTGAACCGGTTTTCTTTTGCTTATTAAAGTTTGGATTGAATGGAGTTTTACCGTTGTTATTAAAATTATTAAATGGTTTACCATTTTGACCCTTTGGCTTAAACTCTCCCCTATTTTGACCATTATAGTTTGGATTAAAGGAGCGTGGCTGACGTTGAGCACTATTATCAAACTTACGATAATTTGATTTTTGTCCATCGACAAAAGTAGGCTTTGGCTCCTCTTTTGGTGCGACTGGAGTTTCTTTAACCTCCACGGTCGTCTTTTCGGCCTCTACCTTTTCTGTCTCTTTCTGCTCTACAATTCTTTTCTGTGCTTGCAGCGTTCTTGTAAACCCTTCTAGGTCGCTTTTCGCCGTCCTTACATTGCGCAAGAGTTCGAGCAGCGTACCATCTTTCTGCAATTCATGTATTGTCCTTAAGTTGTTTAGTGTTTGATTTGCCAAATTTTTGCTCCTTTATTCTTCAATCATTTTTTCTATGATTTCGCTTAGGTTTTTATTCCTTATTCCTATTAGTTTTGTATTGGTATGACTTAGTAACTGTCCTAAATCATTTACATAACTTACTTTATATTTTTCTTTTAATTTTTCTGCAAGTTTGAGTGAGTTTTTACCTGCGTTTTTATCACACAAAACGGAATATATTTTTTTAGTGTAAGAGTCAAGATTTTCTCCACCATAGACTATATATCCGCCTTGTTGGGCAATGCCAAGATAATTTTTAAGTTTTACTCTGTCCAAAGATTTCCTCCTGCAAGTTGGTGATTACTTCGTCCGGAATACCAGCCTTAAATGCCCTATTGAGTGCGTGCTGTTTTTTCAATTTCTCAAAACATTTTTCATCACGGCATACATATGCACCGCGTCCATTTAGTTTTCCTGAAGGGTCAATTTTTATCTGCCCGTCCTTCATCTTTACAATGCGAACGAGTGCTTTTTTTTCTTTGCTTTCCTTGCAGGCTACGCACATTCTTATAATTTCCATTTTTATTCCTCATCAAGTGGTTCAAGTACATCTAGGTCATCAAGATTTTGAAAAGAATCCTCGTCACTTAGTTCGGTAAGTTCGTATTCAGGCTCTTCCTTAGTTATTGTCTGTTGAACGCTGCTTTCTGGCTTAACCTCAATCTTCCAACCAGTAAGTCTTGCTGCAAGGCGAACATTTTGCCCGCTCTTTCCTATTGCAAGTGAAAGTTTATCATCTGGTACGATTACGCGTGATGCGTTTAGGCTCTCATTTGTTTCAACGCTTACTACTTTGGCTGGACTTAATGCCCTTGCAATATATTCAAGAGGATCGTCACTATACTCAATTAAATCAATCTTTTCGCCATTGAGTTCGGCAACGATGGTATCAATTCTTTGTCCTCTAAAGCCTACACAGGTGCCGACAGCATCAATATTTGGTTTCTCAGTGTAAACAGCAACCTTTGTTCTATTTCCAGCATCACGAGCAATATTTTTTATAATAACATCGCCGTTTGCAACCTCTGGGATTTCAAGTTCAAAAAGTTTTCTTACAAAGCCGATATTACTTCTTGTAACCTGTATCTGTGGGCCTTTGAATGAATCCTTAATCTTTTTAACATAAACCTTGATACGGTCGCCTACATTAAATTTCTCGCCTGGGATTTGATCGGATGGAAGCATGACACCCTCTGTATGTGAGCCTGAAATCTGTACATAGATTGTGCCATTATCAATTCTCTTAACGATTGTGGTGAGAAGTTCATCCTCTTTTTCAGATAGCTCTGACACTGCAATCTGTCTTTCCATCTCTTTAAGTTTTTGCATTACTACCTGTTTTGCTGTCTGAGCGGCAATTCGACCGAAATCCTTGGTTGACTCCTCTTGGCTTACCTCGTCACCTACTTTATAGGACTTCTTGATAAGGCGTGCCTCTTCGAGAGATATCTCTTTATCAGGGTCGGTTACTTCATCTACAACCGTCTTATAAGAATATATCTTGATTGTGCATTTTTCAGGATTTAATTTTACAGAAGCATTTTTTGCCTCTCCGTACATCTTTTTATAGGCTGAGGCAAGTGCTGTCTCTAGCGTCTCTATAAATGTATCCTTATTTATCTTTTTCTCTGTCTCTAAGTCTTCTAATGCTTGAAAGAAATCTTTGTTTATCATCTTTTTCTCCTTAAAATTTTATTACTGGCACGATATGTGCTATTTTTTCACGACTAAAACTTTTATTTTCGCCATCTATTGCGATTGCCACATCTTCATTTGTGAAAGTAACAAGTTCCCCTTTGAACACCTTTTTTCCGTCTATCTTGGAAAACAAGGTTATTTCAATCTCCTTTCCTAAATTCCTTTTGAAATCGCGCTCCGTTTTAAGCGGTCTATCTAGCCCTTGTGAACTAACAATGAGAACATATGGCTGATCATCGGTTGGATTGATTTCATCAAGTAAGGGATCAATGGTTTTACTCACCCTCTCGCAATCGTCTAGTGTGATGCCGCTGTCATTATCAATATAAAATATTAAATTCATTCCATCGGCTTGTTTAGAGTACTCTATGTCTACGAGTTCATAGCCTAGCCCCTCTATCACTGGCGCCACCTTCTCTTGGCATAGCGTTTTTATTTTACCTGCCAACTGTGTTTCCTCCTTTTCTACTAACGCAGGGAGTGAACATTTCTGCCCACTCCCCGCTAATCTAGTCGTTTTTATTATATCAGATTATTACCATAATTGCAATAAATTTTATCATATTTTTTTATTTATTTAACCTTACTTAATTCAAGTAGTACCTGTGCCGTAGCATAAGCATCATTATACGCCCTATGCGCATCATTTAAAGTAAGACCGAGTGCGCTGACTAAGGTGCCGAGTTTATAGTTTGCTACCCGGAGTTGTGACTGTCTTGCAACGATGAGAGTATCGATAAGAGTATTATCAAACTTTAAGCCACATTTTAAGCCTGCACGCTTTATAAAATTCATATCAAAGCCTATGACATTATGCCCACTGAGTACGCAGCCCCGAGTGTAATCGTAAAAGTCTGCAATTACCTCCTCAACACTTGGTGCAAAAGCAACCATTTCATTGGTAATTCCTGTGAGAGCGGTAACCTCCTCTGGTATCTCTGATTTTGGTTTGACAAAACTTGCAAATCTTTCCTTTATTTGACCATTTACTACCTTGACCGCACCTATCTCGGTTATCTCACAATTCTCGGGATTTAGGCCTGTTGTTTCAAGGTCAAAAACTACTATTGTATTTGACATGATAAAGTCGTTATATCTTGGTTTATCTTCAAACAAGTTTGCCTGTGAAGGTATAGGGAGAGGCTCTGGGAAAACCACTTGTTTATGGCTTTTTGCAGGTGCTGCAAGTTCCTCAAGTTGAATTTTTGGCGCTGGACTTGCATAGGAAAGTTTACGCACTTTGAAGGTTAGTCCGCCGCCTAGCCCCTTGATTACATCGCCGAGACCGAGAACCATCATTCCATCGGCAAGAGCCTCCATTTTTTTTAAATTGCTTTTACTACAAAAATAAATACAATCCATTTTTTTATCGTCATCAAGCACAAAGGAAATCAAACAGCCTTCCTCACCCTTTCTTTTGCCACTTTTACGCACAAAGGTCTTTTTGGTGTAATTTGATATAGTACCCGCGAGTATCACGGAGTTTTTTGGCTTTGTGATAAATTCTATGTATTCGGGTTTTGGTGGTATATCGGTGCCGACTATCTTTTTAATAACGCGAACATCATAGCGTTTTGTCCCTACTGCCTGTGGCACAAAAACATCCTCAAAATCTATTTCAGAAGGAAGGGTCTCCTCACTTTCCAAAAAGTTTATATTAAAGTTTGCAATAAACCTTTTAGAAAGGTAGGTTTTTAGTTTATTGGTAAGTTCACGCATGTCCATGAGGGAAAGAACATCTTGATTTAAACTGATATCCAAAGTTTGATTAAAGCCGTCACTTGTAATCGCAATATTGCTTTCTAATATATACTGAGATATACCCTTATGCTCCGCATCAAAAAAGTTCTTTATCTCCTTATTGATAAGATGTGCGTCTAAGAAACTTTTTTTGAGTTTTACACGCACCTTTGCTTCCAACGATAAAAACTCTCTGACAAAGGTTGTAAGAGCGTCACGGCTGTCTTTATCAAGTTCCTCCTCATTATACGGATAAAGGAAGGTGATATTGCAGACATTAAGTCCCCTATCATATACCACATCAAAGAGTTTTAAATTTGCAAATTTATCCCCAAACTTTGCGTTTAGAGCGTTCATTAGTTTTTCCATATCGTTAGTTTACAACACAAAATGCAGGATGTCAATCAAAATGACGAGACCAAACAGCACCATTAGTCCGATGGAGTGTATCATATTCTCCACCTCCCGTTTGATAGGTTTGCCCCGTATCCATTCGATTAGTGTGAACAAAACATGTGCGCCGTCTAGTGCCGGTATTGGCAATATGTTAAATACCGCAAGGTTGGCGGAAATTAATGGTATAAGCACGAGTAGATTTGCCATGCTTTGCTGGGTGACGGATGCGATAGTAGCGATTGTAGTGATTGGCCCGCCTATATCTTTAATTGGTATCTGGAAGGTGATGAGCATCCACAAACTTTTAATAACAACCCATGCAAGGCCAAATGCAAATGGCACACATCTTGCAAGTGCCTCGACGAAAGAGTGGCGGTATGGCTCATAATGAAGATAATTGAGGGTCATATTCCCGTCCGCATCGGTGGTAACAAAGCCGCCTAGTGAATATGCAGTTTTTGTTTTTTGGATTTTATTTCCACTTTCATCCACTTTATCATTACCATTTTTATCGGTTTCGTATACTGGTTTATCATCTTTATCAAATACTAGATAGGTCACTTTAACAAAATATAGTTCGCTATCCATCATTTGCCCGTCTCTTCGGATTTGGAGTTTAACGGCTGGATAATCCTTGAAAGTCTTATCCTTATTTTCCTCTGCTTTAAGCCATGCCTCCATTTTCTCAACCTGCAAATCAACTAGGTCTGGGAAATTGTAACTATAAGCAAAATCTATCTTTGTGCCATCCACATAGAAGATAACATCCCCTTCCTTTAGCGAATTTACCTCGGGGTCATACTCTGCACTATGTTCATAAGAAACAACATGATTTAAGGTTGTAATCTTATTAAATTCGGGTATATCATACCCTACACTTACAAGCAGTATAAAAGAAAATATAATCGCGGTGAGGAAATTGAAGGTTACACCTGCAAGAAAGACTATTATTCTCTTCCATGGCTTTTGATTTGTGAAAGCGTCTTTGCCCTCTATTGGGTTGCCGTCCTTATCTGTACCATCCTCGCCCGCAAAGGCACAATAGCCTCCAAGTGGGAATATCCTTAGAGATATCTTCTCTCCCCGCTTATTTGTACGAGAAAATATGGCCTTTCCAAAGCCTATCGAAAATTCCTCTATTTTAAATTTTAATATTCTGCCCGCTACATAATGCCCGAGTTCATGCACTAGTACCATAAACAGCAGTACTACTATCGCAAGCAATACATATAAAACTATCATTTAACCTCACTAGATTATTACTAGCATTATTACAAAGAATATAAGTAAAAAGGCTGGTAAGAAAATATATGAATCAAATCTATCTAATATGCCACCATGACCTGGCAACATTTTTCCGCTGTCCTTAACGCCTGCTTTTCGCTTTAAAAATGATTCAAATAAATCTCCCGTTTGTGCAAGAATGGAACCTACAAAGGCAATTATTGCTATATGCCAAATTTTTAAACCTGCGGCTGCAAAGGCGGTGTTTATTGGGCCGATTGCATTCATGATTAAATATGTGCATATGCTGAGAAGTACACACCATACAACCCCACCGATTGAGCCAGAAATTGTTTTATTTGGGCTTACAGACGGCATGAGTTTTTTGCCGCCGATAAGTGAGCCTGTGAAAAATGCGAATGTATCGGTGAATACTGGTATTAAAATTGTGAACAAAAGCACTGTGAGAGACAGATAGCCACCAAATTTTCCTACGCTTGGGAAAGTGGTTGTGAGAGAATCTAAATGATTAAGCACTGTGAGCAAGGAAAGTAAAAAGGCTGGATAAATAAACGCTACTGCTGTGTTGAAGGCTTTATTGAAAGCAAATCTTGTGGTGGTCATAGACCTGTCCACCTTTCTTATCTTCATTTCATTGAATAGCTTTTTGCGATTTAATGCCCCTATAGCAAAGGTGGCACCAAAGGTGATGATAATAACGGCAACATCAATTACAAGTGTGAAAGAAAGTCCTATTGTACTATCAAAGGCTAGTCCAAGTAGGTTTGAAAGCATGAGAAGGGCTGGAAATGCCGCAGCAAGATAGGTATAATTATATTTATCCATTTTGGTGAACAGTCTTGCAGTTTCATATGACGCCATTACACTAACAAACAAGATGAGTGCATCAAAGAAATAATTTGATACTAGTTCCCTTAAAACAAAGGCTAGTACCAATACTACAAAAATTTCTAGCGATGTTAATATTCTCTTTTTCATTTAATTCCTCCAAATCTACGATTCCTTTTAGAATACACCTTTAATGCTTTTCGTAGATGTCTTTCGTTAAAGTTTGGCCAAAGTACTTTAGGAAAATACAATTCACTGTATGCCATTTGGTATAACATGAAATTTGATATACGCTCTTCTCCACTTGTCCTAATTACAAAGTCAGGCTCGGGAAGAGATTTTGTATCTAAGTTATCTAAGATGTCTTGTTCGGTGACCTCTTTCACGCCCTCTGCAATTAGTCTATTTACCGACCTTGTGATATCTGATCTTCCACCATAATTAAGCGCCAAATTTACTATTAATTTATCGTTATCTTTTGTCTCCTCTTTTGTAAGAGCAAGTTGGGTTTTTAAATCCTCGGGAAATGGAGTAAGATCGCCTATGGTTGTGATTTTTACCCCTCTCTCCTTAAAATTATTGCGTTTTGAATGAAGAAAATCCCGCACCAAATTGAATATGCCATTTATCTCTTCCTCACTACGCTTCCAATTCTCAGTGGAAAAGGCAAAAAAGGATACCACTTTTACCCCGAACTTTATTAGTGCGTCTATGGTGCGGTCTACTGCGTTTATCCCCTCTTTATGCCCCATATTTCTTGGCAGAGCCTGGGTACTTGCCCATCTGCCGTTGCCGTCCATTATTATGCCGATATGTTGAGGTATCTTGTTAATTCTTTTTTTGAACATGTCTCATTCCTTTTGAAGAAAATTGCCCGAAAACATGTACTAAACTTCCATGATCTCCTTTTCTTTTGCCCTGCATGTCTCTTCCACTTTCTCATTATACTGATCAATGAGTTTTTGTACCTCTTTTTCCGCAGATGATTGTTCATCCTCTGATATGCTGCCCTCTTTTTCTAGGTCTTTCAGCATTTCCATGGCATCTCTGCGTGCGCCTCTGATTGCAACCTTAGTCTCTTCGCTTATCTTCTTTACAGTTTTTACGATATCTCTTCGTCTCTCCTCTGTGAGCATTGGAAATACAAGTCTTATCACTTTTCCATCGTCATTTGGAGTTATTCCGAGATCTGCCGCTGAGATCGCTTTTACAACATTCTTTACCTGTGATTGATCCCATACCTGTACGCAAAGCATTCTTGCCTCTGGCACCGTGATGCTTGCCATCTGATTTAGCGGAGTTGGTTGACCATAATAATCGATAAATACCTTATCAAGTACATGTGGATTTGCTCTGCCTGCCCTTATCACCAAATACTCGTTTATTTGGTGCTGGCATGCCTTCTCTAATTCCTCTTGGCAAGAAAGAAGTATCTCGTCAATTTCGTTTTCCATTTGTTTTTCTCCTTAGAGTTAAGTGTACATTAATTCATGGATTTTTGCAAATGTTTTTTAGGCTTTCAATAAGAAATATGCGTTGAGTTACTTTTTTGATATCATTTTTGATAATTTTAGACAAAAAAGTGACCGAGTGGGTCACCTTTTATTCGCTTTCGTCTTCACTTTTATAAACGCAGGTTAAAAACAAATCTACAAATTCTTCAAATTCTTTTTTATCAGCAAACAGTAACTTGGCTGCAGAATCATATCCTTTTTCTTTTGCTTGTTTAGTTTTGAAAACTGGATCTAAATTGCCTACGGTTTTTTCAGTGTGTGCTTTGAGTGCATTATAGACATCACCAAATTTATGCAGCAAGTTTGCATCTATTCCTAAATCATGACACTTGTCTTCACTGATTGCAACAATCATCGTATCATCTTGTGGCAATTCACCATTGCTAAATGTTAGTTTCCCTTCAGGAAGATCAAGTTCAATATCCTCAAACGGATTTAATAATTTTGCCTTATTAGTACGAGAATCACGCCTTATATTTTTGAAAGTATCTACCTTTAAAATGCCTCGTTTTTGTAGTAAATCAAAAATCTTCTTTAAAATTGGTGAAATGTAAATCATAAGTTCTAAACCTATGAACTCTGTCACCTCAGGGAGTGTGCTTATTTCCTCTTTTACCTTTTCAAGCAACTTTTTATTCTCTTCTGGTATAATGTCATCTAGGAAATAATTTACATCTTCAACCAAATTATTTTGTATCAAATACTCGAGCTTATCTATCGTTTTTACAACAGGTCTAGTTGTTTCCGATGTGTCACCCTCTCTTTTTGAGCCTTCTATTTGCAAGTTTGCACGAGCATCTTCACTTAAATCCTTTGTTTCTTCCGCGAATTTTGCCTCGATATCAGCAACACAATAAAATGCTGCGGCTTCTTTATTGACGGCTTGTATATACTCATCATAATTATTTATGAGTTCGTTTGCTTGCAAGACGGATGGATATGAGGTTGAAACTATTGGATTGAACACCCGTAGTTCCCTTGAATTGCCGCTCTTTATAAGTTGTGATGATGCAAGTTTTAATACATCATGTTTTTTATCAGAAACATCCATAAGTAAGGATATATTTTCCATTAAATTTTCAATGGTGGTTTTATTGTTAGGCTGAACTGTGAAAAGATCTTTTAGCCATGTAGGAGATGTTTCGGCTTTTCTATCATAAAGAATATTTATCATCCTATCGCGGAGATCAGTAATTTGTTCATATATTCCTTCTATTGGGTTTTTATACGCTAAATAAGTCTTTAAAGAAGAAGTAACACTGCTTAATGATGGCGATTTGTAGTAATAGCCATTCTTAATAAAGCCATCAATTATAGGAAGAAAATACTCTTCAAGTGCCTTTTCTACTGGCACATCTTGATGTTGTGGGAAAACAAGTTTTGACCTTCTTAAAGCCTGCTTTTCTTCAAGAGAAGGCTCTGTTTTTTCTGGCTTTTGTGGAGCAGAGGCTACAATAGGTGCTTGAGTGGTTGATCTACCCTTTTTCTTTTCCTTCTTCGCCTTTTTCTCCTCTCGGCGTGCGGCACGAAGAGCCTCTAAGTTGCGTTTTTCTTCTTCGGCACGCTCTTTTTCCTGACGAGCCGCTTCCTTTCGTTTTTCCTCTTCGATTTCCTTAATCTTAGCAAGATTTTTAATGGTAAGCCCACGATTTGTCTTGTTTACCTTGTTTTGAAGGCGAAGATACTCTTCATCGGTAAGAGATATTTCTGGAAGTTTTTTAACTACAATTTCTTTCTTCTTTGTACGCTCTATTGTGATGCCGTCTTCTTCACCACCATTGCCGCCTATGTTTTGTTCTTGCTGTGCTTTTGCAAGGAATGGATATGGATTTAATACAAAGTAGTCACGAAGAGGTAAATTAGAGTTTGTCTCTTCTCTTACAAGTGTGGCAAGCATAAATTCAAGCATGCTTGGATCCGATGAAAGTACATTCATATTTTGCATACATGTTACTGCATTGTCTATGCCAAGATAATGCTCAAGAATAGCACTGATATTGCCAAAATTCTCTGGTTTCATTTTTTCAATCTGTGTTAAGTGATTGATATCTAGAGTGAATTTATCGCTAAGTTCTACTGCAAAACTATGTGGGTTCTTCTCAGCCTTTGTTCTCTCAGCGTATGGCTTTTTATTTACTAATTTCTCTATTTCTTCTGTAAGCACCTTATTCACATTTGATATAATATTAGGATGCACCAAAAGAAGAGATGGGGAAGCCTTTATTCTTTTGAGAAGGGCTTTGTCCATTTTATAATCATTACATAATTTGAGCATTTCTATCGCATTTTCAATATCTTTTGGTTTTGCGAGCAAGAGACTTGGAACATCTTTGATAAGTGAGCGAGGATCATATACAAAACTATTGGTCTGTTTATCAAACATAAGATCGTTGAGAACGTTCATTATTTGTTGCAGTGTCTCTGCGTTTACATCATAGGCAATAGATGCACACCTTTCAAGCGCTGCCCTTGTTTCACCTTCCGTAAATAGTTCGCGATATTCCCCTTTTGGACCATAGTATTTCTCAACCATTAAAGCCTCAAGAGAAGATTGAAATTTCTCAAGGTTAGCACTTTGTATATTGGTCTTTATGGCAAGTTTGAATGGATCTACCTTAAGTGCCTTTGCCTCGCGGAGTACTGAAATAAATTCCTCCTTTAAAGCATTATTTTCTTTGGCAAAAACAATAAGAGTGTTATCTACAAGTCCTCTTGCAAGTTCCCGTCTTTCCTCCCTATCAAAGCCCGTAATATCATTTTTAACAAACTCTTCATAAACATCTTGCAGCGTTGAAACAAGTTGTTCATCCATTCCCTCACATATGTTTGATATGAAAAGTTCTATCTCATCCTCATCAAAGCAAAAGTGAGAGGCAAAAATTTTCTTAATTTCTTCTGTCGCCTTCTTAAACTTTTCGTCGGATGCAATAAGTTCTTTAACTGCACCACGCTCCTCTTCTGTCATATTCTTTATCGCTGTGAGCGTTCTTTTAACTCTTGCCATTTTTCCTCCAGTATTATGTTTATATTATAGTTCACATAAACCATGTTGTCAATACTAAAAAAAGCGGAAACTCCGCTTTTTTCTTTTTTATTTAATTCTAGCCATTAATTTGCTTTGCGACTTCCTCAGCAAGATCATCATGTCTCTTTTCAAGGCCTTCACCCATCTCCCATCTTACAAAACGACGGATTGAAAGTTTTTCGCCTATCTTTAAGGTCATCTCATTCATGTACTCGGTAATAGTCATGCTTGAATCCTTAACATATGGTTGATCCATAAGGCAAACATCTTGGTAATATTTATTTACTCTGCCCTCAACCATTCTTTCAACGATTTGTGCTGGCTTGCCTTCATTTATGGCTTGTGCACGAAGTACCTCTTTTTCAGCATTAAGTGCCTCAACTGGTACCTCTTCGCGTCTTACATATTTTGGATTGGCTGCTGCAATCTGCATTGTAATATTTTTACCGATTTCTTGGAAAAGCTCGGTCTTTGCTACGAAATCTGTTTCACAGTTGATTTCACAAATAACACCTATTCTTCCGCCCATATGAAGATATGAGAAAATTGCACCCTCTGCGGCAATTCTATTCTGTTTCTTTGCTGCAGCAGCAATTCCTTTCTCCCTAAGCCATAATGCGGCTTTTTCAAAGTCGCCATCACATTCAGTAAGAGCCTTCTTACAATCCATCATTCCTGCGTTTGTACGAGCACGAAGTTCGGCAACATCTTTTGCTGTAAATGCCATAATTATTCTCCTTTATCAGCGGTTTCCGCTTTCTCTTCTTTTACTTCCTTCTTCTTTGGTGCTGGTTTCTTTCTTGCAGGTTTTTTTGGTTTTTCTTCCCCTGCCTCTGCCATTTCAAGATTTGGCTTCATTTCGGTGAGTGCTTTTTCAAGGTCGATAGCCTCTTCCTCAGCTACTTCTTCCTTCTTCATTGACACGCCTTCTCTTGCTTCAATAACTGCATCTGCAAGTGCCCCTGCAATGAGTTTTACAGAACGAAGTGCATCGTCATTTCCTGGAATAACATAGTCAATTCCGTCTGGATTGCCGTTTGTATCAACAAGTCCGACCATTGGAATACCAAGGTTTACGCATTCTTTAACGCAAATGTGTTCCATGCTTGGGTCAACAACAAATACTACGCCTGGGAGTTCTCTCATCTCTTTGATTCCGCCAAGATTTTTCTCGAGTTTGTCTCTCTCGGCTTTGAGAAGTGTTACCTCTTTCTTTGGAAGAAGATCAAATTCCCCTACCTTCTCCATTTGATTGAGTTTGTTGAGTCTCTCAATTCTTGTCTTGATTGTCTTGAAGTTTGTAAGGCATCCCCCAAGCCATCTTGTGTTTACATAGTACATTCCGCATCTCTCGGCTTCTTCCTTGATTGCTTCCTGCGCCTGTTTCTTTGTGCCTACGAAAAGCACGCTTTTTCCACTTGCAACAACATCTCTTACAAACATGTAAGCCTTGTCTACAAGTACGGATGTGTCTTCTAGGTTGATGATGTGAATATCATTTCTTGCAGTGAAAATGTATTTCTTCATCTTTGGGTTCCATTTCCTTGTCTGATGACCAAAATGAACGCCGGCTTCTAGAAGTTGTTTCATTGAAATTACTGACATTATTTTTTCCTCCTTTTTGTTTTTGTCCTTCCCCATAGTTTTAACTCTTAAAGTCACCTCAAGTGCCTTAGGCACTTTTTAGACATTAATGAATTTTGTTTTAGTACTAATGTCTGTCTTAGGCAACAACTTTAAAATCTTCTATGAGTGCAAATTGTCCAATGACAAGTGTTAATATATCATAATTATTTAAAAAAGGCAAGTGTTTTTGTAGCAGATTTTATTATTAATTAATAATTTTCTTAAAGTAATAAAAAAAGTGGCTGAGCCACTTTTTTAGTTTTCTGTTTCGCCTGAAAGTTTTTCTACCTTAGCCACTACACTTTGAAACAACTCTCTTGTGCTTTCTGACATTGATTCCGCGGGTGTCATTAGCAATATAATCTCATTTTGAACTTTTGTAAGATAGTTTGGATGCAGACCTAAGCACAATGATGCAATCTTTAAAAGTCTTACGCGATGATTTATATTCTCTTCCATCATATCCTTATCCTTGAGTTCCTCTTTATCAAGTTTATTTACATATGATAACAGTCTTTCTATATATGACTGCTGTTGATCCCTAGTTGCTCTATAAAATCTATCATATTCGTTTATTAAACTTTTATATTCGTAATCTTTCATCATCTTTCTCCTTTTTACGCCCGAGTAGTATAACATGTTATTTACCGAAAGTAAAGAGGAAAATTAAAAAAAGTGGCTTTAAGCCACTTTCTTTTTCTTTTTTCTTGGTCTATATGCGATTGACCATAACCCTGGGGTTATAAATACTGATGAATAGAAACCTGCGAGTATGCCGATTAAAATTGGTACTGCAAACTCCCTTATATCATTCACCCCTATTATTGCAACCATTGCTATTGTAATAAGAGTTGTGAGGGTTGTAAGCACTGACCTTGCCATAGTTTGTTTAACAGAAGCATTTGCAAGTTCAGAATTTGATGCCTTTTCATATTTTCCATTCTTAGTGTTTTCGCGTATTCTATCAAAGATAATAATTGTATTATTGATGGAATAGCCAAGTATGGTGACAAGTGCTGCGACAAAAGATGAATTTATTGTGATTCTGAATATTAGCACTAAGCTTGTCATAACAAGCAGGTCATGGAAAAGCGCAAGTATTGCTGCAAGTCCGCTTGTGATTTCAAATCTGAACGCAACATAGATAAGAATCAATACGATTGCAACGAGCATTGCAATAAATGCATTCATTAGTAGTTCACCACTTGCAGTGGCCATAACAACCTCGGGTGCGGATACTGCATTGGTATAATCCTCTGTTACAGAGATTTCTTCATACCCAAAAAGTTTTTGTAAATTCTCTCTGATAGTGCGATTGGTTTCGGCAACCTCTGTGCCACTGGCACCACTAATATTTTGATACCTTACTTCAACGGCAAGACCGCCATTGATAACACCCTCCACATCCATTGTGGTTGAGCGGAATGAGTTGATTGAAAGCCCTTCTGCCTTCAAAACCTCATTTATCATATCGTGCATTTTATTATAATCATTGGTGTCTTTATCTATTTTATATTGAGTAGCCTCTTCGATTACGCCTTCACTATTCGCATACACCTTAATGACTGTACCGCCAGTGAAATCAAGTCCGAGATTAAACCCTACTGTGAAAAGTAACACGATACCAACAATCACTATTAAAATTGGTGCGATGATAAACCATTTAAGATTTTTGCAATAGTCAAACTTCGAGTTCGCTATCATTCTATCCATTGAAAATCTGTTATATAGTTTTTTCTTACTCATGCTGCTTACCTCCATCGACTACGATTTCGGCTGGTTGAGTCTCTTTCTCTGTCTCCTCTTCCTCAACAATCTCTACAACATCTGCCTCACGATAGAGGCTTGCTTTCTCTGGCTTTGTGCTATTGATTGGAAGATAAGATTTAACAAGAAATCTTGTAACAACCAAGGTTGTGAACATGGAAAGAACTATACCAAGTAGCAAGGTGATTGCAAAGCCTTTAATGGCTGCTGTGCCGAGTATATACAAAATTACAGATGTGATTATTGTTGTGATGTTGGAGTCAAATATAGGCCAAAATGCCTTTTTAAAGCCGCCCTTCACTGCAAGGTGCATCTTTCTTCCTGAGGCGTATTCCTCTTTTATACGCTCAAAGATGATGACATTGCCGTCAACCGCCATTCCTAAACTCAAGATAATACCCGCTATACCTGGGAGTGTGAGTTGAACAAATGGTATTGCTTGAAGGAAGAATAACATGAGTATTAAGTATATAACAAGTGCAAAATCGGCAAGGAGACCAAAATCGCCGTATCTCCACCACATTATTCCCATAACGAGCAAGAGTGCCACTGCACCAGCTATGATGCCATATAAAAGTGCATCCCTACCAAGAGTAGCAGAAATTACACTGTTTTCAAACAGTTTAAGTTTGACATTAAAGGTACCGCTCATTATATTAAATGCGTACTCTTTTGCACTATCATAACTATTTAGTCCTTCACCCGAAATAAAGGTTGAGCCGCCTGTGATAGCCTCATTACATGTGAGAGTGCCCCAAGGCTCGCCACTTACTGAACCGAGGTAGACATAAATATACTTATCTTCGCTCTTAGAAGATACCTTGGTTGTAAGTTCACTAAACGCCTTTTTGCCTTCGTCATTAAAGTTGACAACTACGCCGTACTGGCTGTTTTCATTATTATAACTTACATAAACATTTGTTACTTGTGAGCCATCAATCCATACTTTTGGAGTTACTGTGCTTGATGCACGCTCCTCAGTCATATACAAAGTTTGTGGATTTTCAAGGAAGGAGAATATCTCATCTGTATCATCGGCATCTGGCACCTCTATCCTTATTCTTCCGCTGCCCTGTCTTGTTACTGTTGCCTCGCTGTACCCTTCACTATAAAGTACCGCTTGCAATCTTGTGATTGTAGCGTCAATAGCATTATTCATGTCTGTGCCTGCTGGTGTCTCGGTATCATAAACCACTGATAGTCCGCCCGACAAATCAAGCCCGAGTGATATCGCATTCGCAAAGCCGTTATATCTATAATTTGTAAATGGTATATCAAAACTTGCCACAGATAAAAAGATACCTATGGCTACTATTATTGATAAAAAAACAAATCTGCGTATTGCCCGTTTTTTTGACATTAAAATCCCCTTTCTCCTTGCTGGTAAATTCAAAATCTTTTATTTGGATTTTATTATTACCTTCTAAGTATAAAAGAATAAGGGCGTTGTGTCAAATGTTTTTTTTGATTATACCGAACTTTTTTTGATATTTACACAAATTATTCCGCAGATAGCCCCCATTATTCCACCAAAGAGCATATCATTGAGCAGTGTCCTATCAAACACAAACCTTCCATCTAAAATGCTGAACACTGTAAATGCTAGCATAGTAAATATCAGTCCGATGAGTAGTCCACTTACAAGCCCCATCTCCTTCTCTTTCTTAAGCCCGATAAATACGCCTAAAAAGATGCTTACCCCCTTGATTACTTGATTTACTGGATTTATTACACTATCTGAAATATTTGTAAACTTTAATATAAATGCAAATATCAGTATCCCAACAAGGCTTACACATAATGCAGTTAAACATCCCTTTAATATCGAAATAATCATGGTCTTTTTGGCAGGATTATCTTCTTTTATTCTTCTGGCTTTCAGTTTCATTTTTGCCTCCTTTCTTCGCTTTTATACTGTAAAATATGTTTCCGAAAGGATTTATAGAACTTTTAGACAACAAAAAAGAGGCGAGAGCCTCTTTTATTGTTATTTGTTTTCTTTTTTGGTTTTGCGTGGCTTTTTGCCAGATACTTGTGCCTCAAGCTCGGCTGTTGTATCAGTCTCCACTGGAGTTGTTTCAACTGGGGTTTCAGTTGGGTTTTCGGTAACTACTGTCTCCTTAACCTCTTGTGTTTTTGCCTTACGAGACTTTTTATCAGTCTTTTCTGGTTCAGCCTTTGTTTCTGGGGCTGGGGTCTCAGGCGCCTTTACTGGCTCATCCCTAAACACATTATAAATTGCATATGCGTCAACAGAAATATAACCCTTATTTTTGCCAGAGCCTGTTTCTATGGTGACAATCTTTTTATCTGCTTCCATTTGAAGATCAACTATAGTACCATACACGCCGCTTGTTGTAAGCACCTTATCTCCACGCTTGAGAGAGTTGGTTTGCTCCTGCATCTTTTGGTTTTCTTTTTTATTCCTACTGCTTACAAGTATTGGATACGCAATCACAAGCAAGAGTATGAACACGATTAAAATAATTTGTGTTACATCCATGTTTTTTACCTCCTAACAAAGTTATTTTTTCATCAGGACAAAGATGAATATAAATGTTACAAATACCATGAATACTATTAGCATTAATCCATCAAATGTCATGTTTCCTCCTTATATTAACATATATTTCTTTTTAATCAAAACGATTTTTGCCTAAATTTTCTTATTTTTAACCTCAGTCAAAAGTCTCTCGACAAAATCCGATAAGTTTATTCCGCTTTGGTTTTCATAGCCGCGTCCGCGAATTGATATGGTTTTACCGTTTTCTTCCTCATCGCCAACTATGATGAGATATGGCACCTTCATATTTAATGCCTCACGGATTTTATAACCGATTTTCTCATTTCTATAATCGCCTTCCGCACGTAAGTTATGAGATCTTAACTCTTCTACAATACTTTTTGCATAGTCATTATTTCTATCAGTAAGTGACAATACCCTCACCTGCTCTGGTGCAAGCCATAATGGAAAGGCGCCTGCAAAATGCTCGATGAGTATTCCGATAAACCT
Source organism: uncultured Clostridia bacterium (assembly GCA_947366545.1). GTDB lineage: Bacteria > Bacillota > Clostridia > Christensenellales > UBA1242 > Caccovivens. The sequence goes on from CANBAL010000002.1 coordinate 96,803, forward strand.
ATCGATTGAGCCATATATAACACGGTGTATCATGATTGGGCGGTGTTTCTCGCCATCCTCACCAGTGTATTCAAGTTCAAAGCGTTGTGGGAGTTGGAAATCAAGTTGAATAGTACCGCATTGCCAAGTTCTTCCAAGTGCATCTTTAAGGTGGAAATCAATCTTTGGCCCGTAAAAAGCACCATCACCTTCATTGATTACATAATCTCTGCCGAGTTCGTCAAGTGCTTCAACAAGTGCGTTTGTAGCACGCTCCCAGTCCTCATCACTGCCCATACTATTTTCAGGACGAGTGGAAAGTTCTATCTCATAAGAGAAGTTAAAGAGTGTATAAACCTTATCTATTAATGCCACAACCCCTTTGATTTCATCCTTGATTTGGTCTGGTGTCATGAATATATGTGCATCATCCTGAGTAAAGCATCTTACCCTCATAAGTCCGCCAAGTTCCCCTGATTTCTCATGACGGTGTACTAACCCTAGTTCGCCTATACGAAGTGGAAGGTCACGATATGAGTGTGGTGAGTTTTTATACACGAGTACACCGCCCGGGCAGTTCATTGGTTTGATTGCATAGTCGGTTTCGTCAATCTTGGTTGTATACATATTATCTTTATAATGATCCCAGTGGCCAGAAGTCTCCCAAAGGTGTCTTGAAAGCATGATTGGAGTCATAACCTCTTTATAGCCAGCCTTTCTATGAATATCATGCCAGTAATCAATAAGTTCATTCCTTACCACCATTCCATTTGGAAGATAGAATGGAAAACCTGGGCCTTCTGGTGAAATCATGAAAAGCCCTAGTTCTTTACCAAGTTTTCTATTATCACGCTTTTTTGCCTCTTCAAGCATTTTTAAATGCTCAGCAAGATCCTTCTTGGTTTTAAACGCATACACATACACGCGTTGGAGCATTTTATTCTTTTCACTTCCACGCCAGTATGCGCCATTTACGCTATGGATTTTAAAGCCATACGCCTGCAATTTATTTGCACTTTCAACATGAGGGCCACGGCAAAGGTCAACAAAATCGTCACCAGTATAATACAAAGATACCTCTTCATTTTCTGGGAGTTCTCGGATTATCTCCTCCTTATACTCATTTCCAGCAAAAAGGCGAAGTGCCTCCTCTTTTGACACAACCTTTCTTGTGAACTTTTCGCCCTTATTTATTATCGCTGTCATAGCCTTTTCAAGTGCAGGAAAGTCCTCAGGCGTAAGCGCTTTATCAAGGTCTATATCATAATAAAAGCCATCCTCGATTGCAGGACCTATGGTAAGTTTGGTCTGTGGATACTTTTGCATTATCGCTTTTGCAAATATATGTGCAAGCGAATGTCTGCCAATCTCTAATTCCTTATCAACAAATTTTTCAAGTTTCATATAAAAATTCTCCTTTTAATTTAAGGACAATAAAAAACGCCCTTAAAAAACTTTAAGGACGATGTGTTAAACCGCGGTTCCACCTTAATTGCAAAACTATTTTTGCCTCTCAATTTTAAGCATATCTTCATAAAAGTGGTTTCATTTTATCTTCCGCTTAGGTTTTTCACCAACCAACCCTTCTCTGTGCGCCTCATGATAAAACTACTTGTCTTTCACTAATGCTGATGCCTGTATATTAGCACTTTGTCGTCAGTTTGTCAACTGAAATTACAAAAATTTTTAGATTTCTCCGCTGCGGGCTGTCGCCCTTCGGTCGAAATGACAATAATATGTCGCATCAGCATGACATTGTTGTGAAGTGTGCATTTTTTTTACTGCCTTTGCAGGCCTCACGCCGAAACAGCATGAAAAAAAATGTGCACGAGCCGCTTTTCAATGTTTTTTGAGTTGTTTTAGTTGACACTGGGTTTTTACAACTATTCTTTGGTCATATAGTCGTTCGAGAAGGCTGGTTGTATTATTAACTGCGTTGCAATACAAGTTTATCTTTTGCGGGGACAAGTCGATTATAGAAGATATTAGCCCTTCATCATTAAAGGTCTTATTTTGATATTGTCCTCTTACGCCATCTTGCATATCAAGGAATATTTTATAGCCTTCCTCATCCTCTACTACGCTGACCTCATCTTCACATATATCTAAATTATCAACCAAAAACTTTAACAAATCATTAAATGCCTCCGCACTTATGAGATAATCCCTATTCTCATTGGCAAGAGAAACAAGTTCGCTCCACTTACTTTTAAGATTTTTTAGTTTGAATTCATAAAAGGACTCTAAGTATAAATCATTATCAAAGGACAGGTTTTTTTGGATGATATAATAATCAGTCTCCCTATCAAAATTGAGTAGAGCCTTCTTGAAGGCAAGCACCCCTATCTTATCATGCTGTGGCAAATATAAAAACTTATCTAAAAATGACGATTTATAATATGTGCATATGACCTGTGTTATAAAGCGTGACAGCCCCTTCTCTAATTCTTCACGCTTATTCTCATTTACGCCGATTAATATACTGATATATCCGCTTTCCTCATGTGAGGTCACTACCCCACCTGTTTGACTGGTAAGGCTCTTTAAACTGCTTAATAGGTTTTTAGCCAACTCCTCGTTGTGCAAATTTAAGGAAAACTCCCACATAAAAATCTCCTTTCTAAGCCTATTCTATGCAGTCAAACAAAAAATACTCAAAATTTAGCATTCTTTTATGGTATTTTTGATAAATAATTTGACAAATAATATAAAAATAACTAATAATATTGATATGAAAAAGTTTAAATTCTTTAATTTAACATTACTTCTCTTGGTTTGCATCACCTTTTTTGCAGGGTGCAGCGAAACTAAGTATTTTTCGGTTGTCACCAAAAGCAGCAATTCAGAAATTGGCACTGGCAACGGTAGTATTAATACCACTTGGGCGGAAGGCACCGAACTTAATCTTATCGCAACCTCTAAAGACCAAAGCAAACACCCTTTCATTTGTTGGGTAAAGGATGGCACAAAGGTTTATTCCTCTGAAAGTAATACAAAGCTAAAGGTAGGAGCAGATACCGAGGGAGTTTATACCGCCGTATTTAAAGAAGAACAGATTTCTTCCATGATGTACGCCACCCTTACAAACATTACCTACAACACTTCTAATTTTACAAGTATTGAATACAGAGTAGACTATGCCCCTGAGAAAAACGCAAGTATGGAAATAACGCATTGCATGGGCTATGAACCAACTCAACAGACAAGCATAAATACCTTTACCGAAGATGTGTTCTGTTTCCTTGAAGATACTCAACCTAAAGCATATATTTTTAGTCTTACCTTGACAATTTTAAGAAATGATGGAAATGAGGAAATTAAGACTTTTAAAAACATCAAAGTAAATAACGAACTATTTGAAAGGCAAAGCCAGTACACATATGTGGACGCGGCAAATGGGTTATCACTTACCTTCTCCAAACTTTCAAAAGAACTTTTAGAGCAATAAAAAAATCCATGTCAACGACATGGATTTTTTGCTGAAAACTATAAAAGATTATTTACTACAAGATTTTGTAGAACTCTTTGTATGAGACATTTTAGATGATTCTGCTCTTGCCTCGCTACCTGCTTCTACTCTGTTCTTTGCTGTAGATTTCTCTTTCTTGTTACGCTTACCGAACATAGTTTTCACCTCCTATTTTCAAGGTTATTGACCTTGTAACTATAGGATGGGCAAAAAATTAAAAAATATACCCTTACTTAAATAAGTTATAATAAAAAACACCGCATGGGCGGTGTTTAAAGATTTTTACTTTGCTGTTTTTTTGCCAGCGGTCTTTCCTGCTGTTTTTGTTGCAGGAGCCTTCTTTGCGGCTGGTTTTTTAGTTGCAGTCTTCTTTGCAGGTTTCTTTGCAGATGCCTCTTCAAGAAGGTCATAGTATTTATCAAATACTGAAATTGCAACCTCTTCATTCTCCTCTACACGAAGAACAGTATTGCCTTGTTTGTCTTGCTCACATACAAACACTACTGCTTCGTCATCGGCAATTCCTTCTACCTTATCGATTGGTTTTAATACAACATAAAGTTTTCTATCCTTATCAACATCGTAAGGTATGATTGCAACCTGCTCAAAACTGATTTGACGACCATTCTCGTCCTGTAATACGATTGGGTCTCTATTTTCTTGATCAAGCAGTATATCAAGTAGATCTACTGGTTGTTGTTTTGTTTCTTTCTTTTCAACTTTCTTTTCCATTTTTATTCTCCCTTTTTATTATTCACAAATGTTTGCAAAATTATTTGTGCAGATAATTTATCGATGATTTCCTTTCGCTTTTCCCTTCGCACCTTACTTTGAATGAGTATCTCTTCCGCTTCGGCCGAGGTTAAGCGTTCATCTATATAGTGAACTTTGACACCTGAAAAATTGGCCAGTTTTTCACCAAACGCACGATGCAGTTTTGCACGCTCCCCTTCACTTCCATCCATATTTATAGGTAGGCCAAGGGCAACTTCATCCACATCATGGGTTTTTATGATTTGGGTAATGTGGGCTATCGCATCCTCCTGCCCGACATTTTTGTAAACCTCATATGGACTACAAATAATGTTGAGCGGGTCGGTTAGCGCGATTCCTATTCGCACATCTCCATAATCTATTCCCATCTTTCTATGTCTGTCTGCCATTTCACTATCTTTATTATACCCCTTATTTTCCGCTTAGTCAAACGATTTTACTTACATTCGTACAAGTTTTTACCCTTTCCTACCGTGGCGACTAATGGTACTTTGAGTTTTACCACATTCTCCATTTCGTGACGCAGAATTTTCTCAACCTCTTCTTCCTCGCCTTGATAGGTGTCAATGATTAGTTCGTCATGTATCTGCAAGATTAATTGACTCTTTTTGCCTTTAAGTGCCTTTGCAACATTAATCATAGCAAGTTTGATTATATCTGACGCTGTGCCTTGCATTGGCATATTCATTGCCACCCTTTGACCAAAGGTACGAGTTTGATATTTTGATGAGGAAAGTTCTGGTATTCGTCTGACACGGCCAAACATTGTCTTTATATAGCCCGCTTTTGTGGCGTCCTCAACATTTTTATCCATAAACGCTTTTACCCGTGGGTACCTTGAAAAATATGAGTCGATATACTCCTTTGCTTTCGCCCTTGAACTTTTAATATTTTGACTTAGACCGTAATCGCTTATTCCATAAATAATACCAAAATTTACCGCTTTTGCCTCCCGTCTTTGGTCAGCGGTTGGTTTTTTGACGCCAAATATTTGGCAGGCTGTGATTGTATGAATGTCATCTCCGCGATTATATGCCTCAATCAAATGTTCCTCTCCTGACATATCTGCCAAAAGTCTTAATTCAATCTGGTTATAATCCGCTGAGATTAGACTTCCGCCCTCGAATTTGGACTCGAAGATTTTGCGTAATTCACGACCCTCTTCATCCCTTGTAGGTATGGTTTGAAGGTTTGGCTCGCTGCTTGAAAGTCTACCCGTGCTTGTAAGAGACTGATTAAAGGTGGTGTGGATTATATTTCCACTTTCTTGACAAAGTTTTTTATAGACATCAATATAAGTGTTTTTAAGTTTTGAAAGTTTCCTATGTTTTAAAATGAGGTCTACTATTGGTATGTGTCTTACCTCTTCAAGTACGCCTATCGCGGTGGACTGTTTTTTATTATTCCATGTCTCAATTTTGAGTTTATCATACAAAATATTTGCTACCTGCTTTGGTGAGTTTATATTAAACTCTTCGCCCGCTATCTCATAAATTTCTTTTGAAAGTTTTTCAAGACGAACAGTATAGTCGTTGTCAAGGTCATCTAATTTCTTTTCATTGATTTGAAAACCGTTTTCTTCCATTTGAGCCAAAATTTCAACTAGAGGAAGTTCTATCTCTTCATATACCTTATTGAGTTCATCCTCTCTCAGCGATTTTGTTAAACTTGTATGCAAATCAAAGTACTCTGCCACATCGGCAGTCACTTCTCCGCTTTTTAGCCCTGCACTTATCAGATAATGAGCAAGCGACAAATCAAAATAATTGTTGAGGTTTATTCCAAGCCTCTTTAAATAATGCAAATCACTTTTTGCATCGAGTGTCAATTTAACAACATCCTTATCTTCAAATATAGGTTTTAGAATTTGGCAGGTTTCTTCGAGTGAAAGTTCACTGCCAAACATTGTATAATTATCATTGAGAAAATACTCTTTTCCTCTATCAAAAGCAAAAGTCATTTTCTTTAAATTATAGGCAAATTGTTTTGGATGAGAAGAAAGTAAAGATATGAGTTTTTCTTTTATTAGTTCCTCCCGCTCCACTTTCTTTGGCGGCGCAATAGTTTTATCAAACAAATTACTATTCTTAACAAGTGATGAAAAATCCATGTTTACAAAAAATTCTTGCACCTTTTCAGTGAATGGGAATTTTAACCTACACTCCTCCAAAGCAAATGGAAAATCACAATCTGTTTTGATTGTGGCAAGGGTTTTGGAAATATAAGCATCCTCCTTGCCTTCAACTAGTTTCTCTTTGAGTTTTCCATTGATTTTATCAATATTTTTATATATTCCATTGATATCGCCATACTCTTCAAGCAGTGAGTAGGCTGTCTTTTCGCCTATTCCCTTTACGCCCTTAATGTTATCACTTGTATCACCCATTAAACCTTTCAGTTCAATTACGCCGCTTGGCGAGAGGAAATACTCCTCTTTTAATACTGTAAGGTCAACCTTCTTAACCTCTGTTACCCCCTTCTTGGTAAGCCAGACAAAAGTGTTATCACTGATAAGTTGCAAAAGGTCTCTATCCCCTGAGAGAATTATCTTTTCACAACTACACCTTTTTGTAAGGGTGCCGATGATATCATCCGCCTCAATATTCTCATACTCAAATGTCTTAATGTCCATTGCATCCAGCATTTCCTTGATAAGAGGAAACTGGCTTATAAGTTCTGGCGGCGTTGGTTTACGCTGACCTTTATAGTCCGCATAAATATCATTTCTAAAAGTTTTGCGAGCATGGTCAAAAGCTACCGCTATATGTGTGGGCTTTTGCTCAGTTATCAGTTTTATAAGAATATTCGCAAAACCAAAAACAGCACCCGATGCCTTCCCCTCATGATTTGAGAGAAATGGGAGGGCATAGAATGCTCTGTTTGCTATACTATTTCCATCTACTATTAGAAATTTATCCATTGGGCTAACGCTTCCGCTCCTTCTTGATTGCCGCCTATTCCAAACAATCCTTGGAAGAAGGATGGAATAGTGCATGTGAGTATATAAATTATTATTACCAATGTCAATAACACGAAGAATACAATCTTAAGTGGACTGCCAAAGAAATTGACAAGTGCATATAGAAACACAAGTGCAAGTCCGCCATAATCCGCTATTCCTTTGAGTATTGTACCCCATGTACCCCATGCAATTATTGCACTTTCACCAAGTATATTGAAGGTGGATAGAACCGCAACATATATGATTACAAGCACAGAAAGAATAAAATATATTATAGTTTTCATAATTCTCCTTTGTCTAACTTGATTTTATCATACTTTTTGCGTTATTCAAAATGATTTAATTGCTACTTTTCCTCTTTTTCCTTCTTTTTAGCACGCTTTAACGCCTTTTCTTTGTTTTTGAGAGGCTTTATCTTCTTTGGTTTCTTCTCTTTCTTAGTCTTGACCTTTTTTGCTTTTTTAGTCTTAACCTTCTTCACTTTCTTGGTCTTTTTGATTTTTGTAGGTACATTGCCATCATCTGGCAGGCTTTCCTTTAAGCACTCTGGATTTGACATGATATCTTCTATTATTCTAAGAGATTTGCCCATGTAAAGACCGTCGGCAATACGCTCGTCAAGTGAAATACCAAGGTTCATTATCTTCGCTATCGACAATTCCTTATTATTTACTACCACTGGCTCCATTTTCTCTTTACCCATGGAAATAAAGATACTTGTGGTACCAAAGTTATACAAATGGTGATATATGTATTTAAGTTTTATCGATTTTAAGTTTGTAACGAAACAACTTGTATGAAATGGGCTGGCTTTTACCATAAGCTTGCCAAGCAGTCCATGTCTATCACAAAACCTAAAGATTGCAAGTGCCCAACGAAGCATCCAATCAGGAAGCCATGTAAATTTGGAAATTACATCGGTGGTAGCATGGTCATCACTTCCCATATTTTTAGCAATTTCGTCGTCTATTATCTTCTTTACTTCATAAATGCTTTCCCTTCCTGTAAATGGGAATTTCAGCGTCATAGACTCGCCTTCATCGTTAAGTTCCTTCTTTACATCCATGGAAATGAATATACCATTCCTTTGATAAGTCGAGCCGCGCATAATGAACCTATTAAGTTTTGGTCGCATATATAGCACCCTAACAATAGTGGCAAAAACAATATCCATATATGAAAAACGAGTACCATTTTTACGTTCATCCGCTATAAATTTATCAATATTTGCACATGGAATTTTTACATTTATTAAATTAACCGCGTCAATACGCTGTGGCATGAAAAATGGCTCTGCCCTATCAATTACCTTCATACCTTTTACTTTTTTTCCATCGTATCTATGTCCGAACATTTTATCCTCTCCCCTTTTTCCTTACTAAATTTTTCTCGCGTCCGTTTTCGCTTGGTGTATAATAAACCCTATCCTTTAATGAATCTGGCATATATTGTTGTTTTACATATCCACCATAGTCATGTGGGTATTTATATTTGCCATGGCCGTCCTTATTTGTGCTTGGATGATTCTTTAAGTGATTTGGCACCTTATCAATATGATTTTCCGCATCATCAAGCGCCATATACATAGCCTTACATACCGCATTTGACTTTTCCGCCTCACACAAGTAAATAATTGCGTGACTTAATGTGAGCAAACATTCTGGCTGGCCGAGTTTTTCACAACTTATTAATGCGCTTATTGCAAGCAGCAGTGCGTTGCTGTCCGCCATGCCTATATCCTCGCTGGCATGAGCGACAAGCCTTCTTGCGATAATTAGTGGGTCACAGCCCGCTTTTATAAGTCGCATTGCGTAATATAATCCTGCCTCAGCGTCACTGCCTCTTAGACTTTTACAAAAGGCAGAAAGATTATCGTAATACTGATTCTCATCAAGAGATATCGCCTTCTTATCAGTAGACTGTTGTGCAATTTCCAAATCAATATGTATTTTTTTATCTTTGGCGGGTTTACTTGTCATTACCGCAAGTTCAAGAGAATTTAACGCGTTGCGTGCGTCACCACCACTTGCATAAGAGAGGTACTCAAGAGCATCCTCGCTTATCTCCACTGGCATATTGCCAAGTCCCTTTTCCTTATCTTGTAATGCCCTTTTGAGAGTCTTTTTAATATCTTTACTGGTGAGTGGTTTAAATTCAAACACCCTACATCTTGAAACTATCGCCCTTGTCATTGAGGTGTATGGATTTTCAGTAGTTGAGCCGATAAAGAAAATACTGCCGTCCTCTATTGCCTCAAGCACACAGTCACTTTGCGCTTTATTCCACCTATGGCATTCATCAAGCAGCAAGAATGTATCGGTGCCAAACATCTGCTTTTCCCGTCTAGCACGCTCTATCATAGCCTTAGCGTCAGCAACACCATTTGATATCGCATTCAGTTTAACAAAATTTGCTTTCAAATTGTTTGCAACTATATTTGCTAGAGTGGTCTTGCCAGTACCTGCAGGACCAAAAAAGATACAACTACCGAGTGTGCCGTACTTTATTGCTCTATATAATAGTGTGTCTTTACCGACTATATGTTCCTGTCCTACAAAATCATTTATTGAGGTTGGACGCATACGCTCGGCAAGTGGGATTCTCTTTTCCATTTCGGGGTTATTATAACATGCTAAGACCCAAAAGACAAATAAATTTCATTATTTTTTTGAAAAATTTCATTTGTCACATTTGTAAAGTTTAAATACTTAGTCTTTCCACTTAATATATACCGCTCATTTCCCTCAACAATAAAAACCCTTCTATAGCCCGAATTTTCGTAGATTTGGACCTGTTTTAGTCCCTTAAAATTTTCGCTGATTTGCCAGCCATTTTTCACTTTTTTGGCAACAGAATTTTTTAATTTTAAATATTTTTTCTCACTTTCTTCATCTGTGGTCATTTTTAGCCATGAAAGCCAGATTTTTTGGGGCAAAGAGCGATTAAACTCCTCGTCAAAACTTTTGTCACGAGAAAGCACCTTTAAATCAAAAATTTCACACATCTTTTTTTGTGAAATATCAAAGAAATCTTCACTGTCACGAATGGAAGAAAAGCAGTATTTATTCTCCCCATAGTTAAAATAAAATCGTTTTTGTGCCTTGCCATTTATACTGATATTTATCTTCATATTGATGCAGGCGTGAGTGGAACTTTCCACCCCACTGATAGTTGAAAAAGAGAATTTAGCATTCCTCGACTGAAAGTTGAAATATGCCGTCTCCCCACTTGTAAGAGAGGTTATCTTAATCGCATTATTCTCGCGTTTAAAATGATAATATCCTCGCGGCAGCACCACATTTATCTCAAAGGTTGCAATCTGTTTTTCCTCCCGTAAATTTGTGAAATTTAAGATAAAGTTTTTACCATTTAAAAGAAATTCTTTTATCTCATAGACTACGCCATTTGAAGATGCCTTTTTATACAAATAATAATTTTGATAGTTTAGATTTACTATTTCATCATTTACCTTGATATAATCCTCTTCTATCTCTTTATTAAACTCGCAACCCGATTTATAGTTTATATTAAGGGCGTTTATAGTTGACAGGAGGCTATAACCAAGTTCCTCTGTCCGAATATAAACATAGTTTTTAAGTGCATCTATTTTACACTTTTTGCAAGTGGGCTGGGTGGTGGTGAGTAAATTAAAACTGACCTCTTTTTGCGCCAGCAAAAAGGCATCAGCCATGACATTATCAAGGCTTTTTTCATACTTAAAAACAGGTAAAGAGGGGTCTATACCTATCACTTCAAGTAGCTCAAAGTCTATATTATCATCGTAAACTATAGGCGCATGGAAGCGTACCCTATTTACTATCAAATTTGCCATTTTCTCAACATATTCTTTCTTTGTCATATGAGAGTTATTGACACTCAAAGCAAAGTTTAAACGGTAAATTATTGACATGGGATGTATTATATGCTATACTCTTGATATCAGTTATGCAGACAGTCGCATCGCAAGATGAGGAAAGTCCGAGCTTCAAGAGAACTGGGTGCTGGTTAACGGCCAGTGAAGGCGACTTCAAGGATAGTGCAACAGAAATAAACCGCCCGCCATGTGCGAGCAAGGATGGAAAGGCAGTGTAAGAGACTACCGCTTGGTTGGTGACAATCAAGGCTCTGTAAACCCCACCTGAAGCAAGGTCAAAAAGGCATTAGGGCTTGTTCTCTCCCGCCTTTTAACGCACCGCTTGATTTAATTGGCAACAATTAAACTAGATAGATGACTGTTTAATACAGAACTCGGCTTATAACATAACTGATGGGCTTTATGCCCTTTTTTTATTGAAAAATTATAATCGAAAGCACCGCCTTATAGGCTAACATTAAACTTTTTTACAAGCCAAAACTATATCTAGTCCTATAAAAAAACATATCAGATGATATGCTTTAATTTATTTTAAATAGCCCAAATATTTTTTTAAGAAATTTCTCCATCTTGTTCTTCTAAATTTTTGGCGTTTGGCAATTCATCAAGATTAACCTCTACCCCATTGACCTTAACTTTACCAAAACGCAGAATAATTTTGTTCTCTCCAACAGTAGCGTGTGTTCCAAATAAACCTTCTGCCAAAGTTTTAGGACCATTTAAGTCTTTTACAATATTATCGGGTATCACCTTACCATCAACAACCAAATGACCATTGACTTTCCCTACACTGTGCCCATTTGATTCTATACCATCATTTACACTTGCATTTTTTATGTCATAAGCTTTCTCAACTATTTCATAATGAGTATATTCATCTTTTGCATCTGCTAAAGTAGACGCATCTAATAACTGTTCAAGATCAAGTTTTACACCATTGACTTTAACCTTTCCAAATACAATCTTTATTTCATTTTCTCCAACTTTGACATTGACACCAATTCCACCGCCAATTGTGTATCCACCCTTTAAACTTTTCAAAATTTCGTCAGGCACAATTTTTCCATCGATTATTAAGTGATTTGCCTTTGTTTGAAATGAGTGTCCATTTACCTCCACATCAATAGTGGTAGAACATTTATCGTACATATCTTCCTCCTCTTTTTAATCTTCATCTTCTGTATCAGCTGCTTCTGGTAGGTATTTTGCTTGTGCTGAGCTTACTTTGTAATCAAACAATTCTGCTGCAAATTTTCTTTGTTCAGGGTCGCTATATTTCGCAAGAAGTTTCTCTTTTTCTTTTTTATTAAGTTCCTCCACGCATGCCTTACATTCTTCAATTGTTTTATACGCGTAGTCTACAAAGAAAGTATTGGTATATTTTCCTTTATCCATTGCACTGGGACTTGGATAAGTTATGTTACCAAACACTGGAGTCCTTTGCTTTAATGAAACTTCATAACATCTCTTTGGAGTTTCACCACCATATCTCACTACATCGCAAGCCAAAAATGCTGGAGCAACAGCATAGACAGTATACCATATGCCACCCATCTCTCTATTCATTATCTCTCTTATATCATTTGGGACATATACTACTGGGTAATTTGTCAAAAATTCGATTTCGTCGTTCATTACTTTCCTCCCATTATGAGTTTAGTATAACATTGACTTAGTCCGTTGTCAATACAAAAAATGCACCTTCAGGTGCATTTTTACATTTCATCTTCTTCGATTATGGTGGTATTTTCTGAAACGACATCCTCATATCTTATTGTTTCACATAGCTCATCAAATTCCTTTTCAGTTGTTATTTGCATAGAATAAAAAACTGTCCATTTATCTTCAAATTTCCCAACTGCCATTACTTGATTATCTGTTTGAACAAAATACGCACCTTGTTGTATAACTTCTTGTAATACGCTTGTACTTGTATATACTTCTTCCTCGATTAATTGTTTATTTTCCTCATCAATTTGATAGGTGACGCTTTTTGTAGTAATAGAACTTCCATTAAATTTGTATAAACCCAGAGAAAGCCGCCCATATGAGACATCTTGAATATACGCAGCGGAATTAACTTCAAAACTAATATTTTGATACCCTTGTGCTTGCAAATATTCTCTTATTTGCAGTTTATTTTCTTCGATTATTGCAATTTGTTCTGCTAGTTCCTTATCTGCTGTGTAATCTTCTGCTTTTGCATTATTGCAAATATTCTGCATTTCTGCGTCTGTTACAATTTGATATTCGTCCTTAATTTGCAAACCTTCTTTATTTTGAGCTATAATCAATAACTTCCCATCTGATTCAACAAGATATTCCCTATACCAACTTGAAAAATTTGTCGAGATGCGTAACTGCAAATTATCTAATTTGTATACCCCATAATCTAATGAGTTAAATGGTTTCTTTATCTGAACGACTTCAATTTTACCCCCATTGACAATAATATAATAGTCAGTACGTTGAATTTCTGGAGAAGAAAAATCATATTGACTGATAATCTCGCCAACAAAATTCCCTTGTCCCCGATCAATAATCTTAATATCTTGTACATCAAAATTAACATCACTATAACCTGAAGTTTTTAAAAACTCAGTGATTTCCGAAATATCTTTATTCATATAACCATTTCGAATAGGATCAAGAATTTTATGTAATGATGCATCATCCATATTATAAAGATTTTCATAATATTTTTGATTTTCCAAATACTGATCTTGAGAAGATAAATCGCATATTTTTTCAAATTTATTTGTTGTATACAGAGCATTGTCGATTATAAAATACATCTCCAAACAGCCTCGTGAGCCTAAAGATACAAAAGTTTTTCCATCCACATTAAATAGTTTCTTACTTTTGTGTATTTTAGATTTACTAGACGTAGAACCGAAAGAAAAATTAGTTTCGTCAACTATAAGTTCTCTGTTTTCACATTTTATATTCGTATTTTTTAAATAGCTTACACTTGTTTCAACATTAGTAGAAAAAACTGCTGAAATATCAAAATTTATATCTGATTCGCTTACTGAGAATCGATTACATATCTCTTTTAAATAACCTTGCACAAGCGTCTCATCTTTAGGCAATAAATTCCGATTATTTTCAAAGTTATTAACAAAGTCTACAAGTTTTGCCTTGCTTTCAGGGGTAGAATACTCGCCATATAATCCCGCCAATAGACCAACATCATTTCTTGTAATATAAGCGTTATTATTCATTATTGAAGCTGATAATTGGTCCTTATTCTCTAATATATATCCATCACCAAGTCCCAAATGATGGAGCATCTCATGAATTAAAACCTCTATATCGGCAATACAATCTTTGCGTATTTTAATTTCGCTACAACATGTTGACTTTTCCCAACCAGATTCATTGTAATGATAAATATAATGCATACCATCCCACCACCCTGCGGCATCTATTTTTTTTGCTTTTTCTTCTTCGGCAGCATTCATGATATGTACATCTACATTAATTCTATATTTAAGATCTTCTTCAGATGGTGAAAAATTAATATCAAAAGAGTAAGCAGGATTAATCACCTTAAATATATCATTTAATTGCCCTACGGCTGCAGTATAGTTTTCCTTTAACTCTTCCGTCAACTCCATACACATATTCAATTTAATTGGTTGTGAAGGCACCGATTGCCGTGTAAATGTATAATTCCTCTCTCCATCCTTGGTATATGATGAATAGTCTGTGTCAATTCCCAATTCTTTCCAAAACTGTTCTGCTTCAGACTCCTTTGGTAAATCATACTCAATTTCATAAGGATCATCTGGCTTTTCCACAGGTTTTTCAATTTGAACAGGATCCTTTTCTGGAAGTTTCACATTTTTTGCGGCAGTCTTTAGTAAAAATAACTGTGTAACACCTAAAAAGACACACCCTGCTATCTTTGCTATATTTGATGCTAATTTCAATGTGCGTTTTTTCATTTTATTTCTCCTGTTTTTTATTATACGCGGGGGAGGGAGTTTGTCAAGCCTTTATCTATGTTTTTGGGATTAAAAAAGGTGACAATATGTCACCCAACATTAAATAGGTTTTTGAGTTTTCCGGTTTTCTTATCAGCATAGAAGGCTTGAATGATTCCGTCTTGTGAAATCTTAATAGAATTGCCATATTTAGCAAGAGTAGTTGCGGCGGCAAGGCGTCCACCACCTTCACTACCCGCCTCAATTTTAAGAATTGCACCGACAGCAATTATAGTGCCGTCAAAGTCGACTATCGTTGCTCCGTCCATGGCTACGAGTTCTTGACGCATTTTACGATTAAGTTCATAGAATGGTTTGCCATTGATAATCTTACGCAGGCACTGGGATTTATAGCATCTCTGCTCAGTAAGGAAGGTTTCATAATCATGAGCGTACATTGCCTCGACACTGGAAAGATTTTGCAGGTTATAAAGTTTGCTTGCATTCTCTATTTCCTGTTTCTTCTTCATCTCATAATATTTTGCATCCAAAATATCATGTGCATTTATATGCACAAGTGCATCCTCTACCATATCTTTATTGAGAAGTACGAGTATTCCTCCGCTGTATGCAAAAGAGCAGTCAAGTGCGGTGTAATAAATTGACTTTCTTATATCTTTTAGCGAATAATTGCCTCGATACGAAAGAAGTTGGATGACCTCATCATGAGAATAAACATTCCACATGCCTCGTCTTTTTGAAAAGAGGAGTTGTCTATTTTTGAAAATTAATATATCGCCGTTTTCTGTTAAAATGACGCCAATACGTTTATCATTGCAATAGCGAGCAATTTGCTCATATTCATGTGGTGCGATTGTTGGCATGGCTTTAATACGATCGAGTTGTACATAGCCTGACAGATATCCATCACGACCAAACTCCAAGAACGAGCGTTTGCCATCACTTAAAAGTGCAAAAAAATCTTTATTGAATATATCAGTAAAGTGAAGAGCGTTCTCTTTTTCCGCGTCCAAGTTTTCATTAATTATAAGCCCTATTGCCACCCGTTTACCTTCGTAAGTACGGCTTGCCCACTTATCAAGTTCATTGACTATACCAAGTAAGGTGGTTGTTATATCTGCATCGCTTAAACTTAAGCAAATCGCTTTTTCAACTGCGTGCATTTGAAGAGTGGTGATATAGTTATCGTCTTGAAGGTTTAATTCAGCAATTACATTTATCTCATAAATAATTGATTTTAACAAATTGAGTTCCAAGGTTTTGAAAGGTTGTCCACGCTTTAAGACAAGACGATACTCCTCTTGCTTACTTGGTTTTATAAGCAGTGAATTTTGCTTGCCATAAGCCACCTCGCTATCACGCGAAGTAGACGCCTCCTCACCGCCTATATATGAACCGGTGAAGAGTGGTAAGACTAATTTTTCTACTACCCTATAAAACTCTTCCTTATTCAATTTCTTAACCCTCTTTTTTTCAGTATATAAACTTTTTTTTGACTTGGCAAGCAATTTTAATTATTTTTTAATATTTTTCTTCCTCATCTTTCATGGCTTTCCCGAGTTTTTTGAGCGCTGTTGTTTCAATTCGAGAAATGTAAGAACGTGAAAGCCCTAGAATCGCTGCTACCTCACGCTGTGCAAGTGGTTTTTGATTGTCAAGCCCGAATCTATATTTTATTACCGCCCTCTCTACATCTGTAAGGCTGGTGTCCATTGCTTTATAAACCTTATCCATCATGAAATTATTTTCCACTGTGTCTATAATTTCATCATCAAGGACAACCCCTACAACCCCTTCAAGAGTAGTCTCTTCATCCCCTTCCTTTCCCTTACATACCGCACTTAACGATACCGTATCTTTATGTTTTTTATTAGAGCGAAGTAGCATAAGTATCTCATTTTGAATACAACTTGAAGCATAGGTACTAAGTAGTGCCCCCTTATTTGGATCAAAACTATCTACCGCCTTTATAAGCCCGATAGTACCCACTGATATTAAATCGTCCGCTTCCATTGTATTATTAAACTTTTTTACTATATGCGCAACTAGCCTTAAATTATGATTTATGAGTATATCTCTTGCACGCATATCACCTTGTTTCATTTTTTCTAGACATTCCCGCTCTTCCTCTTTTGTGAGAGGTTGCGGAAAGCCTTGTGTCGTATTTACAAAGGATGTGAAAAAATATAGTTTTGAACTAAAGGTCGCCAAACTTTCAAATATCATAATAACTCCTTACCAGCAATTCTCTTGCTTAGGAATTATATATGTCGTAAATTGTCAAATTTTGCTTGTCTACCCAAATTAGGACAGGCACCACTCGGAAATTTATAGATTTCTCCGCTGCGGTCGAAATGACATAAGGTGGAGGGTCGAAATGACAAAGATAGCGAATAAAAAAGATGTGATTTGGTCACATCTTTTTTAAAATAATCCGTTTATAAATTCCGCGGGGTCAAAGAGTTCAAGGTCATCCTTGCCTTCCCCTGTGCCTATGAATACTACTGGAAGATGGTACTCCTTCTCTATTGGCACCACTACACCGCCCTTCGCTGTTCCGTCAAGTTTTGTAAGCACGATGCCGTCTATTTTAACAAAATCATTAAAGGCTGAGATTTGTGAAAGTGCATTCTGGCCAGTAGTGGCGTCTAACACTATAAGATTATACCTATTTGCCTCTGGGTAGTTTTTAGTGATGATTTTATCAATCTTTTTAAGTTCTTCCATAAGGTTTGTTTTAGTGTGAAGCCTTCCCGCCGTATCAACTAGCAGCACATCAGTGCCTTTTGCTTTAGCACTTGTAATGCCGTCAAACACTACTGCGGCGGCATCTGCACCTTCTGTCTGCTTTATAATCCTTGTTTTTGTACGCTCTGCCCACTGAGTGAGTTGGTCAGCAGCGGCAGCACGGAAGGTGTCACCAGCAACGAGGGAGACCTCTTTCTTTTGATTTTTAAAGTATTGGGCAAGTTTGCCTATTGTAGTGGTTTTCCCCACACCATTAACACCTATTATTGTTATTATTGCAGGATACTCTATCTCAATTTTTGGCAGAGATGAAAACTCCTCAGTGAGTATTCTTTTAAGAGCATTTTTAACATCTTCGCTTGTACGAATTTTCTCTTTACGAGCTTGAACGCGGAGTTCATCCACTATTTCCATACTTGTCCTTACGCCGATATCGCAGGAAATAAGAAGGTCGGTAAGGTCATCATAAAAATCATCATCAAGCTGGCCATGGCTGAGCATGGCATCTATCCTTCTTGCAAAAGCCTCACGCGTTTTACTGAGTGCTTGTCCTATCTTTTTAAAAAGTCCCATTCTACTCCTCCTGTGCGTGCTTGATTGCGTCCGCAAGTTTGACTGACACTATCTTAGATACACCCTTTTCCTCCATGGTTACGCCGTAAAGTGCCTCTGCATATTCCATAGTTGGCTTTTTGTGAGTGATTAAGATAAACTGAGTTTCATTTGAGAGTTTCTTTAAGTACTTATCTACAATTTCAACGTTTGAGTCGTCAAGTGCAGCCTCAACCTCATCGAACAAGCAGAATGGAAGAGGTTTGATGCGAAGTATTGCGAAAATTACCGCCATCGCTGTAAGAGACTTCTCTCCACCAGACAAAAGAGTCATATTTTGAATCTTCTTTCCTGGAGGTTGTGCAAAAATTTCTACCCCGCTATCAAGAGGTTGCGTTTCGTCACTAAGAGCAAGTTTTGCTGTACCACCACCAAAAAGTTCGCGGAATGTGAGTTTGAAACTTTCATTAATTCTATCAAGTTCGTTATTAAACTTTTCTATCATGATAGAAGACAAGTCTTTGATAATCTTTGTAAGGTCATCCTCCGCTTTATGAAGGTCATCACATTGAGAAGACAAGTCATCATAACGCTCGAGCAGTACCTTACAATCCTCAATCGCATTGACATTGACATAACCGAGTGCGGAAATACTCTTTTTGAGTTTATTGATTTCTGGCATTGCTTCATTAATATCAAATTCAGGGCGTCTAAAGTTAAGGCAATCGCTATATACAAGGTTATACTCCTCGTAAATACGCTCCTGCATCTGCTCGAGTTCGGTGTCCACCTTTTGAAGGTTCATCTCTTCCCTAAATTTCTTATCATTAAGGTGTGATATCTCCTCCATTACTCTTGCTTTTTCGCCGTCAAGTTCCTTTATCTTATCTGATAAGGTGACCTTGCCTTTCTCAACCTCATCACGCTTTGCTATCACGGATTCAAGTTCCGCCTTTTGTGCCGAGGCTGGAGCTGATGAAAGACGCTGTTTAATCATTGCCTCGGCGGAGTCAATAAATTCATTATTCTTCTCTATCTGCGAGTCAATAGCAACCAAATTGAGTTTTTGTTTCTCGCTTTCCTCTGTAAGTCTTTCAAGGTCGCTGATGATAGACTCAAGTTTAGTCTTATTTGAAGCAATCTCCACCTTGACTGACAAGATATTATCACTGATTTTATCACGCTGAGCGCGAAGTGCCTCAAATTTCTCCCTTTTCTCCTTGACAAGTTCATCAGCATCCACCCTATTGCCACTTAATGCACTCTCTATCTTTGCAGTACGCGCAAGGTCATCCTCAATAAGTGCAAGTTTATTCTTGACAGTTTCTGCCTCCATTTCGCTAACTCTGAGATTGTCGCATACCTCATTCAAGGAAGAAGAGTATCTATTTTCCTTTTCCTTCTCTTTCGCAAGTTCTATTTCATTATCACTACGCTGTTTTAAAAGAGCATCTAGTCTTGTTTTTGTTTTAGCCGCGCTTTGCTTATTCTCTTCAACCTGTTTATTAAGGCTTTCAAGTTTTTGCTGCAAGCGAATTATCTCATCACCAAGGGTTTCAATCTCTCTTGCCCTACCCATAAGGTTGGCAGACTCTGTCTTTTTACTACCACCAGTGAGTGAGCCTTGAGGATTTACAACATCGCCGTCAAGTGTGACTATTCTATACGCATAACCTGCGCTTTTTGCAAGATTAACAGCAGTGAAAAGTGTATCCACTATCACGGTGCTGCCAAGAAGGTTGCTGACAACATTATCTATCGATTTATCATAGGACACTAAATCACTGGCTACGCCAAACACGCCTTGTTTTCCTGTGACAAGTTTTCTATCAAGGTCACGGCGCTTCATGGATGTGATTGGAAGGAAGGTTGCCCTACCATATTGATTTTCTTTTAGGAAGGAGATAAGTTCTTTTGCGCCGTCCTCATCAAAGGTAACGACATTTTGTACGGCCCCGCCAAGTGCAACCTCTATCGCGGTTTCATACTTTTCTGGCACCTTTATAAGAGATGCAACTACGCCAACTATATTTTTACTGAGGCGTGCATTTCTTTCACTTTCCTTTAAGAGTTTTTTAATAGCATAAGCATAACCCTCATACTCTGTTTGAAGGTCACTTAAAAGTTTGCGTCTATTTTCATAAACCTTGATTTGTGTGATTGTGTTTGCCTTTTCTTCTTCAAGTTCGCGTAAGCCACGCTCAGCAATATAATTTGCACTACTTAACTTATCACATTCGGCCTTTAACTCATGCAGTCCCGTTGACATTGAAGTTATCTTATTAATTACCGCTGAATACTCTTTTTCAAGTTCTTCCTTCTTTAAAGTCAAACCTCCTATATCACTTTGAAGATTTGCAAGGCTTGTGGAAAGAAGTTCTTTTTCAGTATTAAGTTTTGTTGCACTGCTTTTTACATCAGATAGAGAGCCTAGGGTCTCAATAATCTTTTGTTGGCTCTGCCCTGCCTCATCCTCACTTTGAGTGAGTTCGCTAGCAATAGTCAGATACTCAT
Source organism: uncultured Clostridia bacterium (assembly GCA_947366545.1). Lineage (GTDB taxonomy): Bacteria > Bacillota > Clostridia > Christensenellales > UBA1242 > Caccovivens. The sequence continues at coordinate 117,625 of CANBAL010000002.1, forward strand.
TTGAAAGTTCATTAAAACTCTTTTCTAGGATTTCAAGCACCTCTTGGCACTTCTCTTTTTCAGATAGCTTTTGTTTGGTTTGCTCGCCACAGATTTCAATGGTCTTTTCACAATTCGTCCTATCTAGATACAGTCTATCATTCTCTTTATGGGTGTAATTAATTCTTTCCCTTGCGACCTTAGTTTCACCCTCTTGCTTTTCAAGAGATACCGTCATATCCAAGATGTTTTGGTTGAGTGATGCTAAAATCCTATCGAAATTAGTAAGATCAAGCATGCTCTTATTATAAGCGTCATTAGCCTTATCAAGTTCTGCTTGACGAAGAGCAAGTTGCTCCCTTATCGCCCTAAGTTTTACATCTATCTTTTCTTTGATATCATTGGCGTTTTCATACTGGTATATGTAAGCATTGACTTCGAGATCTTTTAAGCTGCCCTTATATTCAAGATATTTCTTGGCATTTTCGGCTTGTTTTTTTAAAGGCCCCATCTGTCTTTCAATCTCGCTGAGAATATCATTGACACGAGTAAGATTATCGCGAGTACGCTCAAGTTTTCTTTCGGCCTCGCGTTTATCATTTTTATACTTTGAAATTCCAGCAGCATCTTCAAACATTGCGCGGCGGTTTTCTGGTTTCGCATCCACAAGTTCGGTAACTTTACCTTGGCTGATTACAGAGTAGCCATTCTTGCCAAGTCCGCTATTATATAAAAGATTTACGATATCACGAAGGTGGCAGGTATTACGATTTATCAAATACTCACTTTCCCCTGAGCGATAAAGTTTTCTTGTTATTGCAAGTTCGTCATAATCAAAATTGAAAAAACGAGTGGAATTGTCAAAAGTAAGAGTGACCTCGCAGTAACTTAAACTCCTCCTCTTTTCAGTTCCATTAAAAATGACATCTTGCATGGAATCACCACGAAGAGTTTTTGGACTTTGCTCACCAAGTACCCATCTTATCGCATCAGATACATTACTTTTTCCACATCCATTTGGCCCGACTATCGCTGTAAAATTATTATCAAACTCAATCACCGTTCTATCAGCAAAAGATTTGAAGCCGACCATTTCTATCTTTTTAAAAATCATAAGTTCCTCTTTCTACTCAAAGTTTAACATTTTTTATTTTATTTACCAAATCATTTCTCATTTTTTATCAAAAACAATTTCTTTATCGCTTTTTTGGCGGCCTCTTGCTCTGCCTCCATTTTACTTTGCCCTTTGCCCGTGCTTATTTTATCTTCATCCATGTAAAAAGCGGATGTAAAGCCATTTTTTGCAGGCTCTGTCACATACTGCATCTTACACTTGAAACTTGCCTGAACAAGCTCTTGAAGTTGGGACTTATAATTATCATTTTTGATATCTCTAAATTCGCTTAAGTTTAAGTGCTTTTCTATAAATTCTGTTACGGTGTTGAGGTCGCTATCAAGATAGATGGCAGCAATAAGTGCCTCCACCATATCGCATTTGATTGCCTTGGACACCTCACCTTGATAACTTTTGCCAAGCCCGACATATTTTTCAAGCCCGAGTTTATCAAACACTTTACACAAGTTGCTTTCCGCAACAAAGTGCGAGCGAATGACTGTGAGTTTACCTTCGTCGTCTGGGCAGTTTTTGAAAAGGTATTCACCGACAACAAAATCAAGTATACCATCCCCCAAAAACTCGAGCCTTTCATAATTTTCGGCGGACTTTGAACTATGTGTCATCGCCCTATGAAAAAGTTTTTCGTCTTTAAATTTATATCCAATCTTATTCACCTTTTACCTCGACGAGTGAAGCGAGTGTTTCTTCAATTTTTTGATTTAGTTTTTTCTCGTGTAAAAGCATGGTCTGTTCAATGGAAGAAAGGATATTTAATCTCTTACAAGAGCCATGATTTTTAACTACCAGTTTTTTACAACCTAGTAATGGCGATCCACCATGCTTTTTCTGGACATCTACGCGATTTTTGATATCTTTAAAGGTGGGTTTCATAAACAAATAGCCAATTTTACTTGAAAAGTGAGATTTAATGGAATGTTTGAGTATACTCATTACCGCTGCGACCGCACCCTCAGTACCTTTTAAAAGTGCGTTTGCAGCAAAGCCGTCTGCGACCATAACATCAACATCACCACTCATAAAATCACAACCTTCACGATTGCCGATAAAATTTATTGGTGCGTTTGCAAGAAGTGGATAGGTTTCCTTTGTAAGTTCATTACCCTTTCCTTCCTCAACGCCATTACTGAGAAGTGCCACCCTTGGGCTGTCTACACCATATCTTATGGAATAATACGCTGAGCCCATAAGTGCAAAGTGAAGTAGATTCACACTTTTACAATCGACATTTGCACCGCTGTCGATTATTATAACATCATTTTTCTTCTTGGTTGGAAGGATTGGTGCAAGTGCTGGGCGGGAAATCCCCCTAATTCTTCCTATTTTCATAACTGCACCTGTAAGAATTGCACCTGTACTACCCGCAGACACAAGGCCGATGATATCGTCACGCTCTTTAAGTAAATCAAATGCCCTTACAAGAGAAGAGTCCTTTTTATGCCTTATAGCATCAGTAGGATGATCGGTGTTTAAAATAACATCTGGAGCGTGAGAAATTTCAATTCGCTCCTCTCTGCCAGCAAGCACCTCTTTTATCTTACCTTCATCACCACAAAGAATAACCTCTAAATCCTTATGTTTTTTTATCGCAAGAAGTACCCCTTCAATTATCTCTACTGGTGCGTTATCTCCACCAAATGCATCAACTACTATTTTCATAAATAACTCCTCATGTTTAAGATATTTATATCTTAGCAAATTTTTTAGAAGTTTGTAAAGAAAATTGGGGATAATGTTAAATTCTTGCCAGTACACAATATATTGTGGTAGTATGCATGCATAATAGTACTATACTTAGGACAGACACCACTCGGAAATTAACAATAAATAATTATTGACTTATTTTCACCTATATGGTATACTTAATACAAGTGAGGTGAAGATATGAGAAATGAAATACTTACAGAAAGTGTAGAAGATGTAATGGATTTAGGAAATGGTTTATATTTCGGAAAATATTGTGACAAACTAATCATTTTTGAAGAGGATCATCGAAAAACAATAGGATATGTTGTTAACCTAGGCATTCCAATTATGAAATGTGAGAAAGCTGGCGAAAAGGGTTTTGCGTTTTTAGAGACTACTCCTCATCATTGGAGAATTTTAGATACAAAAAACAGAAGGCTGCTTGATATGGAATTAGAATGTTTCGGAACCCCTACCTTTGACTGGCATGATATTATACGCAAACATCCGCAAGAATTTTGCAGTTTGCCTACAACATACTTTGAGCGTGGTGCATACAAGAACTATCTACCTGATGTTCAAGATGCCTTGAAAGACCTTGTTGCAGATGTTGATGTGGTACCCGATTCTATTCAAAAATTTGCAATAAAAACTCTTGCATCTATAAAAGAAAAAATTAAAACAGAAACAGAAAATTCTACTCAAACCCAGTACAGCAAAATAGTTGACGAATTTACTGATTTATAGGCGGGTGAAATATGATAAAGAAAAAAGATTATCTCGCTTGGCTTGAACTTGAATTTAAACTACTTCTTGAAGGCGAAGAACTTAGAAAGAATAAAAAAAGTAATTTTAAAAAGGCGTAAGGTTGTTACGCTTTTTTTTAATTTGAGTATTGACAGATTGTCCTCCCCATGTTATAATCATTACATAAAAGGAGTAAGATTATGTGGGAAATTGTCGATAGAAAAAATGGTTTATATATCGTAGATGAAAATGGGAGAACTCAATGTGGTCCATTCTCTGTGAAAGATATGCAAAAGGGACTAGACAAAAGCTCTCTTTGCGACTATATTATTGTCAATGATGGCAATCAAAATTGGAGAGTAGTAAATTTAACAAAAGGAATTATTTTGGGTGCTAAATTAAATGGAGATGTTACAGAAAGATATGGAAAACAGGGATCATATTGTGAGTATATACCCTGGATTGAAATTTTGAGAGATTGCCCAGAAGATTTTAAATCATTACCTACGGAAATGTTTAAAGATAACACATACAAAGAGTATGTTGATGAGTTGCGTTATATTTTGAATCAGCGTGTCGCAAACTTAAAGGATATTCCTGAAGAAGAATTTGAATATGCAGCGAAAATTTTGAAAATGGTAAAAGAAAAAATCGTACAAGAAAAGAAAAATATATTACTTGAGAATCATACTGAGTCACAAGTAGCGTACAAAAAAATAACTGATGAATTTGAAGATTTATAGAAATAAAAAAAGTGGCTTTGCCACTTTTTTGTTTATCTCACCTTTTTTTCTTCGGCATCGAAGTTTGCATTTTTTCATCGCCTTTGCAGCACCATAGGTGCGAAACCGCGCGTAAAAAATGTGAACGAGATGCTTTTTATTTTTTCTTCTTTTCAGTATCTACAACTGTTTCATTCTTATAAGTGCCACATTTTGGACAAACCTTATGTGGAGCCTTTAATTCATGACATTTTGGACACTCTACAAGCGTAGGTGCATTTGCTTTAAAATTTGCAGAATTTCTTGAATTTCTTCTTGCCTTAGATACTTTACCCTTTGGAACAGCCATTTTCTCCTCCTTTAACTATCTTACTTTGCTAAGTATATGTATTTCTTTCGCCTTTGTCAAGTGTTTTTACATTTTATTTTGAGTTTTTAACTACGCGTGCAGTTTCACGGGCAATTAAAAGTTCCTCATTTGTTGGTATCATATATACCTTAACCTTGGACTTCTTCTTCGAAAGAAGGTTTACCTCCCCGCGTTTAAAGTTTTTATTTGCTTTTTCATCAAAGTCAACGCCAAGGAATTCCATATCTTTCATAACTTCTTCACGAACTTCATCACGGTTTTCCCCGCTGCCTGCTGTGAACACAATTACATCAACTCCACCCATTGCTGCTGCGTAAGAGCCGATATATTTTTTGATACGATAATTGAACATATCATAAGCAAGTTTTGCACGAGCATTGCCCTCATTCATTGCTTTCATAACATCACGAATATCATTGGTTACGCCACTTACGCCGAGGAAACCACTTTTCTTATTTGCAATGTTTATAAACTCACTTATGCTCATACCAGTTTTGTTCATAACAAATTCAGCAACTGCGGGATCTATATCTCCACATCTTGTACCCATCATAAGTCCTTCAAGTGGAGTAAGTCCCATTGAAGTGTCTACGCACTTACCATTTTTAATAGCACATACGCTGGCACCATTTCCTATATGGCAGTTGATTATTCTTAAATTCTTTTTGCCTGTGATGCGAGCAACTTCACTTGCTATGAACTCATGGCTCATTCCATGGAAACCATATTTTCTTACGCCATATTTTTCCTTCCATTCATATGGAACAGCATAGGTGGATGCATAATCTGGCATGGTTGCATGGAAACCTGTATCAAACAATGCCACATTTGGTTTGCCCTTCATAACTTTTTGGCAAGCCTTAATCCCCTCTATATTTGCTGGCATATGTAATGGACCAAGTGGGATGAGTTTTTCAAGGTCTTTAATTACCTTTGGAGTAACAAGTGTTGCCGTGCTATAAAGAGTACCACCATGAAGAACACGATGACCTATTGCGTCAATTTCATCAAGAGATTTGATTGCGCCTATCTTTGGGTCTTGAAGGGTTTTCAAAACAAGTTTTAACCCTTCGGCATGGTCTTTTAAGTCCTTCTTAATCTCATAAGCCTGTCCATTGATTTTATGAGTAAGCTGAGAATCAGGTATTCCTATCTTCTCTACTAGGCCTTTTGCCACTACATTTTCATTTTTCATGTCAATAAGTTGATACTTAATTGAACTTGAACCTGCGTTTATTACTAATACTTTCATTTTTCCTCCTTTTTACATTGAAGCACTGTAATTACTGTTGTCATTATTATATCATCTACGCTGCATCCACGCGACAGGTCATTTACTGGTTTATTAAGGCCTTGTATAATTGGCCCTATCGCTTTAAGTCCGCCTACATACTGGAGAGTTTTATACATTATATTCCCCGTATCAAGATTTGGAAGAATAAGAATATTTGCATCACCTTCAAGTGGACTGTCTGGGCATTTTATTTTTGCTACATTTGGCACCATGGCAGCATCAAACTGCAGTTCTCCATCACACTTTATACCGCTCTTTTTAAACTTAGCATAGGCGTTACGCATTTTCTCAACGCTTTCACCCTCGCTGCTGCCATTTGTTGAATAGGACAGGAAGGCCACCTTTGGATTTTCAAGGCCTAGGAGTGAATAAGTCTCTACGCTATCAGTTGCAATCTGCACTACTTCGTCCACGCTAGGATTTGGCATAATTCCGCAATCTGAAATAACAAGTGCCTTTTTCTTTAAAAATTTATTCTTACCATACACCAGAAAACTTGAAGATATTTTTTTGCCCTTCTTCGCTGTCTTTATGATTTGCAATGCTGGGCGAATGGTATCGGCTGTGGTTGCCTCAGCACCTGCGACCATACCGTCTGCATACCCCTCTTCAACAAGCATGGTGGCAAAGTAATATGGGTCTAAAACAAGTTTTTTGGCTTCCTCTT
>CANBAL010000003.1 GCA_947366545.1 uncultured Clostridia bacterium
AGATAAAGCCCTGCAAAATTGCCTACCGACGAATCGCTATCTGAAATTGGCAGGTATTTGGTTACGCCACCGTTTGAATTATTGATTGACACTGTAATATCACTCATTGGCACATAGAGGTTGACATTATACCACTGGCTTGTCATACCATTTCTATGTACAATTCTGTATCTACCACTGCCGCTTGCGTTTTGTTTGTTTACGGTGAATACCACCTTAAAGTTTACAGAATTTGTAGTATTTCCGTTTTGCTCAATTCTTGCAGTAAACCCATCGCCTTCTGTTTCAATCGACAGAAGATTGGTGCTGTCTTCACCCTCCAAAGTGAAATTGACATTTGGGTCTGCTGGGAATCTAACTGGATTAAGATTGGTGCTGTCCAGTTTTACGTTATAATCCCCTGCAAATTCAAGATTTGCTGCTGTTGGAATTAGATTGAATTTTGTTTGGCAGACAGCCTTTTCGTTTTCATCCGAAATAAATTTAACTTCTACATTTTTGATAGGAGATTGAACACCAGCGAGTATATACAATGTGCTTGCTGAAATTTTATCTGACCTAAAAGTCATTCCGTCTTGTGTGAAATGTACTCTGTCAAAGTTGTTTGGAAGATAAAACTGCAAATCATCAAGTCTTCCGCTGATTGGGTATTTAACCTCTATTGTATAAAGTTTTGTCGCGGTTGGTATATCTGGAGTAAATTGAACAGTGTACTTCCCACCAAAAGCAAAATTATATGTGGTAAAGATGTCTTCACTATTTTCATTTGAAAGAGATTGCCCATTTTCCTTAATAACACTAAGTTTCTCTATCTTCTCAAAGCAGCTGACCTTAAAGGCCTTGGTCTGATTGCTATAAGCAAGGTCTTTATATCCAAGGTCAAAGTAAACGCTAAACACATTGTTGACATAATGATTTTTAGCCTTAATCTCAAATATATAATCAGTTGTTTTTTCGTCAACATTTCTTCTTGTATCACTAAGTCTTACGCTAAGCTCGTCATTATCTTTCTTATAGTTATCTTTGTCTGCCTTATCTTTGTCATAGGCTATGTATTGCACTGGTGGTAATACCGCATCCATTGTAGGCAAACTTACCTTTACATAGACAATGTAGTTTTCGTCATTTGAAATGTTGGACACTATGCCTAAGGCTTTATCATAGTCAATCGCTGTAAAGCCTTGGCCTGAATATGACATTGATAAATCGCCGACTATTCCTAATGGTTCCATAACAGCAAGTTCCACAGGGGCATCATCAACGCCCTCCACAGAAGCAACTAGTTTGATTACTGGCTCGCCATACTCCGCACTTACTGTCAAAATATCTCCGTTGAGAGAAATTAAGCCGTCTTCAACAAAACTATTAAATTCATTATCAATTTTCCAAGTTACATCCCCTCTCGCATCTTGAGCAGGTTCTTTCTTAACAAGGAGGTTTGTGCTAAGTTCATTGTCCTGTCCTTTTATGACATAAGCGTGGCTTTTATCTGGGTTTTGGCTAATTGATGTTGTGCGATTGTATACTGACACAGAAATAGTAGACGATACGGTTGCATCATCTTTGCTTGTAACATATATTTCGGCGTCACCTTTTCCTACTGCTTTTATGGTGATAACATTTCCACCAGCAACGGTTGAATACTCCGCAGTTGCAATGGCAGTATCAGGGTAGTTTGAAGAAACTGATACCTCCCCTCTATCAATGCCCTTTACTGTTGCAACTACTGTGGTAACCTTCTCACTGTCATCATTAAGACAAATCTCAGTGTGGGTGTCGCTAAGTTCAATAGAAAGTTTTGGCGTATCGCATGCTGTGAACGCCAAACTTCCGCCAAGAAGAACAATCGTACTTAAAAGTCCTAGCCAAAACTTTTTCATCTTTCCTCCTTGTTTAATGTTTGTAATTTGGAAACAATCATCCCTTCAAAAATCACAAAATTAAACTTTATGTAAAAAGTATAGTTTTGCTGGAGAAAATTGTCAAATAAATTACTAAAATTATTATTAATAAAATAATAAATATTATTTGCATAAAGTAATATTTTTTAGCAAATTTTTATTTCCTAAAAAAATCAAAAAATTTAATTTTTATTTTTTATTGCAATTTTTAATTAATTTTGCTATATTTTTCTTGAAAAGAGGCGGTTTATGCAAAAAATACTAAGTGCATTACGAAAGGTATGCCAAGAAAACAACTTAATTGAAGACGGTGACAAAATTGCGGTAGGAGTGTCAGGGGGCAAGGATAGCCTTGTACTTTTGTCCGCTCTTGCCCGTTACAGAAATTTTAGTAAAGAAAAATTTGACATTGTGGCTATAAGTGTTGACCTTAGTGGCGGCCAAATGGATTACAGCAAAATAAGGGCGTTTTGTGGGGAGATAGGAGTGGAGTTTCATTTGGTGCCTTCAAATGTCTTTGAAGTGGTTTTTGACCTGAAAAAAGAGAAGAATCCTTGTAGTTTATGTGCAAACATGAGACGCGGTATTTTGAATAGTAAGGCAAAAGAACTGGGATGCAATAAAGTGGCGTTAGGGCATCACAAAGATGACCTTATTGAAACTTTTATCATTTCACTTTTCTTTGAAGGGCGCTTGTCCACCTTTAAACCTATAAGTTATCTATCTAATACAGACCTCTATGTTATACGCCCCCTTCTTTATTCAAGTGAGCAGGAAATCATTTCTGCAAGTGCAAGTCTTCCAGTTTTACAAAACATATGCAAAGTGGACCACAAAACGCAGCGAGAAAAAGCAAAAGAAATATTAAAAAAATTCGATGAAAAATACCCCGATTCAAAAAATAAAATATTTAATGCAGTTATTCACAAAGAAAGATATAATTTATTTGATTAAATAGAAAATTAAATAAAAAATCGAAAAAAATTAATTATTTTTCGATTTTTTTATTATTTTTTTTAATTTCTGCAATTAATTATTCTAATTTCTATTGCATTTTTTTGAGAATTTATTAACGTAATTATCTCCGAAATTTCTCTGTTTACTTCTGCTGTGAAGCCCCCTCTTGAAAGAGTGTTTGCCACCACCAGCATGTCGTCAAGATAACCATTTACCGTGCGAAACCCAGTACAAATATTTCCGCCAAGCACAGGCAGCGGTAACCTTTGACAACGGCAATTATTTCGCCCGCCTAATCTTACGCTGACACTAAGTGCAAGTTCAGTCACCCTATCATTTTCACTCATTAGTGTCAAAAAAATAGGGTCGAAGTTAATTGAGTATAATGGCTGGTATAGTAGATTTAATATCTTTGACATTTTATAAAGCCTGCACGCAAGCACCACACCCTCTTCGTTACTTATGGGATTATTCACAGGTGCTGGCGTAGGCCTTGGCGTTACCACTGGCTGTGGCTGAGTAGTAGGCTGCGGAGGAGTCGGATTTTCAATCAACACCTCTGTCCTATTATCTAAATTATGTATATTTATCATTTTTTCTCCCTACAAATATTTATATGCATATTACTATCGGTTTGACAAAGCATGATGAAAAGATATAAAATACTGTTATTAGGAGAAATTATGGTAACACTCGTAATTTTAGACGGCTTCGGCCTTTCTAAAAAGAAATTTGGCAATGCGATAAAAGCGGCAGGAACACCTAACCTCGACAAACTTTTAAAGATGTATCCACATACCGAGTTGGAGGCAAGCGGCGAGGCGGTAGGCCTTCCGGATGGACAAATGGGTAATTCCGAGGCTGGACACTTAACTATTGGAAGTGGAAGAGTTGTTTTACAAGACTTAAAACTTATTGACACTGAAATTGCAAATGGCAACTTTTTTAAAAATCCCGCCCTTATTAAAGCAATGAGGCATGCAGAAAAGAACAAATCCAATCTTCACATTATGGGAATAATTTCAGACGGACGAGTGCATGCTGATATCGCGCATCTTTTTGCAATACTTCGTCTTGCTAAAAACTATGATATACCTCACATATATATTCACGCCTTTCCTGATGGCAGAGACACTCCACCCAAAAGTGCAAAAAAATACATTTCGGAGTTAGAAAACATTATCTCTGGTACAAATGCAAGTATTGGCACAGTTGTTGGCCGAGTTTTACTTGACCGAGAACTGAGATACGATAGAGTACAGAAAATGTATGACCTTCTTGTTTTTGGAAAGGGAGAAAAGGCAAAAAGTGCAATGGATGCTGTGAAAACAAGTTATCAGCGCGGTATCACAGATGAATTTATTGAGCCTTTTGTTATTGGTGAAAACGCTCGCGTGCAGGACGGCGACAGTTTAATATTCTATAATTTTCGAACGGATAGAGAGCGTGAGATTACTTTTGCGTTCACCGATCCTAAATTTAAGGAATTTAAAACAAAAAAGCTCAAAAACTTTCTTTTCACTCAAATGGTGCAATATGCTGATAATTTAGCACACTTAAACACTGCGTATCCACCTAAATCTGTGGATAACAATCTTGCCGAAATTCTTTCAAAAGAGGAAAAAACTCAATTCCATATTGCCGAAACTACAAAATACATGCATGTTACCTATTTCTTCAATGGGATGTCAGATGTTCAATACAAGGGAGAAACTCGAAAACTGATTGACACAATAGACACAAATAGTTATGCGTATTATCCTAAAATGCGTGCACTTGAAATTACAGAAAACACCCTTGACGCGATTGCATCAAATAAATATGACTTTATACTTGTAAACTACTCTAATCCTGATATGGTTGGGCATACCGGCAATTTTGAAGCGACAAAAGAGGCAGTCACCTGTGTAGAAAAACAGGCATACGCTTTGGCTCTCGCCACTCTTATGGCTGGTGGAGAATGTATTATCACCGCTGACCATGGTAACGCAGAAGAAATGATTGACAAGGATGGCAACCCTATCACTTCACACACAACCAACAAAGTGCCTTTTATACTTGTAAGCGAGAAAAATAAAAAAACGAAACTGAAAAAACATGGCACCCTTGCAAATATCGCGCCTACCATTCTTAAACTTATGCACCTTGAGGCTCCAAAAGATATGGAAAAGCCACTCTTCTAAGCACTATTTCGCGATATTATTTTGACTTAAAACAAATTTCGACTAAAATAGACATATGATTTTTACAAGAAACTTTAAAATCATATTGTCTGCTTTGTTCTGCTTTTTGGTGAGCATTTTCTCGTGCCTTGCCTTCCTTTTGTTTTCTGTTCCCAAGGCCCAGCCACTCACCTTCACTATTAAAGACATATATCTTGAAATTGGAGAAAGCATTTATATAGATTATGAAGTAAACTATGATGACGCAGAAGTCTTTTTCTCTATTGCAAACACTTCCATTGCTTTAGTAGAAAACAACAAAGTTGTTGCACTTAGTGAAGGAAGTACATATTTAAGAGGCTCCGCTTCATATAATGGTGAAGTGTGTTACGCAGGATGCAATATTGTTGTTTCTGCTCAACACAAACAAAATTACTCGTTTATTGTTTCAGTACTGAATGGAGGATATTACGAAAACAATACAATCTTTTCTCAAAATAATACATATTTCACCTTAACTGTTGTAGACAAAAATAACACTGAGCAAGATATTCAAGACATACTATATGATACCGATTGCATTTCGCAAGAATTTAAAATATTCTATCTAGATAACAATTTTGAAGGCGTTTTACACTTTGAATGCCCGTCGATAAACTTCTCTTTTGATATAACTGTGAAAAAATTTCAATAAAATAACAAAAAATGGTTGACTTGAAGGTTAATTCAAGGTATAATTCTATTGCGTTAATTAAAGAAGCAAAATATATTTTCTTTTTCCTCATATAATCCCTCTTGAGATAAAGACCGCTTCTTAAAACGCATTATAGACTTGTAGCTCAGTCGGTTAGAGCACCACCCTGATAAGGTGGGGGTCGGTGGTTCGAGTCCACTCAAGTCTACCAGAAAATAGCCCGTTTGAGGCTATTTTTTATTTTGCCACCCCACCTTGTGCTGCAAGGTAGCACGCAAAGTGAAACTTTGCATCAGGGTGGCACCCTGTTAGTTTACGCATCAAATTTATTTGATATAAGGTGGGGGCGCTGTCGGAGCGGACAAGAAGCAGATGCGCTCGGCCACTCGCTTTCGCTCGTAACGAGTCCACTAGAGGTCTACCAGAGAAGGAGTGGCGAAAACGCAACTTCTTTTTTTTATTATGAGCAAGGCAAATTTAAGGCAACCTAGTTGATACTTCGCCACTCATCTCTACCAGAAAAAAGAATGGCATTTACCATTCTTTTTTATTTCTTTAAATTGTCTTTACCATTTATATTTAGATTTTCTCTTAACTTTATAGATAAATCGTTTAAATTTGAGTACGCAATAAAAGTAGCATTAGGATATGCCCCCGTTACCATATTACTGATATACGATGTTTCTTCATAGCAAAAAACAACCTCTTTATTTCTTTCATGTGCAACGCCAAGTTCTAACCCCATTCCAGTAGAAAGTGCTGATAAGTCACACACAATCAAATCACTGTTACGAACACAATCAAGGTCGTAATCCACCATTACCTTGTCAATTTCTAACTTATTACGATTCGGATTGTTTGCTATACATTTCTCTCTAAAATTCCAAATATCATCGGGGGTGATCAATTCTACATTTTCAAAACAATCTATCAAAACATTTCTATACGTTTGATATTTATTCAACTGTTTTTTATCGGTAGAACTAACTGCACCTGCTAAAAATATTCTCATGATTACTCCTTTTCTTCAAAATAAAATCCATAAACGGCAACTTTTATTCATTTATATGCATTTTTTTAAATACTCTTCCTTTGTAATGCCAAAAAATTTAAACGCTGTTATTTTTTGAGTTGCCTCGTTAAAGGCGTAATTCTTAATACTGCCTTCGTAATTCATAAGCAGTTTTTCTTGTAATATTTTAGTCGAGGCGTAATTATCTTCAAAGCAATCCGCTTCAATTCTATGCATACCTCCCTCTATAAAACAATATTTTACCACCGCTTTGCATGCCTCTGTACAATACCCTTTATTCCAATAATCTGCGTTAAACACATAAGAAAGTTCACCACAATTATTATCCTTATTTAATTTAACCCCACATGTTCCGATCATTTTGTTGTTTTCTTTTAGTACAACGGCAAAACTATATGGATTTGGCTCAGACTTTTTCTTTTTTTCAAAATATCTTTCCGCTGCTTCGTGAGACATTCTATGCACAAATCTTCCCACCTGCTCTGACTTAAAAATATCATAAAAGTCTTCTAAATCGTCTTGTGTCATAGGCCTTAAAATTAATCTGTTTGTTTCAATCATATTAATTTATCTCCTTATATTTTGAAATAACCACTTCGTCTATATATTTTTTATTGAAAAATTTTTCCTTTCTTGTTACTTCAGTTTGATAAGAAGCGTTATCTAGCATAATGGCTAAGTTCTTAAAAGTTGAATTGCAATAATAATCAATTTTTTGAACTGGCAAATTGTCGATGTTTGAAATAATATACTCATCGCTCTTTCGAAAATCGCATGAAGGGTAAATGGCAAGCCTTTGCGTTTGTTCATCAAATTGAAATTTTATAATCAAATCCCCCTTTTGCAAATAAAATTTTTTGTCAGATGTAATATTTGCTTTAGTCTTATCTTTTTGAAGATTTATTTTAAATTCTGAATTTAAAATATTGCTTTCATTTAAAATGGCAATTTCCTCATCTGCAAGATTGCGAAAACCTTTCATAAAATTTAAAATTTCGTTTTTCATCTTCTCCCCTTTTCTTCAAAACAAAATCCATAATCAGCGACTTTAAAACCTAAAGTCTTTCATATTTTTATTATATCACATTCTTTAATGTTTTGTAATGTTTTTATAAATATTTCTATAAAAGATAGATTATTTGACTTTATAATAGTTTGATGATAACATATAAAAGAGGTGCAATATAGATGAAAAAAGCATTGATAATTAATGGTAGTCCAAAAGCAAATGGCAACACAATGAAAGTAGTAAATATTTTTAAGGAGTTTTTTGACGGTGAAACAGAAGTGATAAATTTGTATGCTCACCTTTCTTCAGATAACAAAGGCTGCCAGACCTGTATTGATTGCGGAGGCTGTGAAAGGGCAGCGGGCTGCGTTGTGAAAGATAAATTTCAAGACATTTTAAGAGATGATTTCGACATAATTATTTTAGCCTTCCCTATCTTTTATTCAAATGCCACATCAGCGGTATTTAACCTTATTTCAAGATTTAATTTCATGTATAATAACAAAAAGCACCTAGGCATTAAGCATAACTTTAAAGAAAAAACTTCTGCTTTAATAATATTGGGTGGAGGCAGTGCTTGCGAATCACTACAAGGTTGTAGCAATGAGGATTCACCCATAAAGCAAGGTCGTTTTATATTGAAAAAGTTGAATGCACCATTAAGGGACGACAATATAATTACAGTCTTAAACACTGACGACATAAAAATTGAAGATAACAACGGCTTAAAAGAACAAATAAAAAGACTAACCGCAAGACTTGGTTAGTCTTTTTTTTATTGTCATACTTGTGGAAATCGTTTCATAAGTGCAAGCACTTGTTTTCTTACTTTTGGCACCGCTTTTTCTTTATTTGTTACAATTTCATAAATCATTTTTGCGATCTCTTTCATTTCCTCTTCTCTCATTCCCAGTGTTGTCACCGCAGCGGTACCTAAGCGAAGTCCACTTGTAACAGTAGGCCCCAATTTTTCATTAGGTATAGAGTTTTTATTTGTAGTAATATTTGCTGCGTGCAAAAGTTCTGCCGCCTCTTTTCCTGTGCAATTAAATGGCGTTAAATCAACAAGCATAAGATGATTATCTGTGCCGCCCGACACAAGTCTGAAACCAAGTTTTTTAAGTTCACTGGCAAGCGTCTTACAATTTTTAACGACTTGTTTTTGGTACTCTTTAAACTCTGGTTGCAAAGCCTCTTGCAGCATTACCGCTTTCCCCGCAATAATATGTTCAAGTGGGCCGCCTTGTGTGCCTGGAAATACCGCACTATCTATCTTTTTCGCAAGTTCGGCCTTGCATAAAATCATTCCCCCGCGTGGTCCTCTTAAAGTTTTGTGGGTGGTGGTTGTTACAACATCGGCATACTTACATGGATTTTCATGAAGCCCCGCCGCAACGAGACCCGCTATATGCGCCATATCCACCATTAAATAGGCACCCACCTTATCAGCAATTTCCCTAAAGCGTTTAAAATCTATCTTTCTAGGATAGGCACTTGCACCTGCAATAATCAGTTTTGGCTTATGTTTTAAAGCAAGGCGTTCTATTTCATCATAATCAAGTCTCTCAGTATCAGGGTTAAG
The DNA here is from genome assembly GCA_947366545.1 of uncultured Clostridia bacterium. Taxonomy (GTDB): domain Bacteria; phylum Bacillota; class Clostridia; order Christensenellales; family UBA1242; genus Caccovivens. Next base: position 9,339 of record CANBAL010000003.1, read on the forward strand.
GTCATAGGCAACCGCATTGTAAATCTTACCCGACACATTCACCTTCGTTCCGTGTGTAAGGTGTCCGCCTGCGGGAAGAGACATCCCGAGTATAGTATCACCCGGTTTTAAAAGCGCGACATAGACAGCAAAGTTTGCGTTTGCACCCGAATGTGGCTGCACATTCGCATGCTCAGCATGAAACAACTTTTTCGCACGCTCTATCGCAAGAGTCTCAACCTTATCAATATTTTCACAGCCGCAATAATAGCGTTTATTTGGATAGCCTTCTGCATACTTATTTGTCAGCACGCTACCCACGGCCTCTCGCACCGCTTTACTCGTGAAATTCTCACTAGCGATAAGTTCAATATGCTCCCTTTGGCGCTTTTCCTCCGCCTTTATCGCCTCATAAACCTCGTAGTCCACTTGTTTCAAATTGTTTTTTGACATAAATCCTCCCTCTTAATTTAATTTTAACATAGTTCTAATTTATTTAAAAATAAAACAGCCTAATTTGCTGTTTTATTTTTTTTCATCGTCAGTTGTTAGTTTCTTTGTTCTTTTCTTAATCACTTCCACATTGGACGCACAAAGCTTTAATAGAATAAATTGCTTCCTCCTCATAGACGCCCTTTGAAGAAAGAATGCATCTGTCGCTTCCCACAAAAACACCCAAACTATAATTTCTAAAATCACATCTAAAAATTCATTTCTAAAAAACAGATATGATAGGTACAAAACGCCAAGGAATAAAAGCCCTGCAATAAGCATGGACAGACTGAAAAGTGCATTTTTCTTTTTCTCCTCTTTGAGTTCAAGATACTCCTTTTTAAACTTGTTGTGAATAGCGTTTTCTATTTCCTTTTTATTTGCTTTCTCGCTGGCATAAACCTTTATTCTTATGTCGCTTTTTGCAGGAACAAATCTAGCCTTGTCCCAAATGTACTCCGCAAGTTCTTCATTAAGTTTTTCATTATTGTCATAATCATAAGAGGAAAATAACTGCTCGTCTTTATCAGCCTTCACCGTGATAAGAGCGTTATCATCACTGTCAAAATGTATTTCCTCTTTTTTCGCCATTTCCTTTCTTGTCGCTTTTAATTTCTTTCTATCAAACATGTTCCACCTATTGTTATTCTACCACATTTAAAAAATTGGACAAAATAAAAAGCCATATGTTTATGGCTTTTCTTCTTTTATATTTTCTTGTTTTGCTGTTTCCGCCGAGTTCTCGTCTGGTGGCAATTCGGTTTTTTCCTCCTCTTGTGGAATTTCTGGTGGCGGAAGTTCCTTTGGTGGTGTCTCTTTACCATTTTTAGCTTTCTTTTCTTTCTTTTTACGATTAACCCATTTCTCGATAAGCATAGTGCTTGGAATATCACCACAGACATTCATCATGGTGGCAGGGGCGTCTACAATCCAGCCTATTGTTGCAATCATTGTGAAGGCACTTGTTGGAAAACCGTAGAGTGAGACTATCAGCATTTCACCTATAAGTCCGCCGCCTGGAATACCCGACATAACAACACCGCTAAGCACTGCAATAAGGACTGCGACAAGGACCCCGCCAAAACTTTGTGGCATGTTGAATATACTGAATAGGAAGAATATTTTTAATATTGACGCAATAGATGAGCCTTCCATATGAATTGTGCTTGCAAGTGGAAGAGAGACCTTGCTCACAGTTTTGTCTATACCCATGTCATCCGCCACCTCCATGTTAGAAGGCAGGGAGGCAAGTGACGACTGAGTGGCAAGTGAGGTGACAAAGGATTTGAATATATGGCGATAGAAGTTTTTTACACCATTTTTTCCACCCGCCACAAAGGCATACAAAGTGTAGAAAACAAGGAAATATATCGCTGAAACAACAAGGTATATTAAAAGCGTTTTTAGATAACTTGTTATAATATCTCCACCAAAGGATTTGACTAGGCAAGCAAAGTATGCACAAACCCCGATAGGTGCGTAGTACATTACAATCTTAACAAACTTTAACATGGCATTTGAAATTACTTCAAGGCCTTTGCCAATTCTATTTTCTTTATCGACTTTACGAAGGCAGATGCCAAGTATAATAGAAAAGATTATAAGTGCAAGCATATGCGACTTGGACAGCAAGTTAAAAAAGTCTGGCACGGTGATTGCCTTACTTAGTGCATCTAAAAATCCTACTGGTTCCTGCACCTCCCCTTCCACGGGCGTTATGTTTGCAGTAGGCTTCACGATAAGCACACCAAACAGTGCAAGAAGTGAACTTATTAAACTTGTAATAATGAATACAACTATTGTTTTTGTCAGTATCTTTGATAGTTTTGCCTTCTTATCCATATTGGCAATACTGGCAGTGATTGTGAAAAACACCAGTGGCACAACCAGTGTAAACATAAGGTTTACAAATATATCGCCCAGCGGTGCGATGGTATTAACAAAGCCATCACTTGCAAAAAGACCTATGATAGTCCCTATAATAAGTGCAAGCAGCATAAAAAGCGAAAACGCATACTTTTTTAAAACTCTCATAAATTTCTCCATATTTTTTGATATGAGGCAAATTCAATATATGTTAAAGAAATTATAAAAATATGACAATTTTAGCATATACAAATGATTGACATTAAAAAATTATTGTGTTAGAATGGCGTATATCAAGCGATGAAAAAGAGAGTAATTTTGAGGGCTTGTTTTCTAAAGAGAGGTGCGTCGGGGTGAAAGTGCACTGGAAACAATCAAAATGAAGGACACTTTGGAGTTTGAACAAAAATAAAGAGTGGTCATTTGACAAATTAGGTGGCACCGCGGAAATTATATTTTTCGTCCTAATGCGATAACGCATTTGGGCGTTTTTTATTAAAAGGAGAAATTATGAAGATATCAGAAATTAAAGAGGGACCAGTAGAAATTCAAGGCTGGATAGAAAATCTTAGAGACAAGAAAAGCATGCAATTTATTGTAATTCGCGACCTTTCTGGCAAAATTCAAATAACAGTGGTTAAGGAAGAACATCCGGAAATTGCGGAAATCTTTTCACATGCAACATTAGAGTCTACCGTAAAAATTAAAGGTATGGCAGTGAAAAACGACTATGTAAAACTTGGCGGAATGGAGATAATTCCAGAAAAAGTGGAAATAACCAGTCATGCGGAGGCATTCCCTATCGGACCAGAAAGTTCGATAGACCAACGCCTTGACTACCGCTGGATTGACCTAAGAAGCCCTGAAAAGGCACTCATATTCCAAGTGGAAACAGTGCTTAATCAAGCAATGAGGCAGTATTGCATTGATCACGGCTTTATTGAAATTCACACACCAACACTTATTGGTGCATCCAGCGAAGGTGGTAGTGATGTGTTTGAAGTAAAATACTTTGACAAAAAAGCCTACCTTATTCAAAGCCCACAGTTCTACAAACAAATGGCAATGGCAGCAGGCTTTGAAAAAGTGTTTATCAATACACCTGTATTTAGAGCAGAAAAGTCGCATACAAAAAAACACGCAACAGAGTTCAGCGGTTTTGATATTGAAATGAGTTATGTTTCCTCCGAGGAAGATGTAATGAAGGTGCAGGAAGAAATGCTTGCATACGCAATTAAAGAGGTGGCAGATAAACTTGGCGACAAAGTGAAGGAACTTCTCGGCGTTGATATAATTGTTCCTACTCTGCCTTTCCCAAGGATTACTGTAAAAGAGGCATATGTAATTTTAAGAGGATTGGGACTTGACATCAAAGACGGTGACGATTTCACTACTGAACAAGAGATTGCACTTTGCAAATATATGGAAGAAAAGAATGGGCACCAGTTCTTCTTTGTAAACGAATACCCTTCTGCTGTGCGTGCCTTCTATACCATGGCAAAAGAGGATGAGCCTACTTACTCAAAATCTTATGACCTATACTTTAAGGATGTAGAACTTACTTCTGGTGCACAGCGTGAGCACCGCCCAGACATTTTGAAAAAACAAATTGAGGATAGAGGCATTGACCCAACCCCAATGACAGACTACATCAACTTCTTTAAAAACGGCTGTCCACCACACGGCGGATTTGGGCTTGGGCTTGACAGATTTTTAATGCTACTACTTAATCTTCCAAGTCTTAAAGAGGCAATGTATGTCTTCCGCGGCCCAGACAGATTAAATCCATAAAAGGAGAAAAATATGAAAAGAATTGAAATTAGAGATTTACACAAAACTTTTGCAAAGTATGCTGACAAAGAGATTACCGTATGCGGCTGGGCACGCACCGTGCGTGATAGCAAAAATATCGCTTTCATAGAACTTAATGATGGTGCTTTTAAAAGCGTTCAAATTGTAGTTGAAAAAGATAAACTTAAAAACTATGACGAAGTGGTAAAACAAAATGTTGGCGCGTCTTTTGAAGTACAAGGCAGGCTTATTCTCACTCCTTCTGCTCAACAACCTTTTGAAATTAATGCTAGCAAGGTTGTAATTCTTGGTGAGAGTGATAGCGACTACCCTCTTCAAAAGAAAAGACACACAGTGGAATTTTTGCGCACCATTCCAACAATCCGTGCAAGAGGCAACCTTTTTAACGCAGTATTTAGAGTGCGTTCAGTAGCCGCATTTGCCATTCACAAATTTTTTAACGAGCAAAACTTTGTATACCTCCACACACCTATTATCACCGCCAACGACTGCGAAGGCGCTGGCGAAATGTTTGAAGTAACCACCCTTGACCTTAACAGAGTGGCAAAAGAGGGCAAGGTGGATTACAGTAAGGACTTCTTTGGAAAAAAGGTGGCACTTACGGTATCTGGGCAACTTCATGAAGAGACCCTAACTCATGCTTTTGGCAAAACATATACCTTTGGCCCTACCTTCCGTGCTGAAAATTCCAACACCACCCGTCACGCAGCAGAATTTTGGATGATGGAACCAGAAATGTGTTTTTGTGACCTTGATGAACTTATGGACAATGAAGAGGCCATGGTGAAATATGTGATCCGCTATGTCATGGAAGAATGCCCTCATGAACTTGAATTTTTAAATAAGTTTGTGGACACAGGCCTTCTTGAAAGACTTAATAACATTATAAGTAATGACTTTGTTCGTCTTGATTATACTGAGGCTATTAAGGAACTTGAAAAAGTGAAGAACAGATTTGTATTCCCTGTTTCTTGGGGCACCGATCTTCAAAGCGAACACGAACGCTATCTAACCGAAGAGGTTTATAAAAAACCGGTATTCCTTAAAAACTACCCTAAAGACATTAAAGCCTTCTATATGCGTCAAAACGATGACGGAAAAACCGTGGCTGCCGTGGACATGCTTGTGCCAGGTATTGGTGAACTTTGTGGCGGAAGCCAACGCGAGGAGCGTCTTGATAAACTTCTTGCCCGTATGGAGGAACTTGGCCTTAAGAAAGAAGATTATGCGTGGTATCTTGATACCCGCCGTTATGGTACAAACATACATTCTGGCTATGGCCTAGGATTTGAGAGACTTGTTATGTATCTTACTGGAATTAGCAATATTAGGGATGTGCAACTTTTCCCTAGAACGGTAGGCTCAATTCAAGGCTAACAAAATTTGGAGGTGCAAAGCAATGCTGACAGATATTGAAATTGCAGAAAAATGTAAACTCAAAGATATTAGAGATATCGCATCAAAACTGGGACTAAACGAGGAAAGCCTCGAACTATATGGAAATTACAAGGCAAAGATTAAACTTGAAAAATTTAAGACCAAAAAATCAAAACTGATTTTAGTCACCGCAATCAATCCCACCCCTGCCGGCGAAGGAAAGACCACTGTGTCTATCGGCCTTGCTGACGGGATGGCCGAACTTGGAATGAAGGTTTGCCTTGCACTTAGGGAGCCATCCCTTGGCCCCGTGTTTGGGGTGAAAGGCGGTGCTACTGGTGGCGGCTATGCACAGGTAGTGCCTATGGCAGACATGAACCTGCATTTCACTGGCGACTTGCATGCCATCACCTCGGCAAACAACTTGCTTTGTGCCATGATTGACAACCATATTTTCCGTGGAAACAACTTAAAAATCAAAGAGGTGTTATTCCATAGATGCATGGATATGAATGACAGAGCGCTACGCGATATGACTTTGAAAACCGAGGCGGGAAACATGAAGGGCTGCCAAAGTTATGAAAGAAAGGAAAATTTTGACATAACCGCGAGCAGTGAAATCATGGCGATTCTTTGCCTTGCCAAAGATTTAAGCGATTTGAAACTGAGGCTAGGTGACATTATTATCGGCAAAAACGATAAAGGACACCTTGTTTATGCCCGCGATTTGCACGCAGAAGGTGCTATGACGGTGCTGCTTAAAGACGCAATAAATCCAAACCTTGTGCAAACCCTTGAAGGCACACCTGCCATTGTACATGGCGGCCCATTTGCGAACATAGCACATGGCTGCAACTCAATTCGTGCGACTTATGCTGCTATGACACTTGCAGATTATGTGGTTACTGAGGCTGGCTTTGGTGCCGACCTTGGCTGTGAAAAGTTTTTAGATACCAAATGCCGCATTGCAGGCATAGAGCCAGATTGTATTGTGCTTGTTGCTACAATCAGAGCACTTAAATATCATGGTGGAAAAAGAAAGAATGAACTTGCCAAGGAAGATGTTACCGCACTATTCAATGGCCTGCCAAACCTTGTGAAACATATTGAAAACATACAAAATATATATCATAAACCTGTTGTTGTGGCGATAAATGAATTCGCAAGCGACACAGAAAACGAAATCAAACTGATTGAAAGTGTATGCCATGAAAAGAGCGTGCCTGTGGTGCGAGCAAATGTTCATGCAAAAGGCGGAAAGGGTGCGTTGTCGCTTGCTGAAGTTGTCTCTCGTGAATGCAATAAAAAAAGTAAACTTACCTTTGCATACAACCTTGAAGACGATATCAAAACTAAGATTAATGATATTGTCAAAAAAGTGTATGGTGGCAAGGGTGCAGAATTTTCTAAAGAGGCCTTGGCATCTATTAGAAATATAAAAAAGCAGGGTTACGAAAACCTGCCTATTATAATCGCAAAAACACAATACTCGCTTAGCGATGATCCAAAACTATTGTCACGACCTCAAAACTTTAAAGTAAGTGTCAGAGATATTATGGTAAAAGGTGGTGCAGGCTTTATTGTGGTGACGACTGGTGACATCATGCTTATGCCTGGATTACCGCTAGTTCCACTTGCAGAGCAAATTGATATAGATAAAAATGGAAAAATAAAAGGATTATCATAGTGATAATCCTTTTTTATTCTTTACTTACAAACACATAACCAAAAGCGTTAGGCCCCCAATGGCTTGCAATCGCAGGGTCAAGGTTGTCAAACACCATTTTATCTTTATATTTCTCATCTGTCATTGAAATAAGTTTGTCGAGATTTCCCCTATTATAGGTGTAAGATGCAACTATATCATAATTATCATCATAATTAAGTTCCGCTAGAGAGCCAGCCAAATATTTCATGGCATTTGCAAGCCCTATCTTTTTGCTGTGCACCGTCACCTTTCCATTTTTGAAACCTATAATCGGCTTAATCTTTAAAATGCTGCCAAGTATCCATTCCATTTTTGAAAGTCGCCCGCCCCTAAGAAGATAATCAAGGGTTTCTGGTATTGCCAAAATCTTAATACGAGGAATAAGGGCGTTTACCCTCGCTTCAATTTCGTCAAGGCTTTCATCTTTATGCCTATTAATTTCATCAACGATAAGGCGCATTCCACCAACCGCCATTTTGCTATCAATAACCTTTACTTTTGGATTGCCTTCAAAAAGAATTTTGATTGAAGAATTTGTACTTGAAATGCCAGAAGAAATTGTGAGAATAATTACATCGTCGCCATTCTCTACGCATTTATTTACTCTCTCCTCTAGTTCAACTAGATTAGGTAGTGAGGTTTTTGGAAAGCCCTTTTCCTCTATAAGAAATTTATAAAAATCGTCCAAATCTAAATTCACGCCGTCAAGATATTCTTCATCTCGCATATTCACAATAAGTGGTATCAGTTCTACACCATATTTTTCTTTTTCGTCTTGCTTTATACTGCTGCCAGAGTCAACAAAAATTTTTAACATTTTTCCTCCATAAATTAATTTATTTCTAGTTTTAACTATTTATAACCATTAAGGTCAAAGGGATTTTATAGGATAAGTATATCAAAATTTTGGACTAAATCAAACTTTTATTCGCTGAAAATAATAATTATGGTGTTTTTCACACAAATTTTATCGCTATACTTAAAAAAGACTTCCTTTAAGAAGCCTTCCTTTGCAGTTCTTCCATCGCCTTTTTTGCCTGCGAATATTCATCATGATGTTTAATCTTATACCTTTTACCGTCTTTAATAAAGTTGGAGCCTGTTTGATGAAAGTCAAATTCCACACCATACTTTTGACACTGGGCAAAAATATCTTTTACCCAGTCATAATCACACTCTCGCGCATAGGCATAAGATTCGCCGCCCACACATACCCTATCAAACTTACCACTTTTTAAATGTTTTTCTAGGTTTACTTTTTCTAGGATTGGCGACACAAATATAAATTTTTTAAATGCAGGCACTTTTTCAAATATCGGCAGTCTAAAATCTGCCCTCTTTTGATTTTCACAAGTGACTGCAATGGCTACATTCTTATAGCCCTCGCCCCAGTCTTTTGGCAGGCATTTTTCTACCCTCTCCACACGCTTAGTGCAAATCAAAAACTTGACATCTGGGCGGGATTTTATGATACTCCACGCCTCGTCTCGCCACCCGTCTGCTTCTTCTAAAAAGAAATCGGAGGTAAAACAAGTGGCAACCTCACTATTAGGGGCTATTTTGTAATCCCCCTGTCTATCTTTTTTAAGTGGCAAATTAAAATTTGTTTTCGATTTTGTAACAATGCTTGCATCTTTATCCCTTTGTTTATCAAGGTAATACACATAGCAGTTCGCACACCCTTCACTACACTTATGGCACCCGTGCCACGGACTCCAAAGTAAACTCATATTTATCTCCGTTTTTAAATGTCTTTTCCTATCTCACTTTCATCTATGTTTGGATTTATGTATCTAAATTTCTTTTTCCTACCTTTGTACTCTATTGCTTTTTGTGGGCATCTATGATAACAGCCTAAACATGCCACACACTTGTCGCCAAATACAATTTTACCATCCACCAACGATATATTACCTACTGGGCACACCGAAATGCACTTTTGACACTTGACACAATTTTCATTCGCCTTAAAGTCCCTTCCTATAAGATGCCAGTTGCTTTTATTCGTTAAATACTTTTGTTCTCTGGTTTTTTGCTTTTTAGGCAAAATATATTTTTTGTTTTCTATCATATCAAGAATTTTATTTATTCGCTTTTGTGAGGTCTTTAAAGCCTTATTCAAATAAAACTTAGGCACCGTGAAAGTAAGGGTGAAATTCTCTGGCATTTTCAATTTGTATACACTTTTAATATTCAGTCCCTGCTTTTTTGCGTACTGATATAGTAAATAATCAGCACCAGCGGCCATGCCTCCATAATTTTGCAAAACAATTATCTCTTTGCTTTTATCTAGCCTTGGCAAAAGGTCATAGACATGCACTGGCATTCCATAAGAATAAATAGGAGTGACTATAAAAATCCTATCAAACTCACTGACATTGCCTTGGTACTTTGGAATATATATTATCTTCCCGCCGAAACGCCCCTGCACTGCCTTCGCTATCTGCAAACTATTGCCCGTAGCACTAAAATATAAAATGCCGTTCATATCTTTCTCCTTTATTTTAAAGCTTCCACAATCCAGTCTATATAAGATTTTTGTCCAACGCAAAACTCGTCACTATATATAAGTTTTACAAACTCATCATATTTCAGCCATTTCACTTCGCTTACCTCTTCCTTCTGTAAAACTATATCCTTTTCCTCTATATCTACGATTAAGAGATATGTTTGAGCTAGTTCCATTCCTTCTTTGTTAACCCACTCTCTTAAAAATATAAAATCCTCTTTTTTCACATTCAACCCTAGTTCTTCTTTAGTTTCTCTAACACAGGTATCAATACAACTTTCCCCCGCATCTACATGTCCAGCAGAAGGTGCGGCCCATTTATTCGGATGAACCTTTTTAAACTTTGCACGCTTTTGAACAAGTAACTTCCCTTTACTATTTTTAATCCAAATCCACACCGCCTTATGAAACTCCCCCCCCCGTCTTGCTTCGTCACTATGGCAATAACTTCTAGTTCTTACTCCAAGGTGGTTTCCATTTATATCAAAAATATCAAGCATTTCTTCCATTTTCTTTTCTCCTACAATTATTTTATCAAAAAGATAAAATAAAAGGAAGTAATATTACTTCCTTTATTTAATTTTTTGTTTTAAAGAATTATGTCAACATTACAAGAAGCCTTTTTTGATTTCTACTTTTTGATTTCGTAAAATTCAAACTAAATTTGTATTATCTCATATTCTACGACTTTACATTTATCATCCAATGTAAACTTCCCCTCAAACAAATTCTCTTTAAACAAATATTGTGTAAATTTTTCGTTTTGTTCAAATTGTCTTATATTTGGTAAATCATCAATGTTGACCCATTCTAAGTTTCCTTCAACCGAATCCGATTTTAATTTGCCCCTATAATTTGATGCAACAAAAACAAATATGACTCCTTCAACAGAATCTTTCCAATAACTAATCCCCTGTAATTTTGGGTTTATTAATGTTAATCCCGTTTCTTCAAAGAATTCTCTTTTAATACAATCAGTTGGTGTTTCCCCACTCTCGAACTTTCCGCCAGGAGGAGCGTATACTTGTTCCCACTTTTTAGAAAACTTTATCATTAATACTTTGTTATCTTTCTTCAAATAACAAGCCGTAGAATTATAATGACAAACTCTTTCCATAATCCCCCCAAAAAAAAGACTTTTTAGTTAGTATAGATGGTGCGGCTAACAGGACTTGAACCTGCACGGTTTCCCACTGGAACCTAAATCCAGCGCGTCTGCCATTCCGCCATAGCCGCATACTCCATTTTACTTGTTATAATCTTTTGTTTAAAGTTTTATCAGCGCTGGATTTAAATCCAGCATCGTCTGCCACTTTGCACCCCAAAAATGACAATCATTTTCGGGGAACCCCGCTCCGCCATAGCCGCAAGTAGTAAGTTAAGTATACAAAAATTTTTAAGATTTTGCAAGTCTTTTAATTTATTTACTAAACCTTCTAAGAAATATTTGGCAAAATTTTGTTTTGATATTATAATTCTTCTTATGGAGGCATTATGCAAAAAGCAGTGTTAGAAGCAAGAGATGGTTACAAACTTAACATACATATCTTTGAGGTTAAGGAAGCAAAAGCCGTTATTCAAATTATACATGGTATGGAAGAGCATCAAGAAAGGTATGAGCGACTTGCAAAATTTTTAAACAAGAATGGTTACAGCGTTGTCACCTCTAACATGCGGGGGCATGGTGAGGACGCACCACTACTCGGTTATTTTAAAGACAAAAAAGGCTATCTTGAACTTGTTGAGGATCAAAAAATTATCACAAAGTTTATTAAGGACAAATACAAGAAAGTGCCTGTATTTATTTTCGCACACTCAATGGGTACAATCATTACAAGGGTGTTGCTTCAAACTGACTCCGCTGAATACAGTAAAGTGATTTTATCTGGCTACCCAAGATATCAAGGGGCGGCTGGCTTTGGCATCATGCTTACAAACCTTATCAAAACTTTTAGGGGCGGCAAATACAAATCAAAATTTATTGAACATATGGGGGTAGGAATATTTAACAAATCAATTGAAAACCCCAAAACGCCTATTGATTGGATAAGTTACAACGAGGCGAATCTTTATGAATATTTTAAAGACCCTTACTGCGGCCATGGCTTTACGGTGTCAGCATTCAACGATTTGTTTCACCTTGTAAAACTTATGCACAAGCCTTCTAGGTACAAAAATGTAAACGGCGAGATGCCACTCCTTTTGTTGCGAGGACTTGATGATCCTTGTGTTGGCGGAAATGACGGCGCGCTTGACTCTTACAGCGTTCTAGCGGAGGCAGGCTTTGTAAACATACAATCCATATCTTACCCACACATGAGACACGAAATCATTAACGAGGCTGGATATAAAAAGGTCTTTGATGACATCCTATATTTCATAGAAAAAAAGTAGACAAGCGTCTGCTTTTTTTGAATAAAAATTCCTCTGTAAGCAAACGCTAAACGAGGAGGACTTTATGTTTGGAATTGACGGAATTTATTGGGTGCTAATCAACTCTGTGGTATCTGTAATCTATCTTTTTATGATTGCAAAATTTCTTGGCAAAAAGCAGATTGCTCAACTTGAATTTATCGACTATGTGATTGGCATCTCGCTTGGCTCTATCGCCGCCGAAATGGCAACCGATGATCAAAACCCTTTTTATTATTATCTTATCGCAATGGCAATATATTTCATTTTTGCCTACCTCTTATCAATAATTGGCCGAAAAGGTACTTGGCTTAAACGCGTGGTGCAAGGACACCCCAGTATGATTATCTATGAAGGAAAACTCAACTACGACGAAGTGAAAAAATGCAAAGTAGATATAAACGACATTTTAGCAATGTTACGCAGCCAAGGATATTTTGACATAAACGATGTTGCATTCGCCGTGCTTGAAACAAGCGGAGAACTATCAGTTATGCCAAAAGGCAATAAGCGGCCTGTGGTGATTGAAGATTTAAACAAAAAAAGTGAGGCTGCACAAATTACAAACTATCTTATAGCAGACGGTAACATTTCATACTCTGGTCTACGCGAAATAAATAAAGACAAAGAGTGGCTTTATAAGAGACTGAAAATAAAAAGCAAAAAAGACCTTAAACAAATCTTTCTTTGCTCTTATGACCCTGCCACCGACAAATTTAGCGTGCACAAAAAGTAGTCTACTGCTGGAAGATTTTAACCACAAGCACCGTCATATCATCCACGGCGTAACCATTATTACTTAAAAGTGCTTTTTCAAGTATCGCATTTGCAAACTCCTGTGGGTTTGCAGTTTTTATTGTCATAATATAGTCCTGCATTTCCCCGTCACTTCCAAAAGCGTCACTTACGCCGTCACTACATATAACTATAAAATCCTTTTCGCCGACAACCACCTTTTTAGTTAAAGCGTTTGCATTTTGTATAACGCCCACGGGTAGTGCCCCGCCCTCGATTATTTTACACTCTTCACTACTCCTGATATAGGAGGACGGTGAGCCCATTTTTACGAAATCAGCAATTCCACTCCTTAGATCCACCACACAAATGTCAAGTGTTGAGAATATCTCATCCTTTTCAAGGTTTAATAATTGATTTACGCTTGAAAGAATTGTCTCATTATCAAACCCCGCCTTGTAGAAATTCTCAATAAGGCCTATTGCCGTCTCACTCTTTTCGCTTGCTTTGTCGCCAGAGCCCATACCATCACAAACCGCAAACATGAATTTATCGCCATCAAGCCTTAATACTGTATGACAATCCCCCGACACCGTACTTCCAGATTTGTTTTGATTGGCAAGTCCAAACACGCAGTCATATCTTGACGCTGTTTTTAAATTGATTGTTTTAAGTCCGGCTTTGGAAGAAGGATAAACCTCGTACGGCATCATCTTGTTTCCGCACACCTTACTTACAACCTCGCGTAGTTTCATTCTGTCAACATCTTCGTCACGAACTATGAGTGAGGCCATCATTGTTCTGGCATCTTTTTCGTACACGACTGCATCAGTACAAATGATATTATTGTAGGCAAGTTCGTCAATGATTTTATTCTCCCTTACCGCATCAAAAGATACAAGTAGGTCTACCTCTTTTGCAAGCCCTTTCATAATGTTTGAGATGCCGCCAAGTTGCTCGGCAATCAACATTTTGCTGGTGTCAACATTGCCAACAAGGGAGGAATAGTTTTTATACTGGCTTGTAAGTGTGTTAATTTCCCCGATTAGCGCATTCGTCTTTCCACAACGCGAGGTAAGATAACTTGGTATATCAAGCAAGGTGATTTTTCCCTTTTCGAGCGAAATTTGAATAAGCTCCTCAAACATATTTTTAGTGTCAGCACTAAAAGTCCTGTGACAATGCTTATACTCGGGGCAGCCCTTACATATCTGTCCGCGCACCTCCTCAAAAAGCATGGTTTTAACTTCTTCCTCGCTGAGGGACTGCTTGATAAGTTTTCGAAACACGCTGTCCATATCGCAGAAGACCTCGCTTAAATTGTTAAGCCGTCTTGAAAGCACTTCGCGATTTCTATTGACAATGTTTTTCATTGCTAAGCGGTCCGAATTTGATGATAGAAGCACCGCGATTTGGTCGTACCACTTGGTTGGCAACACAACAAAAATTAAACACCCTATTACCACCGGCAGAATTTCTAGCCATGTGTAAGAATAATACAAAGTGAAATAGTAGCCACAAAGAAGTTCGCTTATTACAAGTGCCAAGGCAGGGAATATTCTAGTGCGAGAGCGAAGTGCGGTGATTGCAAGCGACCAGACAACCATTGGCGCGACATACACCGCGTTGTTTGAGCCAAGCATGGTGCCAAGTCCTAATACCCCTGCAAGCAGGCAGGCGTTGTAACCTTTTGTAGTATAGGAAACGCAAAGCAGCAAAAATGGAATAACTAACTTTAGAAATGAAAAGCCCGCCAAAGTAAAGCCCGCAAGGCCATCGCTTAAAATTGCAAAGATGATTGCCCCACAAATCAGTTCGCTGCTTGTGAGTTTGTAGGCAAAACCGCGAATAATAAGCGGCTCAAAAATATGTATGCACGCCGCCATAAATGCAAGGCCCACTATGGCGTGAGCTAAAATTAAAATCCAGTGCACCCCGCCTATTGCACTAAAAACGATAGTTGCAGTTTGGCTTAGGGCGGCATAGATGTAAACTTCCCATTTAAACATATTCTTTTTGCAAAGCACATGAATGTAGTAAGGCAATGCACAAACAAATACTGCGACTAATGCGGCAATAATATTCTCAAAAGTCTGGCTGTAAGCAATACTTGCAATGAAATATGCGGGACAGACAAGCCACACCTTTTGGTTAGCCCACACAAGAGCAAACATCATTCCAAAAGCAAACGGAGTTACAACTCCCCTTATACTTGCAAATTGCAAGACAAAAAATAGCCCTATAAAAAGCAGAAAGACCAGAGCGTATTGAAGTTTTTTGTTAGACCTGAAAATATTTTCCATATGGCAATTATACCTTTTTGCTACTGTAAAACTAGAACAAAAAACTGTTTGTTTTTGGGCTTTCTTGTCACATAATGACAAGACAAAAAAGTCGCCCTAGCGACTTTCTTTTAAAAACTTCTCTATTACTTTAATTGTCTTCTCCATGTCAAGGTTTTCTATTACAAGGTCATAATCCTCTTTGCGCGCACGTTCCATGCCGCCACGGGATAGCCTAACCCTAGCACGTTCCTCACTTTCGCCTCTGTCAATCAACCTTGTATAAAGCACTTCGTCTGGGGCTTCCAAGAAAATTGAAACCGCCCTTGCCCTGCCGTTGAAATATTCCCTTATTTTTGCATTACCATTTACATCAATGTCTTTAATATAGTCGTTATGGGTATCGCTTATTATCATATCAAGGTCTTTGTTAAGTGTGCCATAGTAGTCACCATGCACCTCTTCCGTTTCAAAAAACTCATCATTAGCCTTCCTTTTCAAAAACTCATCTTTTGAAAGGTACAGATAATTATTCTCCCCCTCTCTTCTTGCCCGTGTTGTTGCAGATTTGAAATATTTGAGGTTATTTCGCCTCTCAATAAGTTTTTTGATTATTGTGTTTTTGCCAACCCCTGATACTCCAGATACTATAATTAACATAACCACCTCTTAGGCTAATTATATTACCAAACTTTCTCATAATTGGCAAATAAAATTGTTACATTTCATAAAAATTCAGTATTCCACAAAGCAAACTATAACAAAAGTTTTCTTTATACTTTTCTGATATTAAAAGGTTTTCTTCCTCCGCATTTGAAAGAAATCCGCACTCAACAAGTATTCCTGCTTTACTTGTGCAATTTAAAACATAGTAGTCGCCAACCTTTACTGTTTTCTTCGCATAATCAATGCTTTGATGTAGGGCGTTGCCTACCCTTTCCGCAAGGACCTTGCCGCTTTCATTGCCGTCCGCATAATATACCTGCGCTCCCCGTGCGGAAGGAAGAGGAAAACTATTCATATGAAGACTGACAACAAGGTCGGCTCCACTACTTTCAATTATCTGCCTTCGCTTTTCCATTTCACTTTTCTTCTTATTAGGCGCTGAGATTGAGTATAGCCCATTCATATCACTACGCGTCATTACCACTCTAATCCCAAAGTTTTCACAAAGTGATTTTAACTCCATGGCATATTCAAGATTAAGATGACTTTCATCAATCCCTGACACCTTGCCCACCGCACCGCCGTCAATCCCGCCATGCCCCGCATCAATCACAATAGTATGCACCGGCTTTGGCGTAGCACTTGCCTTGATAGGAAAATATGTCCCACAAAACACACCTATTGCAAGAACGCATAACAAACCGACAACTATTGCCCTCTTCTTAATTGTAAGAAATTTAATTTTTCTCATAAAAACATTCTATTAATGAAATAAGCAATTTAGGACAAAATGTAAAAATTTGCCCCGAGTTATAGGGTCAACACAAAGATGGAGAGCCCTAGACGCATGCCTATCTTTAAATTTCATTTGACAAAGTATTTATTGTGTAATATCATATATCTAATTAGGAGTTCAAAAATAATGAAAAAAATTGAAAAAGTATTATCAATGGCTTTTGTTTTTATTATGGGAATATTTTTCTCTTTTAACACAGCTGGATGTGGCGAACAACCTGTCTCTACTCCTCCGTCAGCATCAACTGTGCTATATACAATTTCTGAGACGCTAAAAGAAACTTCCGATAAATTAGCAAGCAGTGCATCGGGTATAGATACTGAAGAGTCTAGCATAGCAAATACTTCTGTAATGGCTTACAGATCTATAGAATTTAATAAAGGCGAAGTATATAATTATTTATACATCAATCAAAAAGCCTCTCAATTTTTGTATATAATTTGCCGATTGGCAGAAAATGCTTTGGGGGAAGATAATTACCACAACGATTTCGAATATGACAAAATTTATAGAGGCAATTTAAACATAAATGGGCTGGATGGAAAGGTTTATATCAAAACATCAACAACCGAAGACGGGGTTTTACTATATTTTGATTTCGGCACTAATTACATGGGGTTGGAAATTGACTTTTTAATTACAACTTATGTAAAATACGATTTCGAAACCAATACAGTAAAAAGTATCGAGCTGAATTATCAATGTTTGCCATTGATGATGGAAATGTTTGCTGTTAAATATGATCTTGTAAACAATACCTTTGAAGGTTTCATCCTCGATGATTACAACTCTCCAAAAACAATTGAACAAACCAATGAAATTATTGATTCTTACAACAACGGAACTTTCACTTTTGATAAAATGATGACTTATAATTTTCACTTGATAATTCCAGTTAAGGGCAACATTACTGATAGACCAGAGGAACTTTCTTTTAATGCCTATGTTGTCAATTTTAGTCAAGCCGAAAGCACTGCAAGTATTGAAGAAGTAGAACATTTGTATAATTCAGTGTATGACACAGTTTCATCTTTCAAACTACGTGAATTAGATAAAATGCTTAAAGATGACAACGCTCAAGAGGTTGACTATGTTCAAAACTATGCAGATTATGGGTTGAATAAATCCACATTCTCCACTTATAGAGATGAAAGCGGAAAATATTATTATAGATACACCTTTCTTGAATATGAGGAAATGCTATCCAATATGAAGTCAGTCAAGGAAATGGTCAATAATGATATTGACGCCACAAACGAAATTAAAACACTTGCTGATAACGCTGTTGAATATCTTGAAAACAAGGGTAAGGCAGGATATACTGGCAATTTTGAAACCTATAACAATATACCAATGGAATTAGAAACATCATACTTTATTGAAAACAATAGCCATGTTGTTAAATACACTTTAAAAACTTCTAATAACCAATATTTAAGTTTCGAAACAGTAAACAATAGTATTCAAAATTTACATTACACAAACTAGGCATCTAATATATAAAGCATATCTTTTGATATGCTTTTTTATTTCTCAAAAACCATACTGTCCCACTTTGACAGCAATCCCGCCATGTCCGGCATCAATCACAATGGTGTGCTATTACCATTACGAAGCCGTCAATTTGTTTGACAAATAAAGGCTAATTTGTGTATCATTCTATCATGAAAACTCAAGACATTTATTTATTTTTAGACTGGGTTATGACGGTTAACGAACTTGTTATTAATGATAAAATTGTAAAAAGCAAGTTTAACAGTTTTGTCAACGCAATTGAGAAATTGGAAACCGCAAATAACGCAAAAGTCCGCCTTATTATCGTTTCAGGCACAAAAGCGTCCAGCGCACAAAAAAGATTTAACATTTTAAAGCAAGCCTTGCATGAGATAGAAAGGGAGGATCTGCTTTTAGGTTTTGCTTATGAATATGGGGCATACATGATTGATAAAACAAATCAAATTATAAAAATGTTAGAAGCCCCTCTTCTCCCAAAGCAGTGGCAAAAGATACAAACGATAACAAATTCTTTTGGCTATGAGATTAACAAAGACTACAAAACCTTTTTTAATGTTGAATTTGATTGTTTCGACGAACAAGCGAAAAGATTTCTTGACCGTTGCAAGAAAGAGTTGCCGGAGCTAGATTTTGAAGTTTATGATGATAAATATGGACACGGCATTGACATTAAAAACTTTAAACTAAATAAAGGCGACTTTATTGACTTGTTCCTAAAAAAATATACTGACAATAATCCATATATGATTATTGCAGGTGGAGATAGTCAGCAAGATGTGAAAATGTTGTCACCGCAGTATAATTGCGAAAAATACTTTATTGGTTTTTCTAATATGCAAAAAGAGTCTTTGCAAAACGCTATTTTAAGTAAAAAACCTAATGTTGACGGAATTATAGATTGCCTTGAAACGATTAGTAATTTCAGAGTTGTCCATTACGCTTTTGATATTTCAGATATAAAACAAAACGCAAACAACCTCTTATCTTGCTATAAATGTTTTGAAGATTTTTCTGCTAAATTTGGCTTAACACTTCTTGAAAAGCCTCAAATTATTCCTTATTATCATGGGAAGGTGAAAGACGATGCGGGAATCAGTCTGTTTGCATTTCTATCCCCTATCGGCCATATTACTATGCACAATTTTGAAGTGCTAAGGAAATCATATATTGATGTTTTCACAAATAAATTATTTGATATAGATAAAATAAAAGACTTTTTCACGGCATTTTTTGACACCCATTCAATAGACGCACAAATTCTTAATCATTCAGGCACTCAAAAAAAGAAATCTGCTTTCGGTCCACATGCGATTGTAAACTATTCCACACGAAAGAACTATACCCTCCAAAATGTCTTTGATTTTTTATTAAATCTTCCAGATAAGATTGGCATGACACCCATAACGCTGCCTTTTGTTTATGAATCTCCCGAAGTGATAATGGGAATAAGGCTTATTGCGGAGTCCCACATTTCATTTTACTATGTCAAAAATAAATTTATTGCTTTTATTGATATTTTTAGTTGTGTAATGGACTCACTGGATCAAATAAAAAATGAACTTACAAAAGCATTCCCTAACTGCAAAATCTTAGTGAACATCCGAGGGGGAAAATATGAAAAACATAAGCCTTTGGGTGGAAAAACACAACTTAAAAAGAAGCAGTGATTTTTCTTGACAAATATTTTTGTTTTAATGATAATTATGTTATGAAGATGTTAATGTGTTTAATGATGCTGTTTACAGGTGCGGTAAGCGGAACGCAGGTGAGTGTTGTGGCTGATTTTTGCTATCTTTACTCCTCACCTAGTTTTGAAGAGGTTGTTGAATATGAAGGCTCGCCTTTAAGGATTGAACATTTGGACTTCCTAACCGTACTTGAAGATGATGAAACAACGCAATTTATCAAAGTGAAAGTAGAAGAAAAAAATATTGAAGGTTATGTATACCGCTACTATGTTACCTATTCCTCCCCTTCGCAAGAGGTATACCCTGTGTTTAACGGAAAGGTTACAAAAAATGATGCGGTTATCTATGATTTGAACAGAGTAGACAGCACCTATCGTGCAAAAAATGGACAGGGAATATACCTTTATTCTGGATTTACCGACAAAGAGAAGATGAACGCCGTGGCAATCGTGCTTGATGACGGCAGCCTTTATTACGGCTTTATGGAAACAAAAGATATTGCACCTAATGGTGTTAATGGTGGACTTATCACTGGGATTATGGTAATAGTGTCCTGCCTTACCATTATTTTCCTGCTACTTTTTATGAAGAAAAAGAAACGGCACTAACTATTGCAAAGGTGAAAAACTCATGTTACACTCCTTTAAAAAGGAGAAAGACATGAACGATATTAAACAAATAAATAGTACGATTGAACAACTAAAAAAAGAGGTATGGTATATAGCCAAAGTTTCTATTCCTGACATATTGAAGGCACTCGGAAATCTTGCTATGCCTAACCTTGATGACATCAAAGCGGACATTAATGAAAACAGCGATAAAATAACCGCTCTTGAAAGCAGCGTAACGGGGCAGGCGAGTACGATTAACGCAATGAACGCCAAACTTACTAGCCAAGAAACAAGCATAACAAATATAAACAATGAGTTAACCACACAAGACAAGCGTATTGATGGCTGTCAAAGTGTAGCAAATGGAAATACTGCAGCAATCAATGCCTGCCTAAGCAGCATCAATGCGGTTGATGACAGAGTAATGGAATGTGAGGAAAACCTTACTTCTTGCCAAAACGCAATAAGCACAATAAACCCTAAGGTAACCACGCTTGAAAGCACTGTGGCTACTCATGGTACAAAACTGAAAACTGCCGAAAGCACTCTTAATACTTTAAGCACAAATCTTACCGAGGTGACAAACGCCCTTAACGACACAATAAGCCTTGTTGGGGATTTGTCTGAGGCTATGCAAGGAGTACGCACAACAGTGTCCTCCCATGTTAATACACTTTCCACTCATGATAGCCAAATTTCTGCACTTACAACAAAAGTGACAAATCTTGAAACCCTGTTTAACGAGCATCAGCAAAGCTTTACCACATGGAAAAATAGTGTTGACAGCGCAATAGCTAATCTTCAAAATAGTGGCGGGCAAGGCGGAGGCACTACCCTTGACCTTATTTATGACAACACCAGCACCGACGCTGCGATAAATCGTGGCTTTACCGCAGGACTGGTTGGCGGAAACTCTTTTGACTTTGATTTCTCATCTTACAAAAAAGTCCATGTGTATGCTGGACTTAACAAGAATGACGCATACACCGTTATCAATCTTGAAAAACGCAGATATGCCGAAGGCAACCTTATGGCTGTATCGGTGGGCGCAAATAGAATTATGAACATGAAAGTCAACATTACTCCTGCTAAAAACCGATTTGTTGTCAACCAACTGGCTTGGTTTGAGGCAAACCTTACAACAGGAGCGATTAGTTTTACTAGAGACAAGGGCAATGTCGCGTATTTTGTTTATAGAATTGAAGGAGAAAAATAAATACGGGGGCACCCCCGTTTTTTTTAAAATCTTATATTGCCAGATACGAAGGAATAAATGATTATTCCGATAGTGGCAAAGAAAAATATTATCGCAAATGCAAGATTTAGTTTACTTATTTTTTTGCCGTTAAAAATCTCTTGATAGGTAGAATTTAATGTAAAGCATACCGCCATGGCATAACTGAGGGTTATGATAGATACCCATGGGTCAAGCACCTTGAAATAATAGAAAAAAATGCATGCAACGCCAAGTATTGAACTGAGCAGTCCGACCAGTCTTGTCTTTACTAATGTCTTTTTAAGTTTTTTGCTATAAATATCCATTACCCTATCCTCACACCTATTTTACAAGGTTAAATTTATAAAGTCAAACTAATAACTAAAATTTTGGAATAAATGCATCATTTGCACTTGCCTCATCTTGATAGTACCCTTGGCTTAACCCTATCCTTTCCGCAAAACTTAACACGGTTTTAATTTCAAGGGGCGTAAGTTTTCTTTGCAGACTTCCCTTGCATGGGGTAAACTGGCTCATAATGCTGACAAAAGGATTTTTGATATTATCTTTTATGTGCTGCAAAATCATCATGCTGTCTTTTACATGGTCTGGTAAAATAAGATGCCTTATTAATACGCCTTGTTTCATTAACCTGTCTTTAAAAATATTCTCTTTCTTTTCACACATCAGTTTTATCGCTTTAGATGCAACCGAAAAATAATCTCTTGCGCCGCAAAGTTTTTCCGACAATGCACTATCGTAGAACTTGAAATCCACCAAGAATACATCAACACGGCTGCAAAGTTTTTTTATCATCTCCTCGGTTTCATAGCCGTTGCTATTCCACACAATAGGCACCGGAAGGCTGACACCTTTCAGTGCCTCTAAAAGTTGCAGTGAAAAATGGGAAGGCGTGATAAGGTCAATGCAATCAAATTTTGATAAATCAAAGGAAAGTAAAAAATCCCTAAACTCATTTATAGTAAACTGTTTTCCCTTTCCTATGTGTGATATCTCATAATTTTGGCAGAACTCACACCTTAAATTACAACCCGAAAAAAAGATGGCAAGCGCGCCTTTTTTACCACTTATACAAGGCTCTTCCCATGTAAAATTTTCAATTACCTTCGCCACGCGTATCTTTTCACCCTCTCGGCAAAATCCCTTTGCCACGGCTCTATCAATATTACAACTGCGTGGACACTGCGTACATAACATACCTTTATTATAACCTTTTCTTTTGGCGTTGTAAATAAAAACAAGGCATAGCCTTGTCATATTCTTATAATTGTAATCCCCGCATTTGCTTTGTTTAAATCTTCATCACCTGCAATAGTTTTGTCTGCATTAAGTATTTCGAGGGTGCGAGGCGAAAATATATTCCATTCGTCGCCGCCAAAATAATCGGTGATTTTATTTTGTTTTTTTAGCTCTCGTAGCCTTCTTCTAAGTTCGACTAGAATTATTCCTCCCCTGCCATGCGAGCCATAACCATGCAGTACTTTAATCGCACTTACACCTTCCGCCTTTGCATTCTCGATTTCAATTTCCACTATCGCAAGTGCGTAATCTACACTGGGGTTACACTCTTTTAGATTTATAAACTTTATCATACAATGATAATAATAAAATTTTACATAAAAAGCAAGAGTTTAGCCTTCCATAATCATTTTATCAGCGATAAGAGCGATAAGCTCACCATTGGTTGGCTTTTCATTACTGTTATATATCTTAAGTCCAAACAGTGAATTGATATTTTCTATCTTTCCTCTATTCCAAGCCACTTCTATTGCATGACGCATACCTCTTTCAACCTTAGAAGAACTTGTGTCAAATCTCTCCGCTATGGTAGGATAAAGTTTCTTTGTGATAGAGCCGATAATTTCAGGCTCCTCCACCGCGAGTTTGACAGCCTCTCTTAAAAACTGATAACCTTTGATGTGTGCTGGAATGCCGATGCTGATAAATATATTTGATATCTTTTCGTCAAGTCCGCGTTCTCCTCTATCTTGGCTTGTGCCTTTGGAGTGAATAAGGTCTTTCATCCTTTGTTCAAGATTTTCAGGAAGCACTGGCTTTACCATAAAATAACTTGCACCTTCCTTGATTGCTTTTGAAACAAAGCCGCTATGTGAAAGGTTGGAAATAAAAATCACCTTTGGCATTTTATCCTTCATTTCTTTCTTAAGATTTTCCATTACCATAAAACCATCCATGCCAGACAACATAACTTCCATAATAAGAAAGTCTGGCTTTAATAGTTTTACATCGCGTACCACTTCAACGCCGTCAGTACTCGTTCCGACTACTGAAAATTTTTCGCTGCTTTTAAAATACTCCATAAGTGTGTTATCTTCGGTATCTGCCAAATAGATTTTTAATTTTGACTGTTCCATATCCTCTCCTTTTTTATTTCATCTTTCAACCTAAAAATTGAAACAATACAAAGATAGCACAAAATTATATCAAAAAAAATCATAATGGCAGTCGTTAAACCGCGAATTATGATAGTTTTTGTCACCTTGTGTAGCATTACCAAAATGCTCTCGGATTATTAAATTTTTTTGTTTTATTACGCCTTTTTCTCTACTCTTTTGAAGTTTGATAGCATTTGGTAATTCCCTTGCCCACTGACATCAACGCGATAAGCATAGTAATTGTTGTCTTCCTCATATTCCTTATCATCGGTTTCGCTGTCTACTGGCTCAAGCTTTGCATAGTAGTAAATATAATTGTCTACATAGGAGCATGCACTTGGCTCAATCTCGTTTTGCATTTCAACGATTGTCTTTCTTGTTTTATCTCTTGCACTTATTGCATAGATACCTTTGGTTGTGGAGTAGTATACCCAGTCACCCTCTACAAAAAGCATGTTTGAAAAGTCTGTTTCACTTTTATCAAGTAAAATGGTTGCTTGCTCGCCAGTGCGCACCATGTTTTTGTACATGATTGAACCACTTTTGCCAAGGAAGACATAGCCTTCTTTATCTGCATCGCCCTCACATACTTTATGAAGATTTGTTATTTCTGGAAGGCGGTAGAACGCATCACTTCCGTCAAGTACGATACTTATATCATCGCTAAGATATTTGTAATACGCTTGTGCTGCGGCATCGCCGTTGGTATAAATCACCATATCGCCTTGTCTGTCTATGAACTTGGTGCTATCTGAAACCGATGTTGCCTTTTCTTTTTTATTTGTGGCATAGTCCACGCTGTAAACTTCGGTATCTGAACCAGTACTCTCACTATTTACGGTATAGAGTATTTTTTTGTACTCGTAGTTATCTTTTTCTTTTGGCATTGCAATGCTGGTAACATCTTTTGCAAGTTCTTGACGCTTTCCAACGCTGTTGCCGATAGCAAAAGAGTTAAGGTTTGTGCCGTCAAATATTACAAGATGATAATTGTTGTCGCTGCCTTTAAGTACTCTTGTCATTGCCTTTGTTTTGTCATAAGTGGTTGTTGTGTAAATTTCGCTAAGTCCGTCACCATTAAGTCTTGAACGGAAATAAGATACTAAGTTATATTCGTTTTCCACCTGCTTATTTTTATGTGTGTTTACTGTTGAGAAATAAATGTAATCGCCAAGCACAAACATATATTCGCTTTCAAATCCAACAACGCGGGAGTTGACCTTTTCTGTAACCTTTGGACTTTCATTTGCACTCGCAAATCCACCATTCAAGTTCACTCTGTTCATATATGAAATTTTTGCATTGCCGTCATAGTCGAAATCTTTGCTTTGGTCACCAACTGCGGTGTAGCCATTGGCAAAATACACATAGTCACCAACTTTGACTACATTTCCGCCATTAAAAATCAAATCGGTGTCGGTGTTTTTAATATCGCTTACTGTAGCACAACCTGTGACAAGAAGTGCAAACACAAACACGAAACTAAACATTTTAAATAAATTCTTTTTCATTTTTTCTCCGCTAAGTCTAAGATTTACTAAGTTTACTATAAAATAGCCCTTTTGTCAATTAGTTTAAAGTATTATTGCCCTATATAAAGGCGGCTAAACCTCACTAATTTCAATAAGTTTGTTCCCTACCATATCGCAAGAGGTGAGGTAATAAGGAATTTCATCTTTAAAAAATTTCAGTTGCATTGTTTTGTAACCATGCAAATGGCCAAAAATCACGGCGTCCACTTGATAGGTTTTTAAAAGACGCGAAAACTCACTATCTTCCCGCCTAGCATTTACTGGTGGATAGTGCATCATACAAACAATTTTGTCGCCTTCCTCTTTCATTGCAAACGCCTGCTTTAAGGTGAGTTCCAGCCTTATCACTTCGCGATTAAAAATCTTTTCGTCGGCTGGCTCCCCATTTGGGAAGGTCCAACCACGGGTGCCACACACTATGATATTTCCAAATTTAATGGCATCATTTTGAATAGCGTAAAATCCCTCTGGCAAAAACTCACGCACTGCTGATATACCTTTCCACCAGTAATCATGATTGCCGCGAATGATAATCTTTTTACCTTTCAGGTCTTTTAAAAGATCGAAATCTTTTTTTGTATCTTCAAGCGCCATTGCCCACGAAAAATCCCCCGCCATAAGTACGAGGTCATCTTCATTTACTTTACTGTTCCAGTCTTCAATAATGTTTTCCACATAGTTATCCCATGCTGGCCCAAAAATGTCCATAGGCTTTGGATTGTTTATGGAAAGATGAAGGTCGCTGATTGCAAAAACCCTCATTTAAATTTCCCTTAACACTTCTTGTACAAGACGCATATCACACTTGCCATTGTAATTTGCTTTAAAATGTTTCATTACATAAGGGATTGTCTTGTCAGGGAGAGAATTGATTATTCCCTTGATTTCATCTTTGGAAAGCATCTTTGGAAGATATTTTTCTACAATCTTAATCTGAGTTTTGATTTTTTCGCACTCTTCTTGATTGCCTGCCTTTAAATAATTGTCCGCCTCTTCTGCAAGTTCCTTTATAGTTTTTTGAAGTATGTTGGAAACATCGGCATCTTCCAATGCTTGTCCTTTTTCTCTTTTCTTGATATTTTCAAGCATAAGTTTATTAAGCACAACGCTGTAAATACTACGGGCGACTGTGTCCTTATCCTTCATGGCTTGTACATTTGCTTTTTTAATTTCTTCGTATAACATTTTTATCTCCTTTAATAAAATTATACAATAAAAACAAAATTTTACAAAGTGAATTTTTGGTGTCTGTCCTAAATAATTTTGACAAATTATGTAATTAAAATTATGGACTGGCGGATTTCAAAGTAACAGGGCTTTGCCCGCTCTTGAAATCCAAAAGGACCCCGCACGGAAGAGGACTAGGCGGAGAAACCGCGAGGCAGCGAGTCAAATCTTTGATTTGTGAGTGTCCGACGAGTGGTGTCTGTCCTAAATAATAATTGTTTTTCCTCGCATATGGTTGAAATTTGTTGTAACTTCATAGGAAGAGGTTTTGAGTTTTTTTGCTAAATACCCCTCGTCATAAAGCACTATAACCACACTTCCCTCACTCGCTTTTACCTTTGAAATATCAACCGCAAACATATCCATACAAATATTGCCAAGGATTTTACATTTACTGCCACCTATTATCACCTCATAATCATTTGCAAGCATTCTCTTTAATCCGTCAGCGTAACCTACCGGCACAATCCCCACCCGCATTCTCTTTTTTGCAATAAAACCATTAGAGTAACCTATGCGGGCGCCCTTTTCTACATTAAGAGTCCTTATTATTCTGCTTTCTATTCTCATAGCACCGTGGTAGATGCCTTTACCTATTCGTATCATGCTTGCCTCTGGCACCTCTTTGGCAAGTGCCCAACTGCCGCCTATATGGATTATAGGGTTTAAATCTTTTGGCATCAAAGCAAGATATCTTTTGAATACCGAGTACTGATACTTGAAGTAATCATCATCACAATCAAGGGTACAAAAATGAGTGTACACTCCCTCAATGTTCACCTCTTTATCACGCAAAACCGAAATTGCATTTGTAAAGTCCTCAGCATTATCAAAGCCTAGTCTATGCATTCCGCTGTCAATTTTTAAATGCACATCCGCACCCTTCGGTGCATAAAGTGCGTCAGTAAGATTTGTGACTGCATAGGAAATATTATTGTCTTTACAAATATACGGATCGTAGTTTTTCCCTACAACCAGTATCTTTTTCTCAGAGTTTAACGCTCTAACCTCAAGCGCCTCTTCAACATTTGCCACCCCAAAAAAATCTACATAAGGTGAAATAAGTTGTACAATTTCTCTAACATCAAAACCATAGGCGTTACCCTTTACCATGGCACAAATTTTTTTTGATTTGAAAATACTTAAGTTCTCCAAAATCTTTTGCGAAGATATAATCCGCTTGTTAAAATAATTCATAGTAAATTATAAGAATTATTTTTAAATAATGTGCGAGTACATTCAAAAATAAAAAACACCCTAAGGGTGTCTTTTTACTGGTAGCAGCTACTGAGACCCCACCCCACAAATATCAATATTTATGGGGACCCCGTACGAACCAACTGGTTCGATCCCAGAAAAAGTGTATTAAAAAAAAGACTTCCGTCTTTTTACTGGTAGCAGCTACTGGGATCGAACCAGTGACCTCATGAGTATGAATCATGCGCTCTAGCCAGCTGAGCTAAGCTGCCATGCTTTTAAAGTATAAATAATTTATCTCCATAAGTCAATAAAAATTTGAAATATTTTTTATTTTTCCCATAAAAAGTGACAAGGCCGACTATTTTATGATTATAAACTACATCTCTATGGGTACTGATAGCTTTACATTAAATCAAAAATATAGTAATATATTTTTATATGAAAAAGGTGAATAAAAAATTTTTTGTTTTTCTCAGTGCAATTGTTTTGCTATTAATTGCACCGCTTTGCTTTATTAATTTTTCTGCCAACACGCCAGCGGGTGCTGAAAATTACAAAGATACGAATATTGAATGCTTGGAGTTTTCAAAAGATATTGTAATAAATGAAAACAAGGTCTGCCTAATAACAGAAAAACTTATTTTTAACTATAAGGAAGACTATATTAATGTTGGATTTGTGAGAAGTGTATCAAAGGTGAACGCAATCACTCGCAAGGTAGATGGCAAAGAATACCGCACCAAAACTATTGCGGGGTTTAAACTAATTTCACTGACCATGGACGGAAAAAATGAGTACAAGTTTGTGGAAGAGGAAAACGGCTTTTACTATATTAACGCAGGGCGTGACGGCGATTACAAAGTCGGCAGACATGAATACGAACTTGTGTATAGCCTTGATTTTGGAGAGGACATGATATCTGAGTTTGACGACTTCACCTTTGACATAAAAGATGAAGATTTCGGCTTTGATATTGCAAGTTTCAACTGCTCCGTCACCTTCCCAGAGGGAAAGGACATTCTGAATGGAAAAGAACTTGATGAGATTTTATCACTAAGAAACCACTTAGATAAACCAAACCTAGATTTAAGGTCTTTTCATACAGAATACAATATCAGCGCAAATAAACTTACTTTTAGTAGAACAAATATAGGCAAAAATGTATGTGTCACTATGCAACTTATTCTGCCACAAAAATATTTTGATACCTCTTTCTCCCCTAACACGGGCTACTGGGCTTTACTGGTGGTATGCATTTTAATTCCAATCATCATTCTTATCATCACTTTTGGCAGCCGTATTCACAAAAACGGAATACAGACTGTGGAGTTTTATCCACCACAGGGGCTTAACCCTATTGATGTCGCTCGCATCTATCGAGGCGAGGTGCTTTCAAAAGATTTTGCTGCACTTGTGATTGAATGGGCAGGAAAAGGACTGATTTCGCTGGAATTTAAAAGTAAGTACCACATTGTACTTACAAAACTTAAAGATTTTACTATAGAAGGAAATTCTCCTTTCTCTTCCAAGAAAAAAGAGAAAAAATACTTTGATGCACTATTTGCCTCAAGCGACACTTTTGACACTCAGGAAAACAAACGACGGGTTAATTCAAGCCTATCTAGTGCTGCACAAAGCCTTTATGAAACAAACGATAAGGCAAAAAAGAAGAAAAGATTTTGCCGAGCTTTAACCTCTTTTCTCGCAGTGGTGCCACTTGTATTCTATATAATTTGGCAAGGCTCTTTTGGAGGTTTTGAGCCAATGTTTTTCATGATACTACTTTTCCCTTTGATAGCCGTAAATGTATTTGTATACACCCCTATTCCCCTTTGGTTTAAAATTATTTGGTGTGCGGGCTTTGGCGGTGTCCCACTCGGCCTACTTTTAACGGGTTACAACTTTTCTTACGACATCTATAGCCTTGGCATTGTTACCGCAGTTATATTAATTGTCGGCACCATGCTTGGAAGGGTAATCAAATTTTACCCTAAAGAAGAAGGTGCGGTAAGAGGGCAGATACTTGGCTTTAAAAACTTCCTTGTGAAAGCGGAACTATCTAAACTTGAAATGCAACTGGAAGAAGACCCAGAATATTTCTATAAGATACTGCCATACTGCTATGTGTTTGGAATAACCAAGAAAATGGAAAAACGCTTCCAAGAACTGCATGTTGCAAAACCTGAATATATGAATAATGGCTATTCTTATGTTGCCATTGGACACTGCATCAGTCATTCAATGAGCCGCTCCTCTGGTTACAGCTCGCGGGGCGGATACTCCAGCGGCGGCGGAGGTCACGGTGGTTCCTCTGGCGGCGGTGGCGGTGGCGGCGGTTGCCACGGCAGATAATAAATAAAAAAGAGGCTTAGTTACTCAATTTTGAAACTAGCGGAATAATTAAAGAAAAACATAGACAAAAAATAGCCTATGTTTTCTTTTTGCTTCCAACTCTCTCTTAATTGCCCAAAAAGCGAATATCTCTGCCGTTGTCACAGGTTGTCGTGAGAATTGATAATCTACGAATAATTAGACATTCACTTTAACCTTGACAACAAAGAAAATTCGCTTACTCTAGAAAATGGAGAGAAGATAACAAAAAGCAAAAGAGCGGTGTGCGTTACGCTCCGCCAGCAACCGCTCTTTTGGGAGCAAAGTTGAGTTTAGGCGTGTGCTTGTATGGCGAGGCAAAGCCGAGCCACTTGTAAATACCAAGCACACGCCTAAATGCCATAGATAAAATTTTTATAGATTATTTTTAATTTTTTGATACAAAATAAGAACTTATGTGGTATAATATATACGTTTAAATATGGCGATAAACAACAATTTGTGGAGGTAAAACGCATGAAAATTATTAGCAGCGTTATAACACCTGCATTAACAATTCTATTGGTGTGGCTAATAGTGCCTTGTATTGTTTCTATACGTCACAAAGCCGAAAAAGCCGCCATTGATGATAAGAAAATGTGTTATCTCCGTTCTGGCGTAATTACCATGTGGGTATTGTTAGGGGTGGCATTTTTGTTAACCTTGGCAGTATTGGTAGGTACAATCCTTTACATTGTGATCCCTGAGATAATGGAGGCATCTACTGGAGATATTTGGGGAATTATACTCACTTGGGTACTTGGCGTCATACTTGATGTATTTATAATTGTATTTCTAACAATATGTACAAGGGAAATAACCTACAATAATAACTCTTTTACGGATATTAGACTTAACAGAAAAAAACAACAATACTTTTACAAAGATATTACTAAGATTGAAAGTACTATTAAAATAGTTTACGGAATGTCTGAAAGCAGAAGAGGAAACTTGAAAATTTATTTTGGGGAAAAGTACGTTAAAATTCCTGCTACAATGTTAGGTGTAAATGAGTTTATGACATTGCTTCATACAAAATGCCCAAACTTAAATTTTGATTAAATTATAATTTATAAAACAATAAAAAATGAACTCTAAGAAAAGAGTTCTTTTTTTGCTAGTTTCAAAGTTTATAACCCTTGTCCTCTTTTTATTTTTTACATCTTCCAAGTGTGAAGTTATCTTTTTTGCGGTCGCGGAGTTCCTTAACTGGATTTTCCTTATCTTCAAGGCGGTAGTCCTGCCCAAACCGGTCAATATGCTGCGTGATTACAACATGGCCCGCTTCCATTTCTGGTTTTACATTCACCTTGTTTTGATATTTAAAGAAGTTGGCATTGTCAGGCAGTTTATCCACCTTGATATACTTCTCTCTATCACCAGTAAGGGTCACCGTCTTGCCAAGGATGCCTCTGATGTAGTCTTTATTTGAATGAAAACTGATAAGCTCTGGGTAAACCCCATTTGGAATAACATCCACCCAGTCCTTCTTTTCAAATTTTCGGAGCATTTTAAGTGCCTCGTGTAGATGTGCTAGTTCCTGCTCAAAAAGTCTTTCCCAAATCTTTTTTATATATGGGTCGGTTTCATCATTAAGCATTGAAAAATATAGATAACTTTCAATGTATTCATGCATCAGCATTTCTTCGCACATTGAAGCATTAGGGTCTATTAAACTGCCATATTGAGATACGTGTTCCTCTTCTACCATCGCAATTTCAGTATAAAGTTCGCGGCCCATTTTATTTTTGTAGAAGGCACCCAAATTCATATAGTAGTTCATGGTTTGCTGCTCGGCAGCGGTGATTATTGAAACATCAAGTTTGGTAATAGGGTCTGCCGTTTTATTGCAAATTCCCTCTTTTATATTATCATATGGATGACGGTGATGAGAGATTGTTGGTCTTGCTGGCATAATCTCAGTATAATCGCCAACATATTTTTCCGCATGCTCCCCCATATCTGTTTCCAGCAAATTTGCATACCTATAAAGGTGGTCAAAATCTTCAAGAAGGGCGAAGTCAAGCGCGTCCTTAACATGTTTATCATTTGCCCTTGCGGCAAGAATAGCGGTAAGGTCTACCGCAAGCTGCTCGTAACCTATCGTGGTTTCAAGGATATTTTCATCAAGGGGTTTCAATCCTGATATTAGTTTCTGTTGTTGCTGCTCCATATTTCTAATTAAAGCCACACTACGCCTTACATCATTGTCATCACAGTGTCTATTAAAATGATGTTTTGACCACACCGCCTCATACTCTGTGCCGTTCATTAGAATGCATCGCACTCTTGTATAAGGGTCCACTTCCTCTTTGTTATATGACTTTGGGGCAAGGTCCTTCCAACTCATGACCAAACTTTCAAGTTTCTTTGGTTTTTCTAAAAATGGGTTATAGTTCATATTTATCCTCCTTTTAGTATTCTTTCTAAAAGAAGGCCTATTTATACTTTAAGGTACGATAATTTCTATCCCCTCTTTGATTACCTCAAAATCAAAGCTGCCAGTAAAAGCATTTTCCCCGTCAATGTTAATGACTTCGCTATCCTTGGTTTCTAATTTGAATTTATCAAGTTGAAGTCTTACCCCCTGCCTTTTTAGGCCACAAACAAAAAGTGAAAACACCTTAAATATTCCCTTTAAAGATACCTTTTCCCTCTTATCTTTGACAAGAAGTATATCCATTTTTCCGTCATTAATTTTGGCTTTCCCGTTTATCTTAAATCCGGCAACTGAACGAGAATTTAGCACAAGCACAAAGGCAAATCTTCCTTCTATCTCCCCGCCGTCAAATTTAAGTTTAAGATCCACACTGTCCGTTTTTAAAAGTTTTTTGCAGCCATGGAAAAAGTAAGCAAGTTTTCCTATACGCTTTTTATCTTTCTGACGGGTGGAATAACTTGTTTCGGTGAATAGCCCCGCACAGCACACATAGATGCCATAACTATTATTCGCTTTAAAAATATCATGTTTTATGGTTTTACCTTTAAGGATTACCTCCATACATTTTTTCACATTCCGTGGTAAACGCAAACTGTGTCCTACATCATTCACGGTGCCATGAGGAATATAACCTATAACCGGCTTATTATCTTCTTCTGCTATGCCGTTGATTACTTCACTTAAAGTGCCATCGCCGCCTAGGACAATAAGGGTGTCATATTTCCCGCAACTGTCTTTTGAGAGACTAACCGCGTGCCTAGGTTTTTGCGTAGGAAAAATATCGACCACTTCATACTTTGTTTGTAGTCTTTTCACTATGTAATCTCTGCATTTTTCTTGCCTTACTTTACCACTATTTGGATTATAAATAAAAGCACATCTCATACTCTCAATATACGCCTTTTTATTTATTGTTGCAAAAAATTTTAACATTAATTCTTAAAAAGCGATAAAATATTTGTTTTTTTTAATCTTTTCGAGTATATTTGACTTGAGGCTTATCATGAAAGATGTTTTACACAATAAATATTGGCAATTTGCAATTCAAGTTTTAGGTATCGCACTTGGTTGTTTTTTTATGGGTATTGCTTTCAACTGCTTTTATACCCCAAACAATATCACGCCTAGCGGGTTTATGGGTTTATGTACCGTCATTACAAATTTGCTTGCAAGGGCTGATATCAACATCTCACCTTCAATTTTATACTTCTCTATAAGTTTTATCTTGTTCTTAATCGCGCTTAAATCCTTTGGTTGGAGATTTGGACTTTTAACTTTGATAGGCATGGGCATTTTCACTTTGGCAAGCGAGTTTGTTGTTATTGATGCACTTGTTATTCAAAACGATATAGTACTTGCCGCTGTAATAGGTGCGTCCCTGCTTGGTCTTGGCTCTGGCATTGTTTTTCGTGTAGGCGGTTCTACTGGTGGTAGCGATATTGTGGCGTCACTTGTCACCAAAGCCTTTCCAAGAATAAAAACTGGGCAATGTTTAATGGTAATAAACGCAATCGTCGTAATAAGCAGTATTTTAGTAAGCGGCGATATCACCTGCGGACTTTACACTATTATTGCCATTTTCATTTCTGGCAAAATGGTAGATCTTGTGCTTGACGGCTCAAAGTCGGTACGCGCCTTCTATATAATTTGCGACAAGGATGAAGCGGTGGCAGAAAAGATACTTGAGACCTTCCATAGGGGCGTCACTAAATTGCCAGCAGAAGGAATGTTCTCACACAAAGAAAAGAAACTTCTTGTCTGCCTTGTGACAAATGAACAGGCCCCCGCCATGAAAAGTATCATTAAAGAGGCCGACCCAAATAGTTTTGTTTACTCCACTACTGTACGGGAAACATTAGGTGAAAGTTTCTTTTTAAGAGAGGCCTCTGTACGAAAGAACAAGATTAGAAATGCCCGCCCAACCTTAAAAAGTAAGGTGCGCCTTACGCACAAATTAAAATTCCTCTTCACTAAAAAGAAACTTTTTATGAAAAGTAAACTTAAATTTATTCCACATGGCTGGCAGATTAAAACCGCTAACGCAATTCTAAAAACCGAACAAAAATATTCAAACAAAAAAGCAGTCTTTGGAAAGAAAAATAAATTGCATATGTAAAAGAAACACCGCAAGGTGTTTCTTTTTAATCAATCACTTCGTTATAAGTAAAACCATTTTTGCATCTAAAATAGTTCATTTTAAGTTTCTTCGCAGGTTTAATATCATGATTTTTACTGTCGCCAATGACAAGCACATTCTCTGGCTTTAAACCATTTTCTTCCATTATCTTTAAGAAAAGTCCTTCCTTGCTCGTGTCTTTTGTTTTTATCTCGTTATTGTAAATATGCTCGAAAATAGTTAAATCTATCTTATAAAACGCCGCCGTTTTTTGAATGTTTGTAAGTCTTGAATTTGAAACAATATAAAGTTTACCAAGCTTTGCAAATTTTTGAATTTCCCGCTTTGGCACAGCCCTGCCTTTTTTCTCAGCAGGGTCCATTTCCATTCCATCGCGATAGTCTAGCCATGGGTCTGAAGAGCCTTCTAGGTCTATAAGTATATGACATAAAACCTCATCCGCCATACAAAAATCTTTTTTCTTGTATCTAACTCCATACTTTTTAAGAAGCGCCTTCTTCTCGTCAAAACTCATGTTAGAAAAATGATTGTCAAACCACTGTCCCACCGTTCTATACCAAAAGTGCCAGTTAATTCCGTAATATAAGGTGTCATCAAAATCAAATATCACACATTTTACTTTATTTCTAAGTGCTTTTGGGTCATCATTTATGTTCGCCATCCACTTCTTGCGTTTGTAAATAATAAGGCAAACAACAAGTTTTATTAAATCTGGCACAAGAATTACTCCATAGGCAAGGAAGATATTGATTGGCAAATACTGCACTAGTATACACATTACGAATAGATAAATACTGCTAACTATTTCTACTATTAATAACCCTTTTCCCTTGCCACCAAGTCTTAGCATATAGGAAGAAAAGTTCCAAGCCAAAAACCTTACAAGATGAATAAAGGCATAACATGGCACAGCATAAAACATCAAATTAAAATATTCATTATTCGCACCTATGGCAAGCGGGTAAATAAGCAATAAACTGACAATAAAATAACCTGCCCAAATTATTACCGTGCCGATGAGCGAATATTTTGCATGCTGTCCTGCCTTTTTAAATTGATTGCGCCCAAGACACCTTGCAATTCGCACACATGTAACACAAATGTAGCCAAATAGAAAGCCATTAAATATATCTAGTACGTTTTCAAGATAGGCATAGGTGTTGAATATACCATCGTTGAGCCTTAATAAAAACATACTGGTTGCAAAATAGCCTATCTGCCATATAACCTCCGTAAAGAAGTTTGTAAGCATGATTGTCCATTGCCGTTTTGTAAATCTTACCGTCAGTTTGCTGAAAATATTAATCTTGAATTTCTTGTCTTTAAATAATGACACTGCTGCAAGAGTAACACTGACTAGACCGCTGACTATATATACGATTGCAATATAATTTAGGTAATAGATACCTGCAAAGTAAAGCACCACAAAGCCTATAATCGTCACTACTATCGGCATGATTTCACAAACAAACTCAATCTTATATTTCTGTAATGCCTGTAACATATCTTGCATATAGTTTGACACTCCAGTTAAAAACAAATAAATACACATTATATAGTAAAAAGTGTAGTCGTTTGGAACAAAGTCACCAAGGGTCTCCATCATAAACTGCGGGAAAGCAATTAAGATGCATTCAAATATACATAACGCAGTAACAGAAAGATAAAAGCCTGCACTTGTATATTGTCGCACTCTGTATTTTGAGGAGATGTTTTGATTAACAAAAATGCTTGTAGACTGAGATACACCAAAAGATATCATGGTTCCAAAATAGTTTATTGCCAAGAATGCATTGAGATAGGTAAGTTCGGGGGTGTCAAGTAAATTGGCTAAAACCGTGACAATACTCATAAGCACAGCGTTCGTCAAAAAAGTGGCAAGCAAAAACTTACCTTGTTTAAATGTGCCAAAAAAGTACTTCCAAAATTTTTTCATAAGTCCTCTAGTATTAATGATATATATCTTATCATAGTTTTGACACTGCCACAAAATAAAATCCCCATGCGGAGATTTTAAATTATTTCTAGTTCTTTTAAAACATCTCGTATTGCTTTCATAGCCTTGTCCATCTGCTCTTTAGTATGGGTGGCAGTATAGCTTGTTCTAAGAAGGGCTTTGCCTTGTGGCGTTGCTGGTGTGACTACTGGATTTACATAAACCCCGCGCTCAAGCAGTTTTTTACAAGCCACAAACGCCTTATAATCATCGTAAGTATAAATAGGTATTATCGGCGTCTCGCTATCGATAATCTGTACCCCTAATTTCTTCAGTCCTTCCCTCATATAATTACTGATATCTCTCAGTGCTTGAACTCGCTCTGGCTCCCTTTCAAGTATTTTTAATGCAGTTAAAGCACTCGCCACACATGCAGGAGTGATGCTGGCACTAAAAATATATGGGCGAGAGGTGTGCTTAACATAATCTACCACTCTTTGTGATGCTGCCATAAAACCGCCAAGACTTGCAAGCGATTTTGAGAAGGTTCCCATAATAATATCAACTTCATCTTCAAGTCCAAAATGCTCGGCAGTGCCTCGTCCATGTTTCCCAAGGACGCCTAAACCATGTGCATCATCCACCATCACTCTTGCACCATATTTTCTTGCAAGAGCAACAATTTCTGGAAGTTTACATATATCGCCGCCCATGCTGAATACACCGTCTGTAACTATAAGTATTCCCTTGTCCTCTGGAATTTCTTTAAGTTTTCTTTCAAGATCTACCATATCTGCATGCTCAAATCTTACCATTTTACCAAAGCTAAGTCTTGCTGCATCATAAATACTGGCATGGTTTTCTTTATCGCAAACAATGTAGTCATTTCTTCCAACTACTGCACTGATAATTCCTAAGTTTGACTGGAAACCTGTACTAAAGGTTACAACAGCCTCTTTGTGTAAAAACTTGGCAAGTTCCTTTTCAAGCTGCACATGCATATCTAGGGTACCATTTAAAAAGCGCGACCCCGAACATCCCGAGCCATACTTTTCAAGGGCCTCAACCCCTGCTTTTATTACCTCTGGGTGCGAGGTAAGCCCAAGATAGTTGTTAGAGCCTATCATGATTGTTTCATGCCCCTCCATTTCTACCACTGTGTCTTGTCCAGATGTAAGCTCGTGAAAATAAGGATACACCCCTGCATCTTTTACTTCGTCAAATAACTGCCTTGCTTGCATCTTTTTAAAAATATCCATTTTACTCTCCTTAACAATATAATATTTTTATTAGCCAATCCAACATTCTTACTGGCAATATCTTTTGTAAGAAGATGAGTAGTTTTAATGAGCCTACACTCACCCTTGGTTTTGGTTTCTTTTTCTCAGCAAGGGCCACAATCTTTTTTGCCACTTTGTTAGGGCTCATGCCTTGACGCTCATACTTATCAAATTTGTCCAGCGACCTGTCAACCTTCTTGTCTCTGCCTTCCGCCTTGATTTTCGCATCAGTAAAGCCTGTTTTAACATCCCCCGGCATTATCGCACTGACATAAACGCCATAGGGCATAAGTTCGGTACGGGTTGTTCTTGAAAGCACTTCTATTCCAACCTTAGTGGCACTATAAGCACTTTGATAAGGAAGAGGGAACACAGCAGAAAGAGAGGATGTGTTTATTATCTTCCCATGTCGCTGCTCTTTCATAATCTTTCCAACGATAGCAATATTGACTGCAACGGCAGTGAGATTTGTTGAAAACAGTTTTTGTATATCTTCCGTTTTAAGTTCAACAAGTTCTCCTACAAGACCAAAGCCCGCATTATTAACAAAAACATCTATATGCCCTTCTTTTTCATAAACGCCGTTTATTATCTCCTTCATTTTAGGCGTGTCATTGACATCACAGTTATAATTTGTAAAATCGCCGCCGTCATATTCACCTTTTGAAATGCCATATACTGTATACCCTTTTGCTACAAACAGTTTTGCCGTAGCAAGACCTATTCCACTATTGGCACCAGTAATTATTACTACCTTGTTCATTTTTTCCTCCTTGTGTTAATTTACAAAACCGATTATACATAAGAAAATAGAAAACGCAAAATAATTTTAAAACAAATCAAAAATTTATTTTTACTTATTTATAAACCCTACATCCCTTTAATTTAAAGGGAAAGCGGCATTTTTTTGAAACAAATTTCATAAAAAAAGTAGGCCTTCAAAATAGTCTACTTTTCTTTATTTATAAGCCTTGTAGCGATTTTATAAAAGTTTTTACTTTTTTATATACTTTCTTGCACATGCAACAGCGATTGAACCACCGCCTATGTGACAAGCAACACTTAAAGATAGTGGATCCATCATAGTAACTTCTACATTTGGAATAGCGGCTTCAATTTCTTGCTTAAATACTTTTGCTTTGTCCAGACAATTTGTGTACGCCACATAAAGTTGCATTTCATTATAAAAATCTTTAAATCTACTTTCCAAATCTTTTTTTATGGCTTCAATCATTTTAGTTTTTCCAACCTGACTACTCATAACCTTGGCAAAAGTATCAAGTTTGCCGCCTTGTATTTGAAGCACGGGCTTGATTTTAAGTAGTGTGCCTATTGCTGCTACCGCGGGTGTAAGCCTTCCTCCCTTCTTCAAATATTTAAGAGTGTCCACCATAATGTAAATACTAGAATCTTTTGCAGTGCGCTCCAAATAGGACTTGATTTCTTGTGCGGTAAAGCCGTCTTTCGCAAGATTTATTGCATCTAGTGTCGCTTGCTTTTGGGTAACCGAAATTCTATGGTTATCAACCACTTGCACCCGCCCATTATAATCCTCTGCAAGGCGAAGTGCGGTATTGCAAGACTCACTAAGGCCGCTCGACATTGGTATATGTACTATTTCATCATATTCTTTTAATATCTTGTCCCACAGTTCTGTCACCTGCCCCACTGCTGGTTGGGAGGTGGATATGTCCTCTCCTGTCAAAAGTTTTTGATAAAATTCTTCTTGAGTAAGATTTATATCCTCGAAATATTCTTCCTCGCCAATGATAAATGGCATGGGAATTACAAAAGCACCGATTTTCTTGGCCTCGATTTGAGTAATACCTGAATTGCTATCTGTCACTATTGCCGTTTTCATACTTTCTCCCTATTGTACAGAAAGCAGTATACAACTTTTTAGTATAATTTGCAAAAAAAATTGACTTGTGACAATAAAAAAATGCCTAACGGCATTTTTTAGTCAATCCAAAGTACTTTATCACTTACAGCAAGTGTAATGATATCGACAAGCCATAAGAATGGTATACCTACAATGATAAGTACTACTGCAAGTACAATTCCTAAGACATTATTCTTGGCAATACTGTGGCAAAGTCTGTAGATTACCCAAATAATATCGAGGAATGGAATTGCTAAGAGTATCTTAACAAGTTTTGGCATTTTATCCATTGCTGATACGAATTGTTGCATATCTTTCCTCCTTTTTCTTTTATTCTATTTATATTATATCACACTATTCCTATGTGACAAATTATTTCAAAAACTTTTTGAAAAAGTTTGACACTTTTTTTATATGAGCATAAAATAATTACCGTATTATCTGCTTTCGGGGGGCGTAAAATGCTTAAAATTTTAAGAAAAAACCTAAAACTTAAAGAATGGCTTATGATAGTAGCAAGTCTTGCTTTTATTGTACTTCAGGTCTGGCTAGATCTTAAAGTGCCTGAATATATGAGTAAGATTACTATGCTGGTGACGACAGAAGGCAACTCCATGACTGATGTGTGGATTAATGGTGGGTATATGCTGGCCTGCGCACTGGCAAGTGCACTTCTATCGGTGGGCGTCGGCTTTTTTGCTGCACAAGTTTCCTCGGGTATGGCAAGGGCGGTAAGAAGTGATATCTTTGATAAAGTACAATCTTTTTCTAAAAAAGAAATGAAAAGTTTTTCCACCGCCAGTTTGATTACCCGCTCAACAAACGATGTTACTCAAATTCAGCGCTTTGTTGCAATGGGACTTCAAGTGCTTATTAAAGCCCCTATTCTTGCCACTTGGGCAATATGTAAAATAGTTGGAAAAAGTTGGCAATGGTCTGTGGCAACTGTGATTTGTATTGTGATTATTTTATCTGTCATCATCATGCTTATGATTATTGTTCTACCAAAATTTAAGAAAATGCAAACCTTAACCGACAATATCAATCGTGTGACACGCGAAAACCTGACTGGACTACGGGTAGTGCGCGCCTACAATGCGGAAAATTATGAGGCAAACAAATTTGAAAAAGCAAATGATGAACTTACCAAAACAAGTTTATTTTCAAACCGCATGATGAGTCTTTTAGGTCCAGTTATGAGTATTAGTATGTCAGGGCTTTCTCTTGCCATTTACTGGATTGGCGCTGCACTTATAAATAATACCGCAATGACAGACCCATTTACAAAACTCACTCTTTTCAGTGATATGGTTGTATTCTCCTCCTATGCTATGCAAATCGTAATGTCTTTCGTTATGCTTACCATGATTTTCATTATGCTTCCAAGGGCAAGTGTATCTGCAAAAAGAATTAATGAAATATTAGATACCGTGCCAAGTGTGCAAGACGGAAATGGCGAATATGATATTCACTCACCAGTGCAAGGCGAAATTGAATTTAAGCATGTCTCTTTCAAATACCCAGATGCAGACGAGTATGTTCTTAGGGACATCAATTTTACTGTGCATAAAGGTGAAACAGTGGCTTTTATAGGTTCTACTGGTAGCGGAAAAAGCACACTTATCGACCTTGTCCCTCGTTTCTATGATGCAACAGAAGGCGAGGTTATTGTTGACGGCGTGAATGTGAAGGATTATAAAGTCCAAGATTTACACAATAAACTCGGTTATGTATCACAAAAAGCCTTCCTATTCAGCGGCACTGTGTCCAGCAATATTTCTTTTGGTGATGATATTGACGCAAAACCTACCGAAGAGGAAATTAAAAACGCAGTAAAAATTGCACAGGCAAAAGAATTTGTAGAAAAAATGCCTGAGACCTATAATGCTGAAATCACTCAAGGCGGCAGCAATGTTTCTGGTGGACAAAAACAACGCCTTTCTATTGCAAGAGCGATTGCAAGAAATCCCGAAATATTTATCTTTGATGACTCCTTCTCTGCCCTAGACTACAAAACAGATAAAAAACTCAGAAAAGCACTCAATAAATATCTTTCACACGCAACCTGCCTTATTGTCGCACAGCGTATCGGCACCATAAAACACGCCGATAAAATTATCGTGCTTGATGAGGGTGAAATGGTGGGCATCGGCACTCATGACGAACTTCTAAATTCTTGTGAGGTGTATAAAGAAATTGCACTTTCACAACTTTCAAAGGAGGAACTATAATGGCTAAAAAACCTATGCGAAGCCACGGCGGAATGGGCGTGGTGGAAAAACCAAAAAATTTTAAAGCATCCTTTGGCAAACTTATCAGATACTCCAAAAAGCATATGTGGGGCGTTATAATTGCACTGCTGTTTGCAGTGGCTGGCACCGTGCTTACTTTAATAGGGCCAAACAAGGTGAGTGACCTTACCGACCTAATTCGCAACTCTCTTCCAGTATTTGATGAACTTAGTCACACTTTAATAAGTCTTGGCACCCCTGTCGAAATGCAAAAGATTATCGAAATCGGCGTGTTCCTAGTTATTATATACGGCTTAAGTGCAGTGTTCAGTTATGTCCAAGGTTTTATTATGACAACCATT
Organism: uncultured Clostridia bacterium; assembly: GCA_947366545.1. Classification (GTDB taxonomy): domain Bacteria; phylum Bacillota; class Clostridia; order Christensenellales; family UBA1242; genus Caccovivens. The sequence goes on from CANBAL010000003.1 coordinate 52,017, forward strand.
ACTCAAAGACTTTCTAAAAGGATGAGAAAAGATATTTCCAGTAAGATTAACAGGCTGCCACTTAAATATATGGATAGCACACCTTATGGAGATGTCCTTAGCCGTGTAACCAACGATGTGGACACAATAGGCCAAACACTGAGTAACAGCATCACCACCCTCGTAAGTTCCATCACCCTTCTTGTTGGAAGTGTTGTAATGATGTTTATTACAAACTGGATTATGGCACTTGTTGCCATCGGCGCAAGTTTAATCGGTTTTATTTTCATCGCACTTGTAATGAAATTTTCTCAAAAGCACTTTAAAGCGCAACAAGAAGAACTTGGTAATATCAACGGCCATATTGAAGAGGTGTATTCTGGTCATGATATCGTAAATGTCTACAACGGCAAACGTGAAACAAAACAAAAGTTTGAAGAGATAAATACAAGGCTATATAACAGCGGCTGGAAATCACAATTTATTTCTGGACTTATGATGCCTATCATGAACTTTATCGGAGATTTTGGCTATGTTGCCGTCTGCGTTGTAGGTGCAGTGCTTACAATGAGCGGTCATATATCCTTTGGTGTGATTATTGCCTTTATGCTTTATGTACGACTTTTCAATCAACCTTTGGCACAACTTGCACAGGCTTTCAACAATCTTCAATCCACCGCCGCCGCAAGTGAACGCGTGTTTGAGTTTCTTGATGAAAAAGAACTTGCCGATGAAAGCGATAAGACCTTTAAACTTGATAATATTCAAGGTAATGTAGAATTTAAGAATGTAAAATTTGGATACAATCCAGAAAAAACAATCATTAAAGATTTCTCTGCCACAGTTAAAGCGGGGCAAAAGGTGGCTATTGTCGGGCCTACCGGTGCCGGTAAAACCACCCTCGTAAACCTCCTTATGCGGTTCTATGAAGTAGATAGTGGAGAGATACTAATTGACGGCGTTCCAATCAGCAGCCTTACAAGAGAAAATGTGCATGACCTTTTCTCAATGGTGCTTCAAGACACTTGGCTTTTTGAAGGCACGGTGCGAGATAACATTGTTTACAGCAAGGAAGGCGTGACTGATGAGGATGTGAAGGCGGCCTGCAAGGCGTGCGGCGTCCACCACTTTATTAAAAGTTTGCCACATGGCTATGATTCCGTTTTGGACGAAAATACATCTATTTCTGCTGGGCAAAGACAGCTTATGACGATTGCCAGAGCGATGATACAAAACAGGCCTATGCTTATATTAGACGAGGCAACAAGCAGTGTCGACACGCGTACCGAAGTACTCATCCAGAAAGCCATGGATAAACTCACCGAAGGGCGAACATCCTTCGTAATTGCACACAGGCTTTCGACAATAAAAAATGCCGACCTCATTTTAGTAATGAAAGACGGCGATATAATTGAGCAAGGAAATCACAATGAATTACTTGCAAAAGGCGGCTTTTACGCAGACCTATACAACAGTCAATTTGAAGAGGAGGCTTAGCCTCCTTTTTTAATACTCAAATACAACTTTAATATTTGCTCTTACAGTAATTTCACCTTTCATTATACTAGAAATCTCATTGTCAATATTCGATAGTGAATAAGCGTCACGGGTGAATATGCTGTAACTGCCCTCTTCGCAAACTTCATAGGAAGATATCTCTCTGTCAGCGATTGCACTGGCCTTATTTTTAGCGTTTTCAAGTGCTTTTTCAAGTGCAAGTTTATATGCACTTTCATAATCCTCTATTGAAAAACTTATTCCACTAAACTTGTTGGCTCCGCTTTCAAGTAGCTTGTTTACTATTGTGCCAACATTGTCAACATCCTTGGTTTTAAAGTCAATATAATTAGACACTTGATAGCCTAAGAATTTCTCACCTTGGCTGTAATCATATCTTTGATAAACATAGAAGTTTTTGGTTTTAATATCTTCTTCCTTAACACCAAAATCTTTAATTGCATTGATAAGGTTTGAAATGCTTTGCGAGTTTTCTTTCTGTGCAGTCGCAAGGCTTTCATTCAAAGTCTCAACCCCTAAACTGATGACGGCCATGTCTGGTGCGAGTTTTATTTCTCCCACCCCGTTTACTGTGATTCTACTCACACTCTCAGCACTGGTTATGGCTTCTACTGGTGACGTCATAGTAACACCAACCGCACCCACCACAACAAGCATTAAACAAACAATGGTAATAAAAAACTTTTTCATAATCTCCTCCCTTTACGCTTGTTAGAATTTGATTATAAAAAAGTTTTATTCGCGCTCGACAAACTTCGCTAGTTTATCTTACCTTTCTCTATTTTAAATATCTTTGCTTCAAGACTACCTGCATCAAAATCGGTGGTTGTAAGTATTGTTTGTGTTTTAGAGGTAAATTTCAAAAGCCTTTGGCGGCGGAAAGAGTCAAGTTCACTGAATACATCGTCAAGTAGTAGTATTGGGTATTCGCCAATTCGGTTTTTAATAATTTCAAGTTCAGCAAGTTTCATAGAAAGTGCTACTGTGCGTTGCTGCCCTTGTGAGCCAAAGTTTTTCACTTCCACCCCATTAAGAAAGATATCAATATCATCTCTATGAGGGCCCACACTTGTAAACCCCAGTTTAAAATCCTTATCAATATTTTTTTGAAGGGCTTTCAGCATAACCGCGTCATAATTCTCTATATCATCACTAAGTCCACTGTACCGAAGTTCAAGTTTTTCCTCGCCGCCTGAGATATAGTTGTGCGCCATGGAGGCAAATGGTGCAAGTTCATTCAAAAAGTTATATCTCGCTTTTGCAATCTTCTTTGCAATGTCGCATAACGCTCTATCCCAAATATCAATCGTCTGCTTTAAAACTTTAATGTCCTGCGAAGTTTTTAAAAGTTTATTTCGGTTTGCCAGTACCTTTTCATATCTACCCAGCAGATAAAAATATTTCTTGTCCGTTTGTGATATATCAATGTTCATAAAGCGGCGGCGCTCTTCAGGGCTATCTTTAATAAGTTTAAGTTCGTCTGGCGAGAAAAATACTGCATTCGCACAACCCATAAGTTCGCCTATTCTATGGAGCGGTATTCCGTCAACCTTAATCACTTTCTTTGTTTGATTATTAAAGATAAGTTCTATCACCTCGTCACGGTATTTTTTGTTGAACACCGCTTTGACATAACTATTTTCTTTATCCCAAGAAATAACTTCTTTTTCCTTGCTGGTTTTAAAACTTTTTCCAATCACCGTGAAAAAAATTGCCTCAAGGAGATTTGTCTTCCCTTGTGCGTTCTTGCCTATCAGCACATTCAGCCCGTCAGAAAACTTTATCTTCGCGTTTTCATAAGAGCGGTAATTTTTCAGTGTCAGTTCACTTATCTTCACAACATTATATTATCACTTCCATAAAGAAAAATCAAACCCTATTCAATCGTTCATGAAAGCTTGACAAAAAAAATCGTGAATGTTATGATTTTACTATCAATATTAAAAGGTGGCTTATATGCAAGAATTAAGTAGTTTATGGCAGGCAATTCTAGACAAATTGCAACTTATGGTGTCAAATGTTTCATTTATTATGTGGTTTAAACCTTTAAAGGTTCTTGACCTTGTGGATAACACAACCCTTGTGATAAGCACAAATTCAACTTCAGCAAAAAACCAAATTCTAAGGAACTATATGGACAAACTCACCGAAGCGGTGCATGATATACTGGGTGAAAACATTGAAGTTGAGATTCTTGACCAAAATGAAGAGATTTCATATATAGAAAAGAATGGCAAGAAAGCAAGGGCAAAAGAGGTTGAAGTAAGCAAAAATCCATTTAACGCAAAGTATACCTTTGACAATTTTGTTGTAGGAAAAAGCAATCAATTCGTCTATGCTGCTGCAAGAGCGGTGGCAGAGCATCCGGGGGAGAAATTCAATCCTCTGTTTATCTATGGTGGTGTTGGACTTGGCAAAACTCACCTTCTTCACGCGGTAGGAAACTACCTTCGCGAATTTAATCCAAACCTTAAAGTTATGTATGTAACCTGTGAGCAGTTTACAAATGCCTATATTGAAAGTTTAGGTTCTCCTTCCAAAACCAAGGCCACCCTTGAATTTAGGTCTAAGTTTAGAAACCTAGATGTACTTATGATTGACGATATTCAATTCATCTCAACAAAGCCTTCCACACAAGAGGAGTTTTTCCACACTTTCAATGAACTGCATGAGGCAAATAAGCAGATTATCATCACCTCAGACCGTCCACCTAAGGAAATAAAAACCCTTGCGGACAGACTTCGCTCCCGTTTCTCTATGGGGCTTATTCAAGATATTCAAACCCCTGACCTTGAAACAAGAATCGCCATTTTAAGAAAGAAATGCCAGATTGAAAAATATGTGATTGATGACGAAGTTATTGACTATATTGCAGAGCGGGTAGACTCTAATATTCGTGAACTTGAAGGCACACTTTCAAAGGTATATTTCCTTGCAAACCTTATGGGTAAACGCTCAGCCAGCATGGAAGAGGCACTTGAAGCACTTAATGGCGAGGCGGAGGAAGAGAAGAATGAAGGTCTTACCCCTGACGCCATTATTGAAGGCGTATGCAAATATTTTGATGTGACTAAGGAAGATATCTTAGGCAAGAAAAAGAGTAAGGATGTTGTGGAGCCAAGAATGATAGCAATCTATCTTATCAGTGACATCCTAGAAATCCCACTTGTATCCATAGGCAAGATATTTGGCGGAAGAGATCACACCACAATTATGCACTCCCGCGATAAAATTGCTGACGGGGTAAAGACCTCTCACAAGATGCAGACCCTTGTAAGTGAAATTCGTAAATTGTTGAAAAGTGGATAGCCTTGCAAAGTATTACACACACTTGTCCACAATTTGTGAGCAAACGCATGATACTATATATAGAGTAAAACCACTTTAATTTCAGATTATTTCACTAGATACAGAGCAGAACTTGACTTATCCACAATTACACATTCACTAATAATATTACTATTATTAATCAAATAATAAACATAAATATTTAACGCGAGTGAGAGTGATTTTGTTTGTCAAACAGCCTCTAATGTGGTATACTTAAAGTGTAGATAAAGGAGAAAAAATATTATGTTAGTTGTATGTCAAGGTTTGGAACTAAGTGATGCTTTTTTAAGAGTAAGTAAGGCAATTTCAAACAAGATTACAAACCCTATTTTAGAGGGAATTAAACTTGTTGCAGAAGATGGCACACTTACTATGAGTGCCACTGATACCGAACTTTCCATTGAAAAGAAAATAAAGGCAGACATTAAGATTGAAGGTGAAACAGTAGTACCGGGTAGATTTATTACTGAGTTTGTGAAGAAACTTACCAACTCTTTAATTGAACTTGAACTTAACGAAAGAAATCAACTTATCATTCGTTATGAAGACAGCGAAAGTGTAATTCAGTGTTACAACCCTGTTGAATACCCTGGCTTTAAAAAGGTGCAAACGCAGGAATATTTTGGTATCACCAAAAAAGATTTTAAATCACTTGTGAATAAATGTATCTTTGCTGTGGCAACAGACGATTCAAGACCAATACTCAAAGGCGTACTCTTTGATATTGACAACAAAGTACTTAATGCGGTTGCTCTTGATGGATACAGGCTTGCAAGAATTAAGAAACCTATAATGTCAAATATTAAAAAGTCAATAGTTGTGCCTGCAAGAAGCTTGAATGAAATTTCAAGGCTTATTGATGAAAATGATGAGGTTATAAACATTTACATTGATGAGTTTACTATAATGATTGACCTTGGAGACACAAAAGTTACTTCAAGATTACTTGAAGGCGACTATATGAATTACAAACAAATTATACCAGTAAACTATGAGACCTTTGTAATCGTGAATAGAGACCAGTTTGTTGAGGCACTAGAGCGTGCCACCCTACTTCTACGATCAGCACAAAACAACTTTGTTAAACTTGATATAAAGGAAAATAACATTTGTGTAACAAGTAACAGTGAACTTGGTAATGTTAAAGAGAACATTCCAGTAACGGTTGCTGGAAAGGATTTACTAATATCTTTCAATCCAAGATATTTCCTTGAAAGTTTAAGGGTAAACACAAACGAGTTTGTTAAGGTATGCTTTAATGAAGCATCCAATCCTTGCGTAATCGTACCAACCGAAGATGATGAATTCTTATATCTTATTCTCCCAGTACGCTTTATGTAGTGCATTATGCACCTTTTTGGGAACAAAAATACAAAAAGAAAAACACGGGTTGCCCGCGTTTTTTCTTTTATTAAGTTACATTATTCTTCATAATATTGTAGTCTATTATTTATTTTAATCATTCAAATGAAAAAACATGAAGATTATTTTATTGACAAAGAAGAAAGTTTCAATTATAATAAGTTAGTTACTAAAAGAAAGGAGGCAGGACATGAAGCGAACATATCAACCTAAAAAGAGACAGAGAAGCAAGGTTCACGGCTTTAGAGAAAGAATGAGAACTACTGGCGGAAGAAATGTTATAAAAAGAAGAAGAAATCGTGGAAGAAAGAAACTCGCTGCTTAAAACTAAGGAAAGAGAGGACCATAGACTTAAAAAGAATAAACATTTCAGTTACATCTATAGAAAAGGGAAACGCAAAAATACCAAGAATTTGACATTATTTACCGCGCCAAGCAGATATCGCACATTCAAAGTTGGGATTTCTGTAAATAAAAAGATAGGTAAGGCAAATGTAAGAAATAAACTTAAGCGTAGAATAAGAGAGATTGTAAGAATAGACAACCTACCTAAGGAATACAACAACTACATAATTTTGACAAGGGAAGGCTCTCAAGAACTGTCTTTTGACGGGTTAAGAGCGCAGTTAAAAGAATTATTTTCATGAAATACCTTTTACTACCTTTTAAATACTTAGTTAAGTTGCCGGTATACTTTTATAAATATTTAATCTCTCCCTTACTTCCTCATACTTGCAGATTTACGCCAAGTTGCTCCAACTATTTCCTAGGGGCAGTAAATGAATTTGGGGCTTTTAGAGGTTCCTATATCGGCTTTAAGCGTATTATGAGATGTACACCAAGAAATAAGTGCTATGGTTATGACCCAGTGCCAATTAATATTAAAGGAGACTGCCGATGGCTATTTTAAGCACTCTTCTTGCGGTGAGTGAACCGACAGGAATGTGGGAAACTATAATAAAAGCTTTTGAAGGCTTTACAAACAACTATATACTTGCGATAATTCTTTTAACAGTGCTTATTAGAATTGTTTGGGCACCTATTGATACCCTAAACAAGAAAATGACTTTTAAGATGACTGCAAATCAAGCAAAGATGCAACCTGAACTTGAAAAGATTAAAGCCAAGTATGCAAACAACCCACAACAATTACAACAAAAACAAAACGAACTATATAAAAAATACAATACCAATTCTGTTGGTAGTTGTCTTTTTATGCTTGTATTCTTTGGCCTAAATATGGCGATATTCTTCACCCTATTTTCAGGCTTGAATACTATGGCTGCTTTTAAGACAAGCGGAAGTTATGAAGCACTTAAGTATGACTATGCAAACTGCTTACAAATCACCGATACCTATCTTACAAATGGCGGTAGCAACGAAATTTTTAAGGATTTTACCAATCTTTCTTTTGAAATATTTGATAAAGACGGACAAACATACATTGCATTTAAGCAAGGCGAAGATGTACTCTATACAGAGGAGTATAAAACAAGTTTTGCAAGTGGTGAGGGCGAAACTCTAGTTACCACAAATGCCTATGTAAATAATCTTATCGTAAAATATATTAATCCAGAAACCCCAGTTGTGCTTATAGAAGAAGTGAAAGATGGGGAAGGAAATGTAACGCAAGCAGGACTTACACTATCTTCAGCAATTCAAAGTGTGGCGATGAAGGCAGTAGAAGTAAAATACGATAAGTCACAAGATAAATTTTTATGGATACAAAATATTTGGATAGCGGACTCCCCTCTTCAAAACTCGATATTCGATTACAATACTTTTGTTTCAAAGGTAGGCAAGAATAATATAGAAGAAGGCGAAGAAACTATTTATAACAGTTTTATGAAAGATTTAAAACTTTCTAAGGGAAGAGTTAACGGATACTTTATATTACCTATCATATGTATTCTCACCACCTTCCTTACAATGTTCTTAACAACAAGAAAGAAGAAGGGGGACACCACCCCTGCACCAGCGGGCGGAAAGGTTACAAAAATCTTAATGCCAATAATATTTGGTGTATTTGCATTATTCTACAACAGTGTGTTTGCGATTTACATGGCTGTAAGTCAGATAATAAGCGGACTACTGATTCCACTTCAAAATCTTATTTTGGACAAATGGAATAAGCATGACGAAAAGAAAAAGAAAGAAAAAATTGAAGTTGTGGATTATAGTAGAAAATTTTAATTAGGAGGGAGAAAAATGTTATCTGCAGAAGGAACAGGAAAAACAATAGAAAAAGCGATTGAGGCTGCTTTACTTGAACTTAAAGCACCACGCGAGGATGTCGATATCAAAATTATCAACGAAGGCGGACTTTTTAAGAAAGCCAAGGTGGTAGTTACAATTTCCGATGATGCCAAAGATAAATATGTTAAGCGTGAAAAGGCAAGAAAGGAAGAAAAGGTTAAGGCTCAGGAAACAAAACCAGTGGAAGAGCCAGCAAAAGAAGAAAATGTAGCACCTGAGAATAATGAAAAGGTTGAGGAGCCTGAAAAGCCAAGAGCAAAGAGAGAGGAAAAGGTAGTTGAGCCTATTTCATTCCTTGAAGGACTATTTAAAACTCTTGGAAAAGAGGTTGAAATTTCAACACTTGAAGATGAAAGATTTATCACTTATTCAGTGACTGGTGAAGACCTTGGAGAAACAATAGGAAGACGCGGAGAAACCTTCTACGCAATATCAAATCTTTTAACAGCTGTAACTGGAAGGAGCGAAAAGAAAATCCTTCTTGATATTGCTGGGTACAGAGAAAAAAGAGCAGAAAGCCTTACCCAAACCGCAAAACGACTTGCAAATAAGGTTGCGAAGAGTGGTAGATATATGAAACTTGAGCCAATGAACCCAAGCGAACGAAGAATAATTCACACTGCTCTTCAAGATGACGAGCGTGTAACCACCCTCAGTAAAGGCACCGAGCCTCGCAGATATGTAATTATTTTCCCAAAGGAATATAACGATAAACATTAAAATAAAAGCCCTAGCGTTGCTAGGACTTTTTTATTCTGCCTCTGCGTAAGGATTTGTAATTTTATAAGTCTTGTATAAATCATAACCAAGAAGGCCATGTATTCGTTTAGGAAGATAAGCGATAGAAGTCACAGTGGGCGACTTACCTACTTTTTCGGTCCAAGAACCGTCTTTTTCTTGCAAAAGGAAATGATAGTCACCATTATCAAATAGAGGATATCTAAAATAAAGTGCCACCCGCCATTCATTCTTTTTTAGCAACCCGTCCACAGGATATTCCTCTACTTGAAGCCCCACCTTGCGAACATAATCAAATAAATTTTTTGCAGTTTTTTCTTCATCAAGAAAGAAGTCTTCATAAATTACTGTTCCAATTTTAATCCAACTTGCAGTTTCATTTGTTAAATTCATATGTTGTAAATCTTCATTTGTAATGTTAAAACAATGTGTAAAGCAATTTGTAATATTCTCGATTTTTTCTCCATTTGCCGATTGCCCAGTATAGTTTGTCATTTGCCTTGAAGGAAGATAACCTTTTTTAAAAATAGTATTAAGTTGTTTAATAAGACTGTCCATATTTCCTCCTTAGTTTTCTGGTGCATAAGGGTTTGTGACAATAAATGTATTTTGTAATATATAATCCCCATGAAGACGGTGTATTCTTTTAGGCAAGTAGTCAAAATAATCTACAACGCCATGAAATCCGCGTTTAGCTGTCCACAGATTATCTTCTTCCTTTAATGCAAAATGATAATCGCCAGAAAGAAGGTCGACACTATCAAAGTCAGTAGTAAGATAATAGGCAATTTCCCATTGATTTTGTTTCAAAATTTGCGATGGGTGACATTCTGTTATTTTTAAACCGGTTTCTTGCATAAAACTTATAAAGTTATTTAAAATTTGACTTTTGTCATTGCTCCAAAACCCAGAAAAGCCTTTTGCATCTTGAATAGAAAAGTTCTGGGATAACTGATCATTAGTTAGGTTATAACATGCATGCATAAAGCAATTAGCAAATTTTATGCCAAATTCTCTATCATACTGCATGAGTTTGCGGCATGGAGTATGTCCCGACTTTATTATACCGCTAAGTGTTTCAATGACTTTTTTCCTATTGTCTATTCCCATAATCATAGTGTACACCCAAAATAGACGGGTGTCAATAGTCAATTTTGATAAAAGTCGGCTTGCATTTTTTAAGTTTATTTGCTAAAATGGTAGACATGAAAGAAAAGACGATAGTGGCGATCTCCACACCTCTTGGAAGAGGAGCAATATCTATTGTAAGAATGAGCGGCAAGGAAAGCTTAACCTTGGCCGAGAAAGTTTTTTGTTCTCAAAAATTAGATTATAGAAATATTACTCCCCGCTATCTATATTTGGGTGATTTCAAACTAGGCGATGGAATAATTGAAAAATGTATGATGGTGTATTTTAAATCACCATTTTCGTATACTGGCGAAGATATAGTTGAATTTCAAGTGCATGGCGGCACAGTGCTAACGCAAAGGATACTCGAAAAACTTATTGAAAGCGGTGCCACTCTTGCCGAGGCGGGCGAGTTTTCAAAACGGGCATTTGAAAATGGGAAAATATCACTTGATGAAGCGGAAAGCATAATTGGTGAGATAAACGCGGAAAGCGAAAGTGAACTTTCAGCCTCCCTCTCTGTCGCAGGCGGAAAACTTAAAGAGGAAATCCTTGCTTTGCAGCACTCTTTAACAGAAGAACTTGCAGAAATTGAGGCCACTCTTGACTACCCCGAGGAAGACTTTGAAGCGGCTGTTAAAGAAAAAATATTTAGTGAAATTGAAAGAGTATATAATTCTTTAGCAAATATCTTAAACCAAAGTAAAAATGCAAGGTTTTTAAATCATGGCATTAATATAGCACTTATCGGCTCTCCAAACGCTGGAAAGTCAAGCCTACTTAATGCGGTGCTTGGAAAAGAAAGAGCGATTGTAACAGATATAGCAGGAACAACTCGCGATACAATAAAAGAAACTATCGCATATAAAGGTATAAATCTCAATTTCTTTGACACGGCTGGGATACGCGATACAGATGACCAAATAGAAAAAATAGGGGTCGACAAAAGCAAAGAATATCTGCACTCAAGCGATATCGTCCTTCACATAATTGATGGCAGTAAACCATTGTCACAGGATGATAAGGAGATAAACACAATGCTCGCTGGCACAAACTATATTGTTGTTATCAATAAGATAGATAAGTCAAGGGTTGTCAAAACATTTGAAAATGAAATAGAGGTCTCTGCCCTTGATAAAATAAATATTAACGAACTACTTGAAAAGATTTATAATAAGGTTATCAGCGAGGAAATTGATTTTAATAAACTTGTTGTGACAAACGAAAGACAACTGTCGCTTATAAATGAAGGCTTAACCAAAGCAAAAACGATTTTGGCTAGACAGGAAGAGAGCATGGATGTTGTGGCAATGCTTATCAAAGATTTGTGGCAAACATTAGGAAAAATCACAGGTCAATGTGAGAATGAACAGATAATTGACCTTATCTTTTCTAAGTTTTGCTTGGGGAAATAAGTATGAAAGATTTTGACGCTATTGTAATAGGTGCTGGACATGCGGGATGTGAAGCCGCTTTGGCACTTGCAAGAATGGGGAATGAAACGCTGCTTTTAACACTAAGTTTGGATGCGGTGGCTTTTTTGGCGTGCAATCCTTCTATTGGTGGTACAGCGAAAGGACAACTTGTCTGCGAAGTGGATGCACTAGGCGGCGAAATGGGTATCAATATTGATAAAACCTCAATACAACTAAGGATGCTTAACCGTGGGAAAGGTCCAGCCGTGCAAAGTCTGCGTGCACAAGCCGATAAGGTGGAATATCACAATGAAATGAAAAAAACGCTTGAAAACACCCCAAATCTATATCTTAGACAAGGTGAAGCGGTAGACATTATCGATGAAGGAAAGTACAAACTTGTAAAAACGGCGGTAGGAATAGAGTATAAGGCGAAAGCGGTTGTATTTGCCACAGGCGTATATCTTGATAGCCGCATCATTATAGGAGAGTATACAAAAGATGTAGGGCCAAACGGCTTTATGAATGCCAAATTTCTTTCTTCAAGTTTGGAAAGATTGGGAATAAAACTTCTTCGATTTAAAACAGGCACTCCTGCCCGCGTTAATTCACGCAGCATTGATTTTTCAAAACTTGAAATTCAGAATGGTGAAGATAATATTCAATCTTTCTCTTTTATGACAAAAGAAAAACCCAAAAACAGAGCGGTGTGTTATCTCACATATACAAATGAAAACACACATGACATTATAAGAGCGAATCTTGATAAAGCACCAGTATATTCCGGGCTTATTAAAGGTGTTGGCCCAAGATATTGCCCTTCGATTGAGACTAAGATAGTGCGCTTTGCCGATAAAGAGCGTCACCAACTTTTCTTAGAGCCTGAATCCTTGTCTACAAACGAAATATATATCCAAGGTTTTTCTACATCTATGCCCACTGATATTCAAGAGCAAATGATTCATTCGCTTAAAGGATTAGAAAAAGCTGAGATTATGCGTGATAGTTATGCGATAGAATATGATTGTATAGATCCTAAGCAACTTCTCCCCACCCTTGAACTAAAAAATCATAACGGACTTTTCTTTGCCGGTCAGATAAATGGGACAAGCGGCTATGAAGAGGCGGCGGCACAGGGATTAATTGCCGGTATTAATGCCAGCCTCTATTTACAGAACAAGCAACAACTCATATTAAAGCGCAGCGACGGTTATATAGGCGTGCTTATTGACGATATTGTTACAAAAGGCACACTAGAGCCTTATAGAATGATGACAAGTCGTGCAGAATATAGACTGCTTTTAAGACAAGACAATGCAGATTTAAGGCTCACCGAAATCGGTAGAGATGTTGGACTTGTCAGTGACGAGAGATATAATATGTTTTTAGAGAAGAAAGCAAAACTTAGCGAGTGCATGGAAAAACTAAAAACAAAGATAAAGATGGATGAGATTTTTGAAAGCCTGTTTAAAGAAAACGGCGAAAATTTACCAAAAGAGAATATCACGCTATATGAAATGCTTAAGCGAAGCAATATTGATATCTTTAAAATAAATGATAAGACTCACCTATTTGATGAGTTTGACTATGATATTTTGAATGAAGTCAACATTATGGTTAAATATGAGGGCTATTTAAAACAGCAAGATGAGGAAATTGCGAAATTTAAAAAGAACGAGGCGACTTTAATTCCTGCAAACTTTGACTATTTCAAATATCATGGACTACGCTTAGAGGCTGCTGAGAAATTAAATGAAATTCGCCCTCTTAATCTAGGTCAGGCATCTAGAATATCTGGGGTCTCCCCTGCCGATATTGCGGTGCTCTCAGTTTTGATTAAAAAAGATAGAGGTTAAGGTATGAAAGAAAAGTTGATAAAAATATTTGCTGAGTATGGCTTTAATCTCACTCACCCCCAAGCCGAGCAGTTTGAGAAATACTACCTATACTTAGTGCAGGAAAACGAAAAGTTTAATCTCACCGCTATCACTGAAGAGGAAGATGTTATAATTAAGCATTTTTTAGACAGCATTTTGCCTATAAAAGAACTAAAAGAAGGTTCTAGTTTAATAGATATAGGTACAGGGGCAGGTTTTCCAGGGATTCCGCTTAAAATCATGAGGCCAGATTTGAAAATAACTCTCCTTGACAGCCTACAAAAGAGAGTAAAATTTTTAAATGAAGTAATTTCCCTTCTAAATTTGAAAAACATAACTGCAGTGCATTCGCGTGCTGAAGATTATGTGAAAGAAGGGCGAGAAAAGTACGATTATGTGGTATCGCGTGCAGTAGCGCGTATGAACACCTTACTTGAATACACCCTACCATATATAACGATAGGCGGGCAAGCACTATTGTATAAATCACAAAAGGCAGAAGAGGAACTTGCAGAATCGCAAAAAGCACTTTCCATCTTTGGAGGCACTCTAGATAAGATTATTCATAAAAAAATTAAAGAGGAGGAGCGAAATATAATTGTCATTAAAAAAGTTAAACGCACACCTCCACTGTATCCCCGCGGTAAAAATTTACCAAAATCAAAGCCAATTTAATTAAAATTACGCAAAAATAATGGTTTAAATGTTAATTTTCTTTATTTTTGCGTTTTTTTATGTTATTATAATTAAAGAAACGAGGTTAAACATGGGAAAAATTATTTCTTTTGCAAATCAAAAAGGTGGTGTTGGTAAGACCACCACTTGCATCAATTTGTCTGCATACATAGCCGCCATGGGTAAAAAAGTGCTTGTTGTGGACCTTGACCCCCAAGGCAACGCTACAAGTGGACTGGGCATAGATAAAGATAATGAGATTAAAACAGTATATGATTTAATCGCAGGAGATGCTTTAGTAGAAGATGTAATTAAAGAAACAATAATCGAAGGGCTTGACATTCTTCCTTCCACAGTGGATCTTGCAGGTGCTGAACTTGAAATGGTAGAGATGCCACAGCGCGAGAAAATTATGAAAGGAATCCTTGAACCACTGAAGGAAAGTTATGATTTCATAATGATTGACTGTCCTCCTTCTTTGGGTCTTATTACAGTAAATGCCCTTACGGCAAGTGATAGCGTTATCATTCCAATGCAATGTGAATACTATCCACTTATGGGTATTACTCAACTTATGAATACAATAAGACTTATTAAATTTCACTTAAATCCAAATATTGATGTGGAAGGCGTAGTAATGACAATGAAGGACAAGCGTTCTAATCTTACAAACCAAGTAAGCGATGAGATAATTAAGTTCTTTGGAAAAAAGGTGTTCTTCACATATATACCAAGGAATATTCGTCTTGCAGAAGCTCCAAGCCATGGCGAGCCTATTCTAATTTATGAGCCTTCGTCAAAGGGAGCTGAAGCATACTTAAGTTTGGCAGAAGAATTTTTAGACAGAAATAAGGTGAAGTATAAACCACTTACACATGACACTAAGATTAAACTAAGGGAGGTAAAGTAATATGGCAAACAAGAAAGGGCTTGGAAGAGGTTTAGAGTCTCTTTTCGGCTTTTATGAGGATGAAAGTGATAATATCATAACTAATCAAAATAAACCTGCAGACAAAAACGAAGTTAAAGGTGTTACGGAAATTGAATTAAAAAAGATTATTCCAAACCCTAATCAACCAAGAAAACACTTTGATGATGATGCCCTGCAAGAACTAGCAAACTCAATATCTGTTCATGGTGTTATTCAACCTCTTGTATTAAATAAACTAGATGACGGCAATTATTTGATCATTGCTGGTGAAAGAAGATGGAGGGCTTCAAAGCTTGCAGGACTTGATAAAGTACCAGCAGTTATAAAGGAATATACAGATAAGCAGATAAAAGAGATTTCGTTAATAGAGAACTTGCAAAGAGAGGATCTTAATCCTATTGAGGCTGCAAGGGCAATTAGGCAATTAATGGACGAATACCACTTAACGCAGGAAGCAGTTTCTGATAGAATAGGAAAATCTCGTTCGAATGTTGCCAACACGCTAAGACTTTTAACCCTTTATCCTGATGTAGTTACACTTATTGAAACGGGGCGGCTATCTGCAGGACACGCACGTGCCCTAGTAGTAGTGGAAGATACTACTAAGCAGATTAAACTTGCTAGACAAGCCGTAGACGGAAAAATGAGTGTGAGGGAACTTGAAAAGGCGGTTAAAGATTTAACAAAACCTTCTAAAACAAAAAGTGGAACTGCTCAAGAACAATCGCTTGAGTTAAAAGAACTTATTTCAGATATGCAGCGAGTATTCGCTACTAAAGTGTCGGCGATTGGTAATGATAACAAGGGAAGAATATATATAGACTACTATTCAAGGGACGATCTTGATAGACTAGCAGATATGATAGAGCTTTTAAAGAAGAAAGAAATTACTTTAAGTGACCTAAAAAACTACAATAAAAGACATTCTAACTAAAAAAAACAGTAGGTGCATGCCTACTTTTTTATTAAAATGTTTCATGTGAAACAAAATGACTAATAATTTAAAGCAAAATGTTTCATGTGAAACATTTGTTGATACAGTAAAAATCAGAAATTAATTTGTTTTAATTTTCTTTGTCTTTTTAATAGATTGTGATATAATGTTATCGGAGGTAAATACATATGGAATTAAAAGGTACTAAAACAGAAAAGAATCTTCAGAAGGCCTTTGCTGGGGAAAGTCAAGCAAGAAATAAGTATACATATTTCGCTTCTCAAGCCAAGAAAGATGGCTATGAAGAAATAGCCCAAGTTTTCGAAGAAACAGCAAATAATGAGAAGGAGCATGCAAAACTTTGGTTTAAAGCTATGAATGGCGGCAAGGTTGGTACAACGCTTGAGAACTTACTTGCTGCTGCAGCTGGAGAAAACGAAGAATGGACCAAAATGTATAAAAAGATGGCGAAAGAAGCTCGTGAGGAGGGCTTTGAGGCACTAGCAAGACAATTTGAAGGAGTTGCTGCTATTGAAAAAATGCATGAGGAGAGATATAGAAAACTTGCTGAAGCAGTAAAGAACGCCACAGTCTTTAAAAAGACAGAAAAGGTGATGTGGATATGCAGAAACTGCGGACATGTACATGTTGGAACAACAGCGCCAAAAGTTTGTCCAGTATGCGCTCATCCACAAAGTTATTTTGAAGTTTTGAAATAGAATAAGATAATAGTAAGGTATAAAAGCAGATGAGAATACTTGTCTGCTTTTTTAATAGCAAAAATAGGTAATGTCTAATAAGGTCGATAAATAGTAAAAAATAATGCTGCTTGCGAAATAATTTAGAAAATGTCGATATTTGTAAAATAATGCTGCGTAAAAATAAAAATATTTAAAAATGTTGTTGAAAACACTTTACATTTGTATTTTTTTGTAGTAAAATCTTCTTATCATAAAAAAGAGGAGGAAAATATGATAAACAAAGAATATTATGTAGAGGATAGATCCACAAGAATGCTGCTTGAAATAGGTGTGCCAGCAAATTTACAAGGGTTTAGGTATTTAAGGAGTGCAATCGCTAAAGTGATTGAGGATCCAGAGCTTTTAAATGCAGTAACTAAAAAAATGTACCCAACAATTGCAAAAATATATGATGTAGCACCAACGGTAATTGAAAGAAGCATTAGACACTCTATTGAAGTTGCTTTTAATAGAAAGGGTGTTGATGGTATTAATAAGTTGTTTAATTGTGAAGTATGCGATTGTCATTATAAACCATCAAATAGCGAACTTATTGCAATCTTAGGTGAAAAAATATCTTCTGAAATTAAAGCAATGGAACTAGGCGTAACCAAAAAAGATTCAGATAATGATGATAAAAATGAAAATTAGTTAAAAATCACTTGAAATTTATAAAACTTTTGATTATAATAGACTTACATACTTTCAGTATGTCAGTTTTTTATTTGGAAGGATGGCTGAGCGGTCGAAAGCGGCGGTCTTGAAAACCGTTGACCTGAAAGGGTCCTGGGGTTCGAATCCCTATCCTTCCGCCAATAGATAACAATCCGAACAATTATTGGGTTTGGGTTGTTTTTATTTCTATAAACTTAAATCCCTTGACTTTTAGGTGGCGTTTTTCTTAAAATGATAAAGATGAAATCAGTTACAAAAGGGAAAAGCAAGCAATACTATTTTTTTAAATCGTTAAGCTATTTAAAACCTTACAAAGGCTACATGTTTATTTGTTGTTTAAGTTGTGTGTTATTTGCAGCACTTACTATTTTTTTTCCTATTTATACTGAGAAGACTTTGACCGCCTTTACAAATAGTGATTGGAAGGGTTTACTTATTAGTGCAAGTTTTTTACTATTATTTCAAATAGCAAGTTCTGTTGTGCATATGATTTTTTGGGGGTCGACTGCGGATAAGCTTAGAGCAAGACTTACCAAAGACATTAGGTACAACACCATTGAAAGCATTATGAATTTGAAGACCCGAAATTTTGATCTTTATGGCAGTGGAAGGCTCATTCAAGTTGTAACTTCCGATACGGCATCCCTTTCTGGCATTTATACAAGTGTAGTTGATGTGCTTACGAACTTGCTTGCAAAAATGGCAATTTACGTTTACATTTTTGCTGCCAACTATATATTAGGTTTCTATTGTTTATTTGAATTTATCGTAATCTGTTTTGTTTATCATTTCAGAATAAGTACAAGAATGAAAGACCAATCCGTACTTAAGAAAGAGGTGGATAAAAACATCGGATTCGTTAACGAGACTATTCGTGGATCAAGGGATATAAAAAATTACAATATCAACGACTCTATGCTTGCAAAAGCAGATGAATCTTTACACAATTTGGAAAAAGCAGATAAAAAATTTGGACAAAAGCAGTATTTACTTTATCGCGTGACGGTGATTGTACAAAATGTTATGGCATTTTTGTTTATTCCGTTGGCTTTGCTTCTTATCCATTATGATATGACAACCTTTGAAACGGCATTTACAATTTTTATATTTAGAAACAACGCAACATCCGTTATTGATTGGCTTATGAATACATGGGAGTACATCAAAGATGGTGGATTTTATGCAGAGCGTATATTTAATGTAATAAATGGATATCAAGAAGGGTTTGAAGAGTTTCCTGAAAAGGACAATTTCAAAAAATTGCCTGAACAACTTGACATCGAAATCAAAGATTTGTCTTTTGCATATAACGATGAGGACTTTGTTCTTAAAAACCTTAACTTGAAGATTCCGCAAGGTAGTAAAGTTGCTATTGTTGGTGGAAGCGGAAGTGGTAAAAGCACATTATTGAAACTTCTTAACAAGACATATGATGTGGAGCGTGATAAAATTTTTATCGGAAATCATGACATATGCGATTTCTCCAAGAATACTTTGAGAGACACAATTACCATTGTTCCGCAAGAGCCATATATATTCAACTTTTCTATCATTGAAAACTTGAAAATAATCAATCCTAAGGCAACAAAACGGCAGATTGTGTCCGCTTGCAAAAAAGCGCAAATCCATAGTTTTATTACTAGCCTGCCAGAAGGTTATGACACTCAACTTGGTGAAGGAGGAACACGACTTTCGGGAGGACAAAAACAGCGCTTGGCTATTGCGAGAGCATTTCTGAAAAATAGTCCTATTCTTATTTTTGACGAAACGACCAGTGCACTTGACAATGAAAACCAAAGTAAAATTAAAGAGGCCATAAACAGTATTGGTAGAGATAAAATAGTAATAATTGTTGCCCATAGATTGTCAACTATTGTAGATGCTGACATCATTCATTTCTTGAAGGACGGTAAAATTTTAACCAGTGGAACACATAAGCAACTGCTACGAAAGTGCAAAGAGTACAAACGCCTTTATGAACATGGAAATACGCGACAAGCAGAACAAGAAAGAAATGATCAGATTGTCGATTAATTTACGTAAGTAGTAAATGATAAGTATTATAACTATAAAAGAATTAGAATCGATTATAAGAAGTATTGGCAGAAATTGAATAGGTGTAGATACGCAATAAAAGTAAAAAGTTTGCATCAATTATACAAAAAAAAGACTGAAAGATTACTCAGTCTTTATTTTAGTTATCGTGATTGTGACGGTGGTTTCGTTGTATTCCATATTAGCGATAAAACCGTCTGCGACATCTGTTTCAAAAAGAGCGACAGCTTCTTCAGGGTCAGATAAAAGAATGTCAACGCTAAATGAAATGTTTGCATATGTGTTTTTGCAAACTATTGTGAAGTCTTCATACAGCACTATGGAATTTGCAAGGTAGTCTTTTATCTCGTTAATCGCATCTGAAAAATCTACTTTTTCCTCTTTTGGCGGAGTTGGCTCAGAAGGTTCAGAAATTTCTGGTTGCACAGGCGGATTTGTTACATTCGCATTTGAAGAGCCTTCGTTGCAAGCTGTCAATGCAAGCCCCAGCATTATTATACATAAAATCTTTAGCATCTTTTTCATAAGTATTTCCTTTCTTTCCGTATATTGCCTAGTAAGTATAGCATGCTATCAGAAAAAGTCAAAACAAAAAGCCTAAGTTTATTTCTTAGACTTTTTTGCGTTTTTGTTTTGTTTTTTTATAGAATATCACTATGGCAAATGTTATTGCTGCCACCCCTATTGCACTTGGTATCAATATTACTGGCAACGGATTGATTACAGTGTTTTCATCAAGTTTTTCATTCACAGACTGATTATTATTTTGATTTCCGCCGATTACAAGGGTATTGTCATTTTCGTCTACAGTAGTTTTGTATAGGGTGGCATTAATTACTTTCGCAAGCTCTTTTGCAGATTCCTCGACATATGATTTTTCTATTGTATGGGTGCCCATTTCAAATAGTATTGCTTTATTAGATAGTGCTTGGTTATAATGCCCTTTCCCCCAATATATATCTTTAAAAAGCCAAGGACATTCTACCTCTGCAACGCTTAAAAGATACATTGCAAACTCCAAGTTTTTTTGTGAGTTGGCATTTGATTGCCCTAGTACTATTCTTACTTTGCTATGTTCCTCCCCGTCCACCTGAGTGAGGTAATAACTTCTGCTTGCCCCGTCTCTGTGGATATCAAAGATAGCGTCGGGTGAATCTTTTAAAAGTCTCTGTGCCGTTTCTTTGCTTCTTGTATATGCACTTGAGTTGTGAGGGATATGAAGGGTTTCATCAAGTGTGACAGAAATATTGTATCTATTTAATGCTGTCTTAAGCACCCTTGCAATATCGTGTATTCCACCTTTTCCATATACACTTTCTGTGCCGTCACCTATAATATAGCTTTCGTCATTGTGCGTCATATACATTGCTATCTTTTTCGGTTTGGTGGAGATTTGCTCCAGTCCATTCTTTTTAATAATGTTTGGTTTTGGATATGTTTGTGTATATTTTGCCTTGGCTTCACCCGTGGTTTCATCGACAAGGTAAACTTCGTATTCATTAAAGTTTTTATCTATAAACTTGTCGCCGATTTCCACATCTTCACGCTCTGTAAGTGGCAAGCTATTCTCGTCATAGATTTGATAAATAACGCCGATTTCTTCAGCACTTGTTGTAACTGAAGCAGCAGGAAACAATAAAAGAGAGATTAAAAATAAAACTATCAATTTCTTCATAGTTTTATTATTCTATCAATTTCATAAATTATACTATTTTTCAGATACTTGGTTCGTGTCGGTGTCAAGATATTTTGAAAGAGGGATAACAACAAAAATTTGTGCCACTGCAAATATTAACAGATATAGGTAGACATTGTTCAGGGTTGTTAAACCGAGTATCAGCAAGGTGACCCCATTTAGAAGTAATCGCCCAAAGTTTCCAAATATATTGCCTAGCATTAACGCCTGTCTTTGTTCGCTTTCTGGAAGATTAGAAACAACCATTTTGTTCTCAAGTGTGGAGTAAAGGTCCCTTATTGAGATTGCTATAAGAAGACCTAGAGTTATCAAAACGATATTGACTATTATGTTTGTAGGAAGATTTCCGCCAAGTGCAAGACTTAACGCAGCCAAAATTATGGCTACGCCGATAGATATAAGAAGGTTGTTTTTCTTCTTTGTTTTCTTATAAATGATTGGCATTAAAAAGTTTGAAAGCACTCTCAAAATTCTTGAAGCAAGCACAACGCCGCTTACAATTAGACTGATTTTTGCAAGCTCCATACCTCCATTTTCACATACTGTTTGAAGTAAAAGCGTCGTTTTGGTCAAAAAGAAAGAATAAGTGCCAACACCAAACAAATTCATAAAAAATATAAGTATTATAATTTTGCGTTTAAGCACTGTTTTAAGTTTAGCCTGAGGTGGAGTGTCCTGTTTTTCCACTTTAGGCTCGTTGTAAAGGATTGCAAAAATCAGTCCTACAATGGTAAAAGCAAGACAAAGGTACATAGGAAGGTATGGGTTTATATTAAAGAAGATGCCCGCAACAATGGCTATAACCATTGTAATTATGGAGTAGCCAAGTTGACCTAAACTTTTCCATTTGACAAACTGCTCATCTTTTCCTTGCAAGTGCAGGTTGTTCTTCAGCATAACAGTGGCAGATTGTCTAAATAGGCTTGACACAAGATGCAGCGTCTCTGCAATCACAAAGCCATAAATGGTACGGCAGAATGTAAATAAAAGTATTGACACGATTAGGCAACATGCACCTATAATTATTGACACATGGTTAGACAATTTTTTATTAATTAAGTTAATCAAAGGATATAGCACTATTGAGAAGGCTAGACCCAGCAAGGTAATCAAAATAATGTCAAAACTGGTCATGCCCTTTACTGATGTAAGAAAAAGATTGTTTACAACAATCCAAAACAGTAGATCAATCGCAAAGGTGTGGTACAAAACATAGATGATATTTGATTTCATGACACCAGTTTAGCGAAATGTGACGAAAATTGCAAGCAAAATAAAAAAGGATTGATTGCATTATCAATCCGTTGTTAGAAATGGCGCCCCAGGTAGGATTCGAACCTACGGCCTATCGGTTAACAGCCGAGTGCTCCACCACTGAGCTACTGAGGCAAAATAAATTATGTGATGTGTCGCACTCGGCGTGTTAACCTTTATCGGTTTAATTCCGCTTATCCACCCTAAAACCGACAAGTCGCTTTCAGGGGACCCGTGCGCTCCATACGCAGAACTAAAGTTCTTGGCGTTCAGCCTCATGCTCCACCACTGAGCTACTGAGGCAAATACAATTAACTTTATCCTTAATTGTGCAATTTATGATACCAAATATTTGTTTTATTGTCAATAATTTTTGAAACAAATATTTAAAAATTTTCGTTTATTGTAACGACTTCTTCTATTTGATCGTTTTTGTTATTGATGTCATCCAAATCCTTTTGCTTATTATTTAGGATTATTGTAGTAATTATGGCAAGGGAAATTGCCAAAATCAGTACGATTATGGCAAGTATAGTTCTAAACTTGTTTTGAGTCTTGTTTTCCATGTTTTTTTAGCTTTCCTTTGAATCTTACTATAGTATTGTAACACTTATCAAGTAGTTTTGTCCACAATTTTCCTATAGTAAACCTTTCCAAAAAGAAACTTAGCGCGAATATAAAAAGTATATATAACCTAAATTTTCCATAATTTACAATCAGATTTATATAAAACAGCAAAAAAGCGGACAATAAGGCTTGCAAAAAGTAGGTAAGTTGCCTTACCACCTTGTTTTTGTTTAGAAAATATGTCACAAAGGTTCCCGCATCAAATATTAGGCCACTTAAAAGTCCAACACCAAAGATTGATAGGATTATTATGGGCTGGCTCAGTGTCTCGTATAGCATTACTTAAAAATCCTTTTAAGCAACGGTTGTTTGCTTCCGCCTAAAGATGAAAATTTAACATTTGAAGTTTTGCCGCAAAAGACAACCATTTCATTATCTAAATCAAGTTTTTTGACTTCTATGTTTGCACCCGTAATCACTATTGTTGTTGTGGAAGTTTCAACCACCGCTTGATTTTGTGTGGATGAGACCACTTTTTTTGCTCCTTTTATCGAAATACTATTGTTATCTTCAATGAAAACGCTCTCACTCATAATTACTCCTTTTTAGTATTTTATTTTGGGAAAGATATAAAAATGATAGATTTCTTTATTTAATTCATGTAGAATGTAGTTATGGAAAAGAAAGTGATTTTGACGAAAAAGAAAGATAGGATTCTCAACATTTTATGTGGAGAGGGTTTTTCATACAATTACGCAAGCAAGTTACTACGAAATAAAGATGTAAAAATTGATGGCGTGAGGGTAAAAGAAAACATTGATGTTATGGTTGGCAGTGAAATTACCGTATTTTATTCTGAGAATGGCATTGCGGCAAAATTTGAAATCGTATATCAAGATGAAAATATTTATATAATTTCAAAAAAGTCCGGCATTGAAGTTGAAGGAAAGGAGGGGCTTGAAGGACAAATAAAGGGTGCGATTGCGGTACATAGACTAGATAGGAATACTGAAGGCTTACTTGTAATGGCGAGAAATGCCATGGCAAAAGAGGTGCTACTTAATGCCTTTAAAAATAGGACGATTGAAAAGAAGTATGTGGCAGAGGTGATTGGGGCGACAAATTTTAAAGGGGAAGAATATAAAGCTTATCTTATAAAGGACAGCGAAAAGTCTGCAGTGAAGATTATTTCTAAGCCAAGTCATAGTGCGGTGGAAATAATCACGAGATTTAAAACATTAAAATCAACACCTGCCTCCAGTGTTGTAGAATGCGATTTAGTCACCGGAAAAACGCACCAAATTAGGGCACATCTTGCCTACCTAGGCCACCCTATAATTGGGGATGGAAAATATGGAAAAAATGAAAATAATAAAAAATTCAAAGAAAAATCGCAAAAATTACATTGTTTTTATATAAAATTTAATAAATTATCCTCTCCGCTTGATTATTTAAACAATAAAATATTTACAAATTATCCCGAGTGGTTTAAGAAATAAATTGATATTTTCAATTTATTTTTTTGTTTGAAAATATAGGGCGAAAAAATATTTTTGGAAAAAGAAAAAAATATATATAAATAAATAATAAAATATTATTAAAAAATTATTTGATAAAATATGACAAAAAGTGTTAGAATAAATTATACATAAAAACAAGAGGTATTTTTAAATGAGAAAAAAATCCCTTTTAATGGTTTTATCGGTTGTGCTTGTTTCCATGTTTTCGCTATTTGCATGCACAGATAAAACAAATTCCAAGGTTAAGTTTACGCAAAACGAAATTGTAGTTTCTCAAAATGAGCCTATAAATTTTTTTGATTACCTTGATTTAGGGGACTTTCAACAAACAAACATTAACTTTACTTTTTCAAGAAATGACCTTGTAAAGGAAGAGATGAATGAGTATAAGGCGTGTGATATCGGTGGACAAACCACTGTCTTTGCAAATAAAAACGGTAAGGTGCTTGCAGAAACAAAACTGATAGTAAAATATAAGTTTGCACCTCCAGAAAAAATTGAGATAAGTGAGGACGGCTATCTTACATGGGAAAATAGTTATGTATATAATGGCAGCGAAATAAAATATGCGTCCCAGTACATTGTAAAAATAAACGGTGAAGAACTGCCTATGCCAGTAATTGGCAACACTTTCTTTATTGGTGAGGAGCAAGGCGAGTACTTAGTACAAATTAAGGCTAAGGGTATTGAGGAAGAATACATAGACGCTTCTGAATTTAGTGTAGAGAAGGAAGTTTGCTACAGAGTTGTGCCAAAAGTGGAAAATGTTGAATATTTGCCAAGTCAAAGTTTTGGCAATAGTGAGGGCACTATCACTTGGGGTGCGGCAAATTATTTTGGGCAAGATGCAAGATATAATGTATATCTTGGCGACATAAAAATCTTAAATGATAGCGAAGAGCGAAAGGTAAGCGTTGACTTAAATAATTTCAAAGCAGGACAGAGTACAGAGATTGTTATCGAGGCCTTTATTCCAAATTCCGATATTCTAAGTTCAAGAAGATTGATACCAGTGACCAAACTTACAAACCCTCGGGTGAAATATCAAGGCGGACTATTAAGCTGGGATGAAGATTTAAATGCTGAACAATATAGGGTTTTCTATGTTGATAAGCGCGACCCTAGCATAAATGGTATTATTAATGAAGGTAACAATGGCAGCATTCTCAATGGGTTAAGCCATGGGATATATGAAGTGCAGGTGCAAGCCGTAGGTATGATAAATGGAAACGGGATTTTTGCAAGCAGTGGCGTATCAAATACCATTGACTGTGTGAAACTTGAAAATCCTGAAATCGCATATTCCGTTGAAGGAAGTAGGGTGATTATTAATTTTACCCAAGACGAGTATATAAAAAATTACACAATTAGGTATGCAGATCAAGTTGTTAACTTTAACACAACTGCGGGTCTTACCAAAATAATTGATATGTCTGGCTTAGAGGCAGGCAAATATGAGTTTAATATTTTTGCCACCCCTACTTTGTCTGGCGGCGAAATACTACCATGGCAAAGCGCGGAAGGTGAAAGTTATAGCAATGTGGTAAATGCAGATGTAAAGGTGTTTACCATTTACAAACATCCCGCTTTTGAAAGTGTGACACATTCATTAGATGAATACAATAATTCAATCTTGACCTTTGAGGCGATTGATTATGCCGATATTTACAAAGTGACAATAAATGGAGAGGAACTATTATTTGAAGATGTAGAGCCGGTCTATCTTGAAAATGAAGGAAAATACATAGTAAATCTGAATTTAGGCGATTTATCTTCAAAAATAGTTGAAAAATACAATATTGTAGTGGAGGCTTTCCGAAAGGACGAAAACTCCATAAGTGTTAGTTTTCAAAAAGAAATCAATCTTTTGCCAGTGGTTACCGCTGAGGGGACAGAAAACCAAGAAAACGGTCTTTTCAAGTGGCAAAGTGCCAGCGAATACGCAAAATATGTATATGAGATTTACAAACTTGACGGCCTGTATAAATTAGGAAGTGAAGAACTTAATAATGCTATAAGTGGTATCACTCCACTTGTTGGAGAGACTGAGAATACTGTAATAAACAATCAAATTAATGATTTTGGCTATTACTATATCAGAATTTATACTCGTACAAGAAATCAAGAAGTGACAGATAGATTCCTTGACGGAGATTTTAATGATGAAAATCGATACTATCAATCGATTTTCACCGTACAAGCAAGGCTTGGCACTCCTAAACTGACTTTCGGGCTTAATGATGAGACAGGCACTTATGCCGTCACCATTCCTAATGTTGAATTTTCTGACAAATACTTAATTTCAGTCCTTTACAATGATGAAACTATAGAAGACACCCTTTTCAATAGTCCTGCTGCCGACAGAGTTTATTTCTTTGGAACTAATCAATTTGATAGGGCTGGCAATTATACAATAAGCGTTGTTGCAAATTCTGGTGAGGAAATTCCAAAAGATATGGAGGGGGAATTTATAAAAATTCTTCACCCTAATTCTGAAATAAGTGTTGTGAATGTGGAAAAACTTGCAAACCCTACATTTACATCAGAAGATATAGATCAAGATTTAATCCTCACTCTAAAAGGTCCTTCTCATGTCGGCGATATTATTATTTCAAAGAATGGAGAGAGGTTAAATAATGAAGGAGATAATACTCTTGATTTAAGTCAAATAAGTGGAGAAATCGTATTCCAGTTTATCGCAACTGATGAGGATGAAACAGATAATAATTATTACCTCGACAGTAACCCTACGCCTTACACCTTTGTTCGCGCCGCAAGGCCAACAAACCTTGTTCACCGAAAAGGCAATTTAATTTTTGAATGCGCTGATGAAGAATACATTGATGAGTATAAAGTTGAAATCACCCTTGTCAATACTCTTAATCCTAATTATACCATTGTAGCATCTGCCGAGAAAGGCAAAGAGTTTGGCTTGCAGGACTATATTCAAAACGAAGTGAAGATTAATAGCCGTTTTAAGAGTGAGTATGAGCAGTGGTCAAAGCAAAAAAACGGCGTGATAGAAATTAAAGTATTTGCGTACAAGTTATCATATGTAGAAGTGGACGGCAAAACAGTTTTCATGATGCCTTCACTTGCTGCAACCACTCCAACTGGGGAGGAAAAGCTTTCCTTAGTAAACCTTGACGCGCCAGAGATTATAGGCTATGACACAGAGAACAGAATTTTAAGCTGGCAACCAGTGGGAAGTGCAATCGGCGTCACCACCTATGATGTTTTTGTAGGCGATGAGAGGGTGGAAACAAACACCACTGGCACCACCTATAATTTCAACTTAAAAAACATACAATTTGGTACTGCAAAGGAAATCACCGTAGTCGCATATAACGATAGTTATCTTTCGTTTGCAAGTTCAAAACCTATTACTATAAAAAGGCTCAACAGCATACAAAAGGTAAATGTTATGCAAAGCGGCGAAGTGTATTTCACCCTTCCTCTTACTGGCGTAGAAAGGGTAGAGTGCAATGGGCAGACAGTCAACCTTAATACAAATACTGGAAGAGTCTCCTTCAACCTTTCTGACTACGAAAGTGACGGCACGGCGAATATTTCACTTGGAGTTATTGCAAAGAATGAAGGCAGCGATATCTATTATGAAAACTCTCTTCTTTCAAATTTTGCATTTGAAAACATTTCAAACAAGCTTATTGAATACACAAACAAAGGCGGAGTTCTAAGCTGGACAAATGTCACCCCTGACTTTGCAGGCGTAGAAGGGAATCCTGTCACCTATACAATCACAATACACAGGGATTCTCCAAAACTTATCACAGGAATAAGCGAAAATAAATACCCACTTAATTCGAGTGATTTATATGACCTTTCAATAGGCAATTACTCTTTGGATGTTACGGTTGTCATACCTGATTATCTGATTGGCGGCAAAAATTGTAAAGGTTATTATGGCTCTTTGACAAGCGCGCAATTTAGCGTTGAAAAACTTGAGGTGGTAAGCGAGGAAGAAATTTCACTTAGCCTCAAAGAAAATGATACCTTACGCATATCACAAAGAAAGGTAAACGCTGATGTTATAATCTCTTGGCCTAACAAATGGCAGGGAGAGGTGGCTTTTGATATCACAATAAATGACAAAAGTATTAAGTCACTCAAAGAGGGTGACCTTAGCAGTGACTATAGCCTTACTCTCAGTGAGAATAAATATCTTTTAACATTGAAACAAAGTAGCTACTTTGTGGCAGGCGAGAACAACTTTGAAATTCAAGTAAATGCAGACGATGCAATTTCTTCAAATAAAACAACAAAAACAATAAATAAGTTTGCTACCGTAACAAAGGCAACTATTGATGAAAACGGCCTTCTAACTATTGAGGGTGAAAAGGGCGATTATGCAATTTCGATAATCTATAACGATAAGACAGTCGACAAAGAAATTTCTGATAATAGCGTTGACATTATGGATCTTTTACAACTTTCACAGGGCAGATATACCTTTGAAGTGGTAAGATTTGATAGCAAAAACATTTCTCTTCCAAGCGTTGGCGTGTATGGAAGCAGCGGTTATAGATTGCAAGGAATTGGCAGTGCGGAAATTAAGGATACTGGCAATGTTGAAATAAGCCTGTTTAATGAAAGTGAAATCGATGAAAATATTGTATTTGTCGCAAAGCGTAATGACGAGGTGAAGGAGTTTGAGCCTCAAAGAAAAGAAGAAAGTGCAATATTCAATTATTCATTAATGGACTTTATAAAATTATTCCATATTGAAAACGAAGGAAAGGTCATCATACAAATTTCAGTACGCAAAACGGGTTGCGTAAATGCTGATTGGAAGGATGTTGAGTACAACTACTTGGCAAGGGAAAGTGGCGTGACTTATACCCGTGGAAGAAATTATAATGATGACTATATCAAAATTACTAAGGTGGAAGACACTACTACAGCAATTACATTCACCCTTCTTTTAGCAGGACAGACTGAGCAGAACGCAATTAATAGGACATACCTTGCAAGCGAACTTGAAGGATTTTGGATTACAACTGAAGAGGGTGGCTATTTCACAAAAGAAAAACCTTCAAATGTTAGTCCTGAAAAGATAGAAAGTTGCTATGGGCTAAGTCTAAACTCACTATTACGCGAGGTGGAAAAGGGTGAGGTTACAATAATAATCAGTAGAATTGCACACAGCGACCAAGGTTATACACAATACAATAGCGTTGAAATTTCACAGATAAATAAACTTTCAAAAGTGGAAAGCGTGGTCTTAAGAGATGGCGTGCTTACATGGAGAAACTCTACTGAAAGTGATGTGACTGGCTATTATGTTTATTTCTATGTTCAAGACGGAGATGCTTTAAAACAGTCATTCTATAAATCAACCACAACTGCTTTCTTAGATATCAAGGCTTTAACTGAAGTACAAGCGGGAACAAACTATTATTTAAGAGTGGTTGCCGTATCAAGCAAAGAAAAATTTATTGCATCAAATGAAGCAAACCAAGTAAATGCTATGAAATACCGCAGTCCAAGTAAGGTACAAATTCAAAACGGGAGAATTGTTTTTGACGAGCAGGCTGTTCTAAATTCAGATTTCTTGACTGCGATTAAAACAAATTATAACACTACAAACTTTGTAAGCACTATGGCAACAACCACATTCACAAATCTTTTCCATTTCTCAGCATCAAGTATTAGAAGTGCAAGAATAAGGCTGCAATTTAAAGATGGAAATCGAGTGTACTATGCCACTGTCAACGCATATGATCTTATGCCAGATCTAAGCCAATACACCTTTAAGTCTTCGACTACTGACCCTATAGATTACCTGTTTGCAATTGAAAAGGAAATAGACGGAATTTCGGGTTCAAGTGAATTCAAAACCAATCTTCAAGCAATGCTAGATATTCTAAAAAATGTAAATGGTATTGCTAGAAATGGACTGTTATTTGATGATTTTGGCAGAAGCATACCTTCTGGCAACTACACTATCACACTGTGTCAGACAGGGCTTGACAATATTGGCACAATAACCTCAGATTACTCACAAGAATGTAAGGCTAGCGTAACTGAGGCACCAACAATAGTATTTAGTACCGAAAGTCAAAACAATAAAACACAATATCTCATTACATTTAAACGGGTGAATATTAGACATGGTTTGGAAGAAAATGCTGTTAAGGCAAATCGCTATGTGTTCTATTTAGAGAATGCGTATGATGGAAAGATTACTACTTTTATTATAGAAAACACCGCTGGCGATAGTGGAGTAGAATATTTCCTTAAAGCATCTGTCAAGATAAGTATTCCGCTTGTGTATAATGAGGCAGACGACACTCTAACACTAAATATAACGGAACATCTTGCAGCGCTTAGAATTGCCAAAACCACATACAATTTCACAATCTATGCGGAAGGAAACGGCTATGCAATAAATGGTAAAACGGACATGAAAACTCTTTCCTTACTCGACATTAATCCAAAAAATATTACATTAGAAGATGGTGAACTTTCTTGGACAGTGGAGGATCGCTACAACGCCTCTTCTACAAAGGTTGTGCTAAAACAGAAAAATGTGGCGGCAATAACCACTCAGATTGAGTTTGTAGGTACCAAAGCGATGCTTGAATTAGCAAATGTCGGTGAATATGAATATATCATTCTCTCATTGCTTGGTGGGTATAGCAATTCAAGCATGAGCGTGGACAGTGATAGTTATATGATACGAAACTTGTATAAACTAAGCGATATTTCAGTGTCTGCGAGCGATGACCATTTCACTATAGAAGACCCCAACACACTGGGCGGCTATTACTCTATTTACAATGATGTTGACGGTATCGGAAACCCATGTACACAGGCGGGTAAGGAGTACTCCCCAACGCAGTTTAAGGCTAGTGAATACTTCTTCCGTAAGTTAGGCAGCAGTGGTGACTTCACAGAAGAAACCCTTACGGAAATTGATATCGAACAAGGTGCCGACCACATCTTAGCGATTAACGGAGTTTCTCCAATCATTCTTTCTTCAAATATAACAAGCCTTAAAGTGGCATTCTTAAATTCTATTGAGAGCTTTAATATAGAAAACGGAGATCTTTCATGGAGTATTAATAAGAAAAATATAACGCTGCCAGAAGGACACGAAATCGTATACGAAGTAACCGCTTGCATCAAGGGGGATGCGATTACAAGAAAACAAACTCTTTATACAGCAGCCACCACATTAGACACTCTTCTGTTTACAGAATTGCCAGATTTATCAAATGATCAAAAATATGTGTTCGAAGTTCGTGCGCTTGCTTACAAATTGACTGAAGACAACGGAGACATTCAAACCGTTGAAGGCAAAAATTATCTAAAAACTCAAATTACTATTGATGATAAAGTATTGCTTGCTGGCAAAGAATATACTTACTCTGGGGGTGAAGGCGGCATTACTCGTGCCGCAACGCCAACTGGTATTAGTACAAAGTACGGAAGGTTGAGTTGGGACGAAACAGGTGGGCTACGTTATGGATTTAGAACAAGTGTTACGCAAGAAGTATCACTCGAAAATCTAAAGTACGGCGACAATCCACATAAATTATTTATCTACTCATATCAAAAAGGGGTTGCAGATAAAATTAAATCAAAACTCCAACCAGTGACATTTAATGGTGATAGCCGCATTTACAAATTGCCACAAGTTGAGAAGGATGACTTTGTTCTATTACCAAGAGAGGGCTTTGTAGAAATTGATTTATCAAATCTCTATACTAGGAAAACAATTTCAGGCACAGACGCGTATTATAGGGTTAAACTTACAGTGATTGTTGATGAAAGCGAATATGTAGCATATTCTTACAAAGATGCAAACCAAAACTTCTCTCTATATTTCAAGGAAGAAGAATTTGGTGCAAAAGATAATGTTATTACAGTACCTAGCACATACAAATCGCTAGGATTAAAATTCCAAGTTGTAGATAATCAAGGTACAACCCAGCGTATTATGACGCTTAATGGTGAGGAAACACCATATGACATCACACCACTAATGTGGGGAAAAGGTGATACAGTTACTTGGAACAATGAGAAAATGCAATTTGAGTGGACCTATACTACAGATTCAGCAGATAAAATTGTCCCTATGTATAGGGTAAAAGTAAGTTACTTAGTAGTAGATGGCCTTGTAAAGACTGTAAAGACAGAAGAGGCTGAAGTATTTACAAATTACTACCAGCCAAGAAGACTGGGAAATATTACAAAAATAGAAGTATGGGTGAGGAAGGATGCAAATTCAATTTACTCTACAGAACCAATTCGTTATGACCCAACCAAAGAAGAAATATATGGGCAAAATGGCATTGTTTACAACATATTTGCAGGTGGTGACGGGAGCAAGGAAAATCCTTATAGAATTGCAAATAGTGAGCAGTTTAAGAACATCAAATATAGAAATAACCAAGAAATAAAATATTATTTCCAACAAACCGCCGACATTGATTTTAGCATTAAAGGCTTTGGTTTAAATGAGGCTTTTTATGGTGAGTATAACGGTTATTTCAATGGAGTTAAGACTCTTAACCTTACCCTATCTCCATCAGCAGTGGCAACTGAGAATGGCGGCAGCCTCAGTCTTGGATTTAAATTTGCAACCAGTGCTCGTCAAAATGTTGATGTCACCTTTGGCGGCTTTGGCGGACTTTTTAAAGAAATCGCTGCTGGTGGAGTTGTGAAAAATCTCTCTCTTTCATTAAACTTTAATGGGGCACCTTTAAAACAAAACGCGCTTATGACGGGACTGGCACTGATAAACTATGGAAAAATTGAAAATATTAATATAATTTCGGTTACCAGCAGTTATACCATTTCTTCTGGCTCCAGCAATAACACCCTTGCTCAAGCAGGACTTGTTGGAAGAAACTTTGGCAATATAACTGGTTGTGCGAATAATGCCGAGGTGAATGTTAGATTAAATTCTCCTTACGCGAACAATGTTATTGTAAGTGGACTTGTGCTTGCAAACGAAAAGGATCAGAGTATAAAAGGCATAATTTCTGATTCTTATAATAATGGAAACATTACTGTGACTAACACCAAAAAAAATAGCATGATTTGGATAAGCGGACTGGTTATCAATAATACAAGTGAAATCTTGCGCTCGGGCAATAACGGAAATCTTGAAACTATAAATGGTACAAAAGATGCGTACTCAAGTTATATTGCGGGGGTAAGTTTCAAAAATGAAAACGCCACACTTTCATATTGCTATAATAATGGTGCAATAGCCCTCGGCATAAGCAGCACAACCAACTTTACTGGTGGTATAGCATATGTTATGAAAAGTGGTAGAGTGTCAGGACTTGTAGATACAAGTAAAAGCAAAATCATAAATACTTGTTTAGAGACTATAAGACAAGGTGATATGACATATGCAAGTAATGGCAATTTAAGTATCACCTCAAGTTCGCCTAGCGAAATTGAATTTGACTGCGGCGATGGCAAAACCATGAAGATTGTTTTAGTGGGGGAAGAATACAAAGCATCAATTATTTAGTATTTTTATATCAAAAAGAGAATAACATACAATATGAAAAAATGTCTGATAGTTTTGGCAATGTTGTTTTCATGTTGTATGTTTTTTTCTTGCAAAACTTTAGAGCCAAAGTCTAATGAATTTATTATGCTTTCAATCTCTAATGAGACAAATGGGCAGGTAAGGCAATCTTTGTATTTTACACTTGGTAGTGAAAAGTTGAAGGCGGCAGGGCTTGACGCACTTGAAATAGAGGGGGTAAAACGTGAACTAATTAAAAATGTCACTCGCTTTCGTGATGAGTTTTATTTAAGTTTTATTATTACCTATAATTCAAATCCCAATCCCCAGCAGAAGATAGGCGAAAAACTTGTTGTCTCGCAAACCGCATACAACGAAACAAGTGATACGGTTGGATTTAGCATAGTTTTTTCCTCCATGGAAACATGGAATTATTATCACTCTTCCAGCGGCGGGGGAGAGAGTGAAAGTGAAATCGGGTTTATGATTAAAACTTCATCCACTGGCACCTTTCCTTTTGCGGCTAAAATAGGAGATATTACAATAGGGGAAAGATATGAAAGTGCTTACTTAAATTCACTCAAAAGTGTCACAAATAAAAATGTCGAATATGACCCCGATTTTGTCTATGACTATGCGACTCCGTCAAGCGTTATAAAAAGCGATAGTGAATACAAGTTTGAAAGTGGACTAAAACACCACTTGTGGCTAAGAAAAATGGAAGAATATAAGCAAAATGATAAAATCAACATTTACACTTTGCAGCCAAATCGAGGGCTTTGGTATCTCACAATACTTGCTTTCACTCTTTTAGGTCTTGGCATTGCGATAGTTATTATTAAGTTAAAAGATAAAAAACGGCGTTAAGCCGTTTTTATTTTTTGAAATTTCTTTTTATCTTTCTTGAAATTTGGCAAACTATGTGATAAACTAGAAAGGTTAAAAGGACGCTTAAGAAAATGAAGAACGAGAAAATTAGGAATATTGCTATTATTGCGCATGTCGACCATGGTAAAACCTCCCTTGTTGACGCTTTGCTAAAACAGGGCAGTGTATTTAGGGATAACCAAGTTGTAACAGATAGAGTTATGGACAGCAACGCTATTGAAAGAGAGAGGGGAATTACTATACTTTCAAAGAACTGCTCCTGCCTTTATAATGATGTAAAAATAAATATTATCGACACTCCAGGCCACGCAGATTTTGGTGGCGAGGTTGAACGAGTGCTTAAAATGGTAGACGGAGTACTCCTTGTAGTAGACGCCTATGAAGGACCTATGCCACAAACACGCTTTGTGCTTGAAAAGGCACTTGCATTAAAATTAAAGGTTGTTGTGGTAATTAATAAGATAGATAGACCAGACGCCAGAATTGGTGAGGTTATTGATGAGGTGCTTGAACTTTTCCTTGAACTTGATGCAGATGAAGATCAACTCAATTCTCCTTTTGTCTTTGTTTCTGCAAGACAGGGGATTGCTTCACTTGATAAAGATAAAAAGGGCAGTGATATGAAACCTCTTTTTGAGAAGATTATAGAGCATATTCCTGCACCAGAAGGTGATGAGAAGGGCGCTATGCAGATGCTTGTTTCTTCTGCGGAGCATAACGACTATGTTGGAAAACTTGCTGTCGGCAAATTAACACGCGGCTCACTTTATGTAGGACAAAATGTTGTATTGTGTAACTACCATGATAGTGCGAAAACAGTGCGCTCAAAGGTTGTCAGCCTGTTTGTATTTGAAGGTGTGAAGAGGGTGCCAGTAAACTCTGTGCCTATCGGGGAGATTGCGTGTGTTGCCGGCCTTGAGGATGTGCAAATTGGCGATACCATATGTGACAGCAGTGCTATTGAGCCTATTGAATTTGTAAAGATTGCTGAGCCTAGCGTTGAGATGACCTTTATGGTTAATGACAGCCCTCTTGCAGGCAAGGAAGGTAAATATGTAACCACCCGTCATATAAGAGATAGGCTTTTCAAGGAGGCCGTAAAAGACCTTTCTTTAAGGGTGCAAGACGGTGATACTGCAGATACCTTCAAGGTATGTGGCAGAGGGGAAATGCATCTGTCTATACTTATTGAAAATATGAGAAGGGATGGCTATGAATTTCAGGTCAGCATGCCAAAAGTATTGATTAAAACAATAGACGGCAAGAAGTGTGAGCCTGTCGATAGACTTTTCCTTGATGTACCTGAGGACTGTGTTGGGACGGTTATGATGAAGATGGGTGTAAGAAAGGGGGAACTTGTTGGAATGACCCCTCACGGCAGCAGAATGAAAATGGAGTTTACCATACCTTCACGTGGACTTTTCGGATTTAAGTCAGAACTTCTTACCGATACTAGAGGTGAGGGTGTAATAAATTCAATCTTCTATAGATATGAGCCATGGAAGGGAGAAATTAATAGGCGTGAATATGGCTCTCTTATCGCACACGAAAGTGGTGAGGCGATAGTTTATGGACTATATAATGCACAAGAGCGAGGCGACCTCTTTATAGGTGCTGGCGTTCCTGTTTATGCTGGAATGGTTGTTGGTCAAAACCCTAAGGGCGGCGACATTGTTGTGAATGTATGTAAGAAAAAGCACCTTTCCAACTGCCGTGCTTCTGGCTCTGATGAAGCACTTAGGCTTACCCCTCCAAGAAAACTTAGTTTGGAAGATGCAATCGAATTTTTGGCGGATGACGAACTATTAGAGGTTACGCCAAAGAGTATGAGAATTAGAAAATTAATCTTGGACCACAATATGAGATTAAGGGAGCGTGGTAAAACACTTAGAGGGGAGGAAGAATGAAACTTGACCCGCAAGCGAATAAGCAACTGCATAGAAAATACAAACGAATGATTTGGTTTGTATGTATTTTCTTTGTCTTTGGTGCAATTATTTCCTATCTGCTTGTGCTTGCTGGACTTCATCCTGTACTTAATGGGTTTATAATTATCTGCCTTGCAGGTGTTTTCTACTTGCTGTTTTTACTTATATGTGCTAAAATTGATAAAAAGAGAGAGGAAAAGCGGGAGAAGGAATCAAACCGCGACCCTTTTGCTCACTAGGAGGATGAAATGGCTGATTACAAAATTATGCCTCACAACATTGAAGCCGAGCAGGCTGTGCTGGGCTGTATTTTGATTGATACGCAGGCACAGGTTGATATTTTGGCTCTTATAAAAACCGAGGATTTTTATAGTGAGGCTCATCAGCAAATTTATAATTCTATGCTAAAGATTTATCAGCGTAGTGTACCTGTTGATTTTGTCACTCTTGCCGACCAACTTGAAAAAGATAAAATTCTTGAAAAGGTGGGCGGGATTGAATATATCACCTTCCTTACCAATGCAGTGCCTTCGGCAGCCAATTTTAATTTTTATTGTGATATAGTTAAGGCGGCCTCTGTGAGAAGAAAACTCATAAAGGGCGGACAAGATATAATTGAAACGGCATATGAAGAGGAAGATAAAGATAAAGCCCTTCAATATGGCGAAAAAGTTATATTTGATATTGCTGAAAAACAAGAGCGCAGTTCACTAGAACATGTCGGTAAACCAGGCGGAGCAATTCAAAAGGTAATAAACACTTTTGACGCTATTGCGAAAGACCCAACCTCGCTTAATGGTATTCCTACTGGTTTTAAGGAATTTGACTCAATAACAAACGGATTACAAAACAGCGATCTTATTTTGCTTGCCGCAAGACCTTCTGTAGGTAAAACTTCACTTGCTATGAATATCATAACTCAGGCGGCGATCGACCAAGGTAAAAAATGTGCGGTGTTCTCTCTTGAAATGTCTCGTGAACAACTTATGCAAAGGGCGATATGCTCGGTTGCAAAGGTAAGCATGGCGAAGGCACTTAACGGAAGTATGGATCCTGATGAGTGGAAAAGAATTTTAACTGCAACCAAAAAACTAGAGCAAAGCGGACTTTATGTTGATGACTCAAGTATGACCACACCTACCGACCTGCTTTCAAAATGCCGTAGACTTAAGGCGAAAGAAAATATCGACCTTATCATGGTGGACTATATTCAATTAATGACCAGCGGAAATAAAAGAAATGATAACAGACAACTTGAAGTCAGT
The DNA here is from genome assembly GCA_947366545.1 of uncultured Clostridia bacterium. GTDB lineage: Bacteria > Bacillota > Clostridia > Christensenellales > UBA1242 > Caccovivens. Next base: position 90,262 of record CANBAL010000003.1, read on the forward strand.
GAAATTTCAAGAACACTTAAAATTGCTGCAAAGGAACTTAATGTTCCAATCATAGTGCTGTCACAATTATCGCGTGCGGTGGAAAGTCGTGCGGGTGATCATAGACCTATGCTTGCCGATCTTCGTGATTCTGGTGCGATTGAGCAGGATGCCGACATAGTGCTTTTCCTTTATAATGCTGAAAAGTACAATGATGTACCACAAGAAGATGAGCCAGGTACTGTTGAATTAATCATCGCAAAGCATCGTCGTGGTAGAACTGGCACGGTGAAATTGCGCTGGATAGGAGAATACACCACCTTCACCAACCTTAACGACAAAACATTGCTGCAAAAGAAGGAGGCTCCAAAGCCTGTGCAACAACCACAAGATGAAAAGCCACTTGAAGATGTGAAAGTCGATATTTTTAATGATTAGGAGGAAAGATGTCAAAAGCCAAGAAATGGACAATCGCTCTTGCTGTGATAGTGTTAATTGCGGTAATTGCCGTAGTACTTATCGTTTGTCTGCCTAAAAATGTGCAGGATGTTAAAGATAGGGCGTTTAAAGAGCAAGAAATAAGTTTCTTGCAAACCGATGAAGATTTAAATCTTTACAACTCTTTTGTAAGCAAAATTGAAAAAGATGCTCCAAGTTATAAGCAGGATGCGGAAAATGCGAGAACGGTATCCTACATGCTTGTGAATGTGCTTGATTTTTATAATGACAATCTTGTTTTTGCGAAAGATAATAACACCTTTCAGTCCGAGTATAGAGTGGTGCTTGATAATTTTAATAAAGTAAACTCTTATGAAAAATCCATGAGGGCAATACTTAAAGAAGTAAATGATTATGTAGGTTCAGATGCACCTACCTATATCACAGGCTCTTGGCAAAAATTTGAAAAGGAATTTAAAAACTATCTTGCAAGTTACACAAAGGTGCTTGACGGTCTCGGCAAAGTTTATATAGATTGTGTGCCAAAGGGGATAAACAATAACGCATTTACCAGCCTTGTTGTCACGACCATGACAGACTACTTGAATGTTTTGACGGACGCAACAGAAAACTATTCTTCGGTGTTAACAAAAGCGAATACATTTGTAAACCGATATATTGTTACAACCACCAATATGCAAAAATACGAATTCAGTGATAAATTAAAGGGCGAAGTAGCCAAGATAAATAAGTTCGCTTCTGTTTATAAAGAAAATATAACTGCAGTAATAAAGAGTATAAACGGCTCTCAAATTACCTACAAAACCATAGATGCAGATAAAGACGGAATACTCGTCTCCCTTAAATCCTTTCTTGAAGGAGGTATAAACGCATGAAAAAGTTTAATAAAATTTTCTTAAGTTTATTACTTGTTGTTTGCAGTGTGGCCATGTTTGCTTGCGGCGGCGGGTCGCCAAAAACGCCTTATAGTGAACTAGAAGGCACAATGACTGAAATTGCGGCGCATGATATGTTCTCTTTTTCAAGTGTTGACAGTGTTGGCAGCAAGTATATTTTGAAAAGTTTTACGAGTTCGGGCGATAAATATGTAAATGAAAGCCTTGTTATACCTATGAATTTTATCAATAATTACCAAGACTTATCTCAAGCAAAAGAGATGAAAAATTTGTCAGGTGAGCAAACAAACGCCATACAAAATCTTGAGAGGGAACTTACCCAGTTTAAAGAAGGGTACAATCAATTAAAAAATGAATATGATAGATTTATAATTTTCCAAACCCCAGGTTCTATATATGAAGGTGTAAGACAGGCATTTTTGTATGAGATTACTGATTTTATTCAAGATGCTTATGACCTTGCCTTTAAACTTGCCGATGTCCAAATAAAGGTATTTAATAATTACGCAAATAAGGAAGAAAGTGCAGAGGCACTGACAACTAACGATACAAAATTCTTTAGAGATTACCTTGCTTTGAATGTAGGACATGATTATTATAATATTCTTCTTCCAGCCGTTAAATCGATGAATTATGATACAAGTTCATCGCTTGGCACATTTCTGAATAATGTTAAAAATGATTTTGCAGACTTTTTAAGCCTTTATGTTAGCAAAAGTAACTTTGCCGACTTGACTGGCGAGGCTGCCACTAAAAAAGAAAACGGCAAGGATGTGAATTTCTATAAAAACGAAAAGGTAACAAGCCTTTATCAAATTGAGAATAAGTTAAAGGTAGAAAGAGATATGCTTGAGAAATCATTAAATGAATTTTCATTGTATGACTACCTTGAAAAATACAACTGCGATATTGATAGTTACAATAAAGTAAATGCGTATGCACAGACCTATTACAATCAAATACAGGTGTACTACTTAACAACTCTAAAAAACTATATAACATATTTAAGAACTATTTTATTTAGGAGTTAATATGGATTACAAAAAACTGGCCGAACTACTTTATCCAAATGTAAAATTGACGCCAAAAGATATTTTTGAGAAATATCCACCTCGCAATCTTAAAAATGGCGAGGTTGTTTCTCGTTTTGCGCCAAGTCCAACAGGCTTTATGCATATTGGCAACTTTTTCCAAATGTTCATTAGTTATTCGCTTTGTAAGGTGACAAACGGAGTGTTTTTTCTGAGAATGGAAGACACCGATGCTAAACGAGAAGTGGAGGGGGCAAGAGCGTTCATTTATGATATATTGAATCGCTTTGGTATTAAAGTCGATGAATATCCTACTTTGGAAGGAAAAGATGTCGGTGCTTATGGACCCTATGTTCAAAGTAAAAGAAAAGAGATATATCAAGTTTTTGCAAAAGATTTAGTTGCAAGAGGTAAGGCGTTCCCTTGTTTTTGTAAGAAGACCGAGGGGAAAGAGGAAATTCTTGAAGAGCGTAAAACAAAGTTTCTCGAAAACGATGAAACAGAATATGACCCATGCCGTGATTTAAGTTATGAAGAGGTTAAGGCACATATTGATAATGGCGAGGCTTTTGCAATCAGACTTAGGACAAAAAACACAGGAAAAGAAAGAATTGTTTTCCATGATTTAATAAAAGGCGATATAGAGGCGAAGGCAAATGCTAAGGATGTAATACTTCTAAAAAGTGACGGAATACCACCTTACCCATTTGCTCATGCGATTGATGACACTCTTATGGGGACAAATGTTGTCGTAAGAGGGGAGGAGTACATAAGTTCAACCCCAGTTCACCTTGAAATTTTTGATGCACTTGGCTTTAAGCCAATAGCATATTGCCACAATCCAGCGGTTTGTAAGATAGGGGAGAATGGCAATCGCAGAAAGATATCAAAACGCTACGACCCTGAGGCAAAAATGTTGTACTACTTTGAAGAAGGGTACCCAGCAAACGCTGTGCTTGAATATCTACTTAATATTGTAAATTCTGGTTTTGAAAAGTGGAGAGCGCAAAATCCAGATGCCGACTGGCAGGATTTCAGATTTGGAATAAACGATATTACTGCGGTGGCACCTATATTTGACCTTGCAAAATTAAACGATATTTCAAAAAATATAATCGCTAAAATGAACGCGGAAGAGGTTTATGAAAACTGGCTTAACTGGGCAAAGGAATTTAAGCCTGACCTTGCTAAGTATCTTGAAGATAATAGGAATTATGCTATTAAAATCTGTGGTATAGATAGGGGCGGATTAAAACCAAGAAAAGATATTTATAAGTGGAGCATGATAGAAGACTATTTCTCATACATGCTTGCTCGCCCAACAGAAACTGAAGAGATAGATAATGCCCAATATTATAAAGAGTTTTTGGCTGAATATAGTAAAAACTTTAAATTGCCGGCCGAAAAGGATGAATGGTTTGCAGGGGTGAAGGCAACCGCTGAAAAACTTGGCTATGCTACTGATAATAAGGCGTATAAAGCAAATCCAGAGGTATATAAAGGTAACACTGCTAAGGCTTGTGAGTACATTCGCCTTGCCCTCACTGGTAAAAAGAATTCACCAGATATCTATGAACTTATGACAATTTTAGGCGAAAAAGAAACAAAGGAAAGACTTTCAAAATAAAAAAACATGCAAACTGCATGTTTTTTATTTTGTCAAATCGTAAAAATATAAATTTAAATCGACGCTGCCATGACACACTTCCACACCTTCACGCTCAAGAAGTTCTTGTTGCATATTTTTTCCACCGAATGCGAAAGCGCTTGATAATTCGCCTTTTTGGTTTACGACTCGGTGACAAGGTGTGACGGAATTGCTTGGGTTTGCATGTAGCGCCCAGCCCACCTGCCTTGACATTCTTGGATTTCCAAGGGCACGGGCAATATTGCCATAGGTGGTCACCTTTCCTTTAGGTATTTTCTGTACTAATGAATACACTTTGTCAAAATAGTTCATTTTCTCCTCTTAAAAATATAATATCACATTTTTAGCTAACAGCGTAAATATTAATATGGAAAATAATAAAAAACTTAACATGAAACCGGAGGAACTGGTTGCGCTTGCGTCAAGTCTTGCGATATCTCTTTCAAAATGCTATGATCATCATGATTTAGACACTTTAAAATCATTTTTTTCGGCTGTGTCGTCTAACATAGGGCTTATTCAAAATCGCTGCAAAAGTTATGGCAATAAAAAATGACATCACTTTTTGTGATGCCATAATAATTTATGCTTGTTCTGCTTCAAGAGCGTTAGCGCGTGCTTCTAAAATTGCCGCTTTAGATCTTAAGTTTTCAGCTTCTTGTCTTAATTGTATGATTTGGTAATCAGTTGTAGAAATACCATTGTCAAGATAATCGTTTCTGTTTGCTTGTGCGCGTGCATGCTTTGCTCTTGTGATAGCAAGTTGTCTAGGCGTTGCTTTTGAAGGTTTTCCTTTGCCTGCGCCATAGAGTCCACCATTTTTAACCTGTGCAGTCTTATTGATTGGCTCGCGTGTTGGCATACTTTCCATGTCTAAATTTCTCATCGTTTCCTCCTTGTTTAGTGACTCTATGATAACATGAAGGAAGGTAAAAGTCAATACCCATTCTCGACAAATTTTAATATTTTTCGAAATATTTTTATTGCGGGAACAAGTATGAAAAATGGAAGCTATTTCAGTAATGGAATTGCATTGTAGTAAGTCGTGAAAGTAAAATACCATATTAAAAAAGTAGCGACAAATCGCCAACGCAACGAAGTGTAGTGCGATTTCGTTTGGTCGCTAACGAGACAGTAAAGCGGTAGGGTCGTATAACTTTGGAGTCTTCCAAAGTTGAGACCGATTAGCTTATACTGGCGAGTTGGAGCGAAAGACGGGATTCGTTCGGCAAACAGCGTTTGCCAGTGGCCGGGCGCGCAGTCCTCTTGTCCGCCCCGACCGCGAAGCGGGTGAGAATCCCTAATATTCGTTTTAGACTTTCTGGAGCGAAAGACGGGATTCGAACCCGCGTTCCTCAGCTTGGGAAGCTGATGCCATACCACTAGGCCACTTTCGCATAATGTTAACTTTAGTATATTCTTTTGCTACAAAAATGTCAAATTAAAATATCGAAATAATTAAATAAAAATTAATTAAAAACAAAAAAAATGCAATTTTTATTGCATTTTTTTTAATATTTTTATTTATTCAGAAATTTCTGATAATTTATTCCTATTGCATCGTGCATTTCTGCTATTTTTTTATCGGCAATTTTTCTCATTTTTTTGCCATTTTCAAACAGCATTTTATATATGTCATCAATGTTGTTTTCAAGTTCTTTTCTTTTTGCTCTAATAGGCGTTAAAATTTCGTTAATTATATTGTTTAGGAATAATTTTACTTTCACATCACCAAGCCCGCCGCGTCTGTAGTGTGCCTTTAGTTCGTCTAATGATTTGTATTCGGGCAGATATTTTTCAAAATGTTCTGGTTTGCAGAAAGCGTCAAGGTAGGCAAAAACAGTATTGCCTTCCACTTTGCCGGGGTCAGAAACCTTTATATGACTCGGGTCAGTGTAGGCATTCATAATTTTTTGTTTTACAGCGGCTTCATCTTCATAGAGGTAGATGCAGTTTCCAAGCGATTTGCTCATTTTAAGTTTTCCGTCCAGCCCAGGAAGGCGGGCAACCACCTTGCTTTCAGGAATCATCCCCTTTGGCATTTTAAAAATAGGTGCATATTGAGTGTTGAAAGAGTGGGCAATTTCTCTCGCTTGTTCTATCATAGGTGCTTGATCGTCGCCAGCAGGTATAATAGTAGGGGAAAACAGCAAAATATCGGCCGCTTGGCTTATGGGATAGGTCAAAAAGCCTACTGGAAGAGAGGTTTCGTACCCTCTTTGTTTAATTTCTTCCTTTATAGTTGGATTTCTTTTTAAGCGAGATAATGTGACTAGGTTCATGAAATAGCCAGTCATTTCAAAAAGCTCGGGTACTTCGGATTGTATAAATATGGTTGCTTTTTTTGGATCAAGGCCAGCAGAAAGCAAATCAATCGCCACCTGCACTACACTGTTTTTAACCTTATCCACATTTTTTGCATTGTCTGTTAAGGCTTGAGTGTCTGCAATCATAACATAAAAGTTGTCATAATCCCCTTTTTCTTGTATGTCAAGTAGCAGTCTTATGGCACTTGAGTAGTGTCCTAAATGTAAATTTCCAGTAGGTCTTATACCAGTAAGTATAGTTTCAGCCATGGGTTTCATCCTTTTATAAAATTTTTTCTACAAGTATTATATAAAAATTTTTTGTGGTAGTCAAATCTAATTACAAGAAAGCACAGAAGATTTTTCAAAAGGCCCTAGAGATAATTTAATCAAAATTAACAAAAAATAAAGAAAAAACCTTAAAAAATTGTGATTTTTTTATATTTTTCATTTAATTAATTTTTAACCCGAGAAAAACCTATAAAAAATTACTAAAAAAATATTTTTTACTCCTATTTTGCGATTAAAAATATTTGTTTTAAAAATACTAATTTTGATGCAAATTGTTTTGATTTGTCGACTTAAATGATATATAATTTATATATAAATTTAAGGGGTACTTTGTGCCCAAAAAGAAGGAGCTATCCATGAGAAAGAAATTGATGAAAGGTTTGTATGCTTTGGCTGTTATGCTGATGAGCGTTGGTGCTGTTGCCATGGTGCCAAGTTTGTCTGCAGAACCAGATGCGAGGGTAGAGGAAAGTGTTGAAACCTCTGCTACGCCAAGGGTGAGTACATACGCCGCGGAAGGTACCGAGGCGAGTGAGCCAACAGGCAACTGGGCAAATCAGTTTGATGCAAGTAGAGCGGAAAGTTCCACTCCTTTTGGGAACCCTGTTTCCCGCCCAGACGGAAATTATTATCAAATTACTAACGCCGAGGACTTGGCGTTACTTTCATATCTTGTAGCCACCGCAACAAGCCCCACTTGGTTAAGTGCAAAATATGAACTCACCGCTGACATCGACCTGGCTGGCTCCTACTGGACACCTATTGGTGTGTCACGATCATATCCTTTCTTTGGAACTTTTAATGGTAATTTCCACACTATTAAGAACATTGTCATTGAAGGCTCGTCAGCCATTGCCGAAGGTGGCTTGTTTGGATATTTATCAGAAAATGCCTTTGTTTGCAACCTTACCGTTGATGGTTTTAGAAGTTATTTGGATGATAGCGATGTAGCATCATCAGGTGCAGTTGCGGGTTATGCTATTGGTGCCACCATTGCAAATGTGTATGCAAAAAATACAAACGGGTTTTATGGAATTGCAGATTCCACTAATTGTATGATCTATCGTGGATGGAGTTCAAATGGCACATCAAATGACACATCTTTTTCTACAGTAGAAAGTACTCTGACTATCAATGTGGAATCTTCTAATACCTACGGCTACGCCATCATGTTCAACTTTAATGGCGGTGCAGTATACAAATATCAATCTAAGACAAGTCTCGGCTCTCTTCAATATAGCAGATATGGTGTGCTTATTAATTCCAGCGGTGCCGTTCAAACTGGCAAGGCTACCTATGGACCATTCCTTGGCACAAGGGCTGCTGTTATGTCTAATGCAAGCGGCGTGTTTGCAATCAAGGTGGGCAACGAATTTACAGTAAAGGCTGGCAGCGCCACCCTTACTTCAAGGAATTTGGGATCCAACTTAACCGCCCTTGCTGGCACAGGTTATATCGCTACTTTAAACTGGACTCCAAAGAAATATACTTTAAATGCTTACTATAATTATTCACCTGATACTCCTATCGCGACAGAATTACAAAATGACGCAGTTTTCCCTACATCATTTAGTCGCGTGGGTTATACATTGGCAGGCAGATATACCAACGCTGCTTTAACAACGGCACTAAGTGGACTTAATTTTGTAGGTGACACTGTTGCTCTCTCTGGCACTACTTATTCAATCTATTTAAAATGGAATCCATTAACTAATATTGGTTATAATGTGCATATGTTGTTAGACGGGCAATCACCTTCTGGAGAAAGCGGAAATGTTAACGCTTCTATTGCGTATGATAATTTGAAGATATTGGAAGGTAGTGGTACAGAAAACTTGGCAACCAACTCTGGTGATACAAAGGGTTTGAACTTTAACCTAGAAAATCACACCTCAAGTAATAGCGTAACAATTTCATTCGATTTAAATTATGGCTTTGAATTTGGTGCTGGCACAAATTCTTCCGTGCTTTCAACTAGCCAAGTATTCAATAATGCCGGTGTATACCATGTGTTCGCAGCTGGCAGATATGACACTAAGGCGCCAGTTACTTCAGTGGTTGCAGTTAGTGGACAGAAGCGTACAATAACACTAAATAATATAGTTGGAAGTGGTGACATTTATATTGTTTTTAAAAGAGCAGAAGTAAAAGTTGCACTTGAAACAAGCAATGTAACAGTTGCTTTAACAAATAATAGCTCTTCTACCTCCTTGAATGCCGCAAAAACTGAACTTACCACAAAAGTAGGTGATGTATTTACTTTAACTTTTGATATTGATACAACAAAAGGTGCAAATCTATTTATCACCAATTATGGTGTTGTAGGTTTTAATAGATATGTAAATGCGGTAGATACAAGGACTTCTTTTGGTGGTGGTAGTTATGTAACAAAGTATACCGTATCGACAATAACAAACGATTTCTTTAAAACAGATTCAGCAACTGGCAACAAAATTACTGCAATAGCCCGCGGGCTTGAATATACAGTAAATCTTACCATGACCCGTACTGAAAGTTATACTGACAGCAGTAAATATGCTTTAGCATATGCTGCTCACAGTGTTGATCAAAACGGAACTTCTGGCAATAATACTCATAGAATTGATTTGGCTTCTGATGGTATGGGCAGAGTTTATATGTTATCTAACGATTACTATACTTTTGATAGTCTTTCACTAGTAACACAACATACAAACAGCGGAAATGATGGTACAAGCATACCTATCACTATCGGCTCTGATAAACAAACAATTTTAAGTAATGGTTATGTTCAATATGCCTATGACTTTAAGGTTGAAGTACCAGACAACTTAGGGGAAGAAATACCTGAATATTACTTTACTTTTACTGCGAAGCCACAAGAATACTCTGTTGAAACAGAGATATATATAGATGGCGTAGAGGCTACAGAGGAGCAACTAACCGCTTATGGTTTAACAAGCACCCTTGGTAATGGAGTTGCAAAGCCTAATGATACCACTACAATCACCTTTAATCTTGGTGCAAATGGCACAAAATATCTTGTTAACACTCCTGAAATCACATGCCAAAAAGCAAGTGAGAAAATAGGAAACACAGAAATAGATGTGCCTGGCGCTGTAGGGACAATGAGTGGTAACACTTACACCTTTGGTACGAGAGATACTATTGTGCGAGCAGATTATACAACTAAGAAAATTACCCTTGATTTAAGTGCCACCGCAGTGGTAAAAGACTTGAACGGTAAGAGTGGTGTGAATGGCGCTCTTGACGGCTTCACATATAATAAGGATAGCCTTGGTGCAACAGTAGGATATGACGCAGGATTTAACATTACTGTTGAAGGTGGGGCAAACGAGGGTAATATCAATATGATTACAGGGTATTACCTTGTAGGTTGGTATCTACAAAATGGAGACATCATACTCGATACTAATCTTGAAAATATTATTAATACTAATGCCGTACGAGATTTAGTTGCTGCAAATGAAGGCGAGACTTTAAGTTTGTCTGTACAGCCTGTAATTCAACAAAAAACAATAAAGTTAAGCTTTGGTGAAGGAGCGGATGAACATAATCTAATTACACCAAAGAATGGCGATGCCGATAAAACAACCTATACATTTACTTACTATCATGCACAAGAAACTTTTGATACAACAGCGGCATTCAGTTTGGCTGATATGGCGGGTCTCTTCCAAAAGATTGGTACCAGTGCTTTAAAATCTTGGCGAATGACAGAAAAAGATAATGTTTATGCTTTTAATGCTACCTCTGAATATATTGCTGCTTGGGATGATATTTATGGTGAGGGAAATGAAACCACCTTTAACTTTACACCAAATGAATGGACAAATATTGTATATACCGTTGCAATTGATGCAAGCAATTCAATTAGTGTAAGTTTAGGCAATACAATTTACCTTGTTTATGATAAAGCTGGCAATGCCACCTATCATAATGGCGAACTTAGTGTAGGTCTTACCGCTCGTGAAGGCTATACAGCAAATAAATTTAGTTTTAATGGTAATGGAAATACCGCAACAATATTAGGTAATTTATCAGGCCAAGAAAATGCATTTACGCTTTCTGAAGAAAATATTGTTGCTTTCCTTGCAAGTGAATTTCATTACCAAGCGGGCACTGCATTTACAATTACAACCAACTGGGAACCTGTAGTTTACAAGGTATTTATAAGTTATACAAATTACGAAAACTTTGCAACAAACGATAACATTCTGAAAGAAGAAGGTGAGAACGGCAGATATTATATCGAAGTGCCATATCAAACAGCAATGGCAGGACTTGCAGATTTTGAAACTGCACTCACAAGGTCAGGTTATATTGTTTCTGGCTGGAGAAATATTACTGATAATGATACTATAACTATATATAATAAGAATAGTACATATGATAAGACGCATGATATTACAGTTAAAGCAATTTGGACTGTAGATACTGAAAATTCATATATCAATATCAATCTTGATGGAGATAAATCTGTATATTATAATGGCAAGGAGCAAACCCTTGGCACTGCCTCTATATTGCCTGCACTTGAGGATGGAAAACTTTATCTAAGCAATGGTGAAAAGGTAAATAAAGGTTATTGGGCTAAGGTTGATAACGACGGTAATATACTTGAAAAATTTGCTGATAACCAGTTGGCACTTAGCCTTACTAATGTATCACAAAGCGGAAAGTATGTTTACGTTATCGAAGTTGTATCTGATACAAGTGTATTGATTAGTGAAGGCTACACAGCAAAGAGTACTCCAATCACTATTGAAATCAAGAAAAATACCGTAGTGGTTGTTGGCTCAGCCCTTGAATCTTACTATACAGGCACCGAGAAATTTATTGCAACAGATACCAGCGTAGTGGGCGGACTATATTTCAAATATGACGCTGACGGCAATGAACTTAATATCACTGCTCCAACAGTAGCATACGAAATTTCAAGCGACATTTTAACAGTAAAAGGCTTTAGACTTTTAAGCAGCAATGGTTATGCTGTAAGCGATAATGTAGAAATAGATTATATTCTTGATACTCATAATTATGAAAACAACTTTACAAGTTTTGATAACTTTGGCACAGCAGAAGGTTATACTAGAGTTACTGGACAGTTCTATAACAATTCTTATGACAAGGTTACGGTAACAAACGCTTATTTCTTAAGAGTAGAGGGTAATAAAATTGTACAAACCACCCTCGCTATAGATGTAAATGGTAGAGGCTTCTATATTGAAGGAATGCGTCATCAGCTTAAGTTGTCTTCTGATAAAATCAGCGTTTTACCAGACAAACTTATTTTAGATAAGTTAATCGCACTTCAACTTCTAAATGGTGGCGAAACCGCTGCGGCCGATACTTTTGCACTTACTCTCAGCGTTGAAACAAAGACTTCAAATGCTGACAATTATGATGATGTGTCTAAGTTTAACATTGATTATAGTATTAAATTAAATAACCAAGAGGTTAAAAACAATTTTGCAATAACAGTGACTGGCAACTATGTTATTGAAGATACAAACGCTTCAAATTCCTACTCATACAACTATCAAGTAGGTTATCTCACAGCAAATGAGGGAATGCTTCAAAGCATTACCACAAGTTATGCTGGTACTGAATACTATAATATAAAGATAACACAAATTAAGATTGGAAGCGTAACAGTAAGTGGCGACCAAATTGGCGAGTTCTATATCTATACAACAGATGCAGGTGAGATGCTTGTAACAATAGCGGGAAATGGAACAAAATCTCTTGATATCGTTGTACGACAAGGGTACGATATTACATTTACGGTTACTCCAGTGGCAGTACAAACCGATGTAACATCTTCAAATCTTGTTTACTTAGGCCTTAATTCAAGAAATCTGTTGCCTGAAGATAGAGACGAACTTATTACCAATTTCACTGAAGTAAAAGACTTAGATCAGCAAGTGGTGCTTTCAGGCTCTACTGGTGAAAGCAATGGTCAATATTATACACTTTTCACAGATGTAAAATATATCACCTTAGATAAGGGAAATGATGATGCAAATAAGCAAATTAGTTTCTTCCTTTCAGCAGGCGATACTAGGGTCATGGCTAATCCAACATGGAAAGGCTTTGAGTTTACAGGATGGCAAATTCCAAATGGCAGCGGTGTAACAGCAGAGGACAATGGCGCCAATGGTTACAATATTCAAACAGTAGCCGGTAAGGCAGCAGTCTTAACTGCACAGTGGACACTACTTGCTCCAACCGTAACTACACCTGCAACAAAGGAAATAGTTAAAAACGCAAGCGAGAGCGCACAAACAATCACTTTCACAGAAGTTGCTGGCACTATTACTAATGAAAATAATGCAATCACATATACATATAGATGGTTTAAAGGTGAGACTTTAATTTCTGGACAGACTGGCAGAGATCTTAGTCTTAGTAAGGTAACAACAAATGACGAGGGAAGTTATACTCTTCAAATTCTTGCTACTTACAATGGACAAACCGCAGAAGTTAATGTACCTTTCACATTAAAGGTTACTACTGTTAAGATTATTTCTTTCACTCTTGATAGAACTAGTGATACTTACAAGAACGAGGCTTTGTCACTTAACGCAAACCTCAATTTCAGCGTAGGTGCACCTCAAAACCTTAATATACTTAATAAACTTGGAAATGGTACGATTAAATTCACTATATCTTACAAGCAAAGTGCAGATAGTGAGGCAGTGGCCGTTTCTGAAATCAAGAATGCTGGAATTTATACTATCACACTTGTTCTTGATACTACAATTTATGAGTTTGATACTGATGTCGCAAACAGCCAAATTTTCACAGTAGGGCAATTTGAATACACTCTCAAAGAGAGCGATGTAAGCCTTTCTAAGGTGTTTGGTGAGTCCGACCCTAAACTTCAAACTATCTTAAACTTAAACCGTGAAGATGTCACAGTTGAGTTTATTCGTGGGGCTGGTGAAGCAGTTGGTAATTATGCATTATCTAAAAAGTCTGTAAATAACAGCAATTATAATATTATAGTTCCTGCAAACACATGGTTTAAGATTAATAAAACAACTTCAAATCTTTACCTATCCTTCTCTGGCAATTTGACTATGGTTTATAATGGCAAGACACCTGCAAGCATAGAGACTATTTACGATAATGGCTGGAAGGCTATTGTAAAAGACTCAGACAACAATGAACTTGCTCGCGTAAATATGAATCTTAAATCAGGAAAGGATGAAGAAAGCACATCTCCAGTGACAGTAAATCTTGACACTGCATTTAATGGGTTTATAATTACAATTAAAGAAATCAGCAAAAATGTTGGCGAATATGACCTTGAAGTTGGTGGCACCTCCTCTACCTATGCTGGCATATTCTTTGAAGGTACTGCACCTAAATTTACAATTACTAAGGCGACAATAGTTGTTAAGAATGTAGTTAAGACATTTGATGAAGCTGCAACCTTCACTTGGAACTCATTAGCCACTGATAATACTACAACTCTTACCGCAGAAAATCTTGTTGCGGGAGAGGATGTAACTATATCTGGTAGTATGCTTGGCGTAACTGTAGGCACATATGGTGTGTCTAGTCTCACAGTCTCTGGTAAAGACTCTGGCAACTATAATGTGACTTGCAGCGAAAACGGAAGAATTAAGGTGTCCGATGCTACAATCGCATTAACAAATGGAACTGAAAACTTTAATTATGGACAAATAAAAGAATCAACTTTAAATTCACCAAGCACAATGAGAGATTTATTACAACTCGCTCTCACTGCAAATGGTAATGCTTCCGATGCATTCAATGCTGGTTATGTTACAATCAGCAGCGTAACAATAGCATCAGCTACATATTCAAAGGGCGGTAACTTAAATGTACTGCCAGAGGGTGGTAAGTATACAGTATCTATCACACTTACTTCTTCTAACTATACAAAAGCGAACGAAAACTTTAATGTTCAGATAACAATCAATACTATCACCATAGACCTAAGTGGAAACACAGTAACTAAGCAGTATGACGGAACTAACGCATTACCACCTCTTACATGGAACATGGCAGGGCTACTCAGTGGAGACCAAGTAACTGTAACAGGTAACTACAATAGCACAGCAATTGGTACTGGCATCGCTCTTACTCTTAACCTTACTGGTGCTGATGCTGCCAACTATACAATTAAAACTCCTACACCTACTGGTAGCATTACTTCTAAAGAGTTTAAGTTTACACCTAACTATGCTACTATCGACTTTGCAAATGACGGAGTAACTAATCCAACAGGCGAAGAATTTACAGTTACCTACAACGGTAATTCTGCAACCTTCCTCTCTGCTATTGCAAGCCATTATGCAACCAGACAAGGATACACTCAAACAGGTTGGACATATGGTACAGATAACACTGACATTAAAACAGACTTCGATACCTTCCTCAGCGCAGTAGTAGAGGCAAATAAGAAAGGCACTCTTACACTTAACGCTGTATGGCAGATAGAAAAGAGAGAGGTTGTTGTTAATGTAAATAACGCTACCGTTAAAGTAGGGGATACTACTCTCACAAGCGGCACCGCTATCGAAGTGGATTACTTCTCTTCTATCACTCTTAATATTACTGGTAATGAGGGATATAAATATGTGAGAGAATCTCACACCGGCACCGCTACTCTTACTGAAACCGGTAAAAATACCCTTAACGCTACTGTAAATGTATCTAACATTACAAGCGCAGTTACAATCTCCCTCGTAATGGAAGAAATTACAGTAACCTTTAAAGCAACTAAGAACGATACTAATCTTCTTAATACAACCGTTACTGGCTGGGCTAGTGATATTACCCTTAATTACTCCGCACTTAATGACCAAGTAGACAAACTTCTTACTACTATGACCGCTACCGCTGGTACATACACTCAAACTGCTTGGACTTTGGGTGCTAAGAATGTTGCTCTTACAGATAACCTCCTTGCTTTAGTAAAAGAGGTTAAAGGTACTCTTACTGAGGATACAGTAGTAGAAACTCTTGCTCCTGTTTGGACTGGCGTTGCATACACTATCACATTCAATAAGAATGATGAGAACGCAACCTTCGTAACTGGCAGTGAGACAATAGACGCTACCTATGGCGAGCCTCTTACCGGCTTCCCAACAGTAGCTAAGACAGGTATGAATAATATCTGGAATACTAAGGCTGACGGCACAGGCACAACCTATGCAGAAGGAAATAAACTTACAACAAGAGGAACTTTAAACGGAGATAAATATTCTCTTACCCTCTATGCGATCTGGTCTAATGCTGATGTTGATGTAACTATCAACCCTAACATTAAGTCAGAAGGCAATAACACACATATTACTAGGGTGACAGTAGATGGCACAGCTATCACAGCACCTACTACAAATACACTTAACTTTGCTAGTCAAAGAGTAATAGTAGTATCCCTTGACCCTGGTTATGAACTTGATACTACCGAAACTAAACTTACCGCTGGTAAAGGTCAAGTGAAGATTGAAGGCAATACAATCACTCTTAGTGCAGTGTCAGAACCTTCTACCTTAAATATCGTTGCTAAAGCAAAAACATATACTGTTACACTTAACGCAACCTATGCTACAGTAAATCCAACCTCTATTCAAGTAGTATTTGATAGCACAATGACTAATCTTCCTACTCCAACAAGAGATGGATATACCTTTAAATCATGGACAGATAGCGAGGGTAATGAGTATAGCACAACTACTACATATACAGTAGCTGGTGATATAACCCTCAACGCTACTTGGACAGTAAAGACAGATAAATATGTAACTGCAAATATAGGCACAGACTTTGAAGCATTCTACAATGGTGCAAACCAACAAGTGGCTTCTGCTACTCTTACTGCAGGTGGTAAAACAATTACTGTCGGCGAAACACTTACAAACGGCGAAAAAGTTACCTCTCTCTACTATGAAGTTAAGAATGGCGAGACCTACTCTAAAGTAGCTGACGGCGCTACCCTTACCCTTAAAGATGTAACTAATACTTCTTACCGCTTGGCTGTTGTAATTGAAGACCTTCTCACCTCTACATCTTACACAGCATACCTTGCTGAAAAGAATGTGAATATAAAGGCAGCTGCTATTGAAGTTACAGGAGAAAACCTTGTAAGCTACTACACTGGCACAAATGCTTTTGTAGGAACTGATACTGCAACTCAAGGCACTCTTCAATATGTAAACGGCGAAACCCCAGTAACTGAAATTACAATTTCAAGAGTTGTATTTGAAGGCACTACATTCAATGTGGCCACCGGACTTACCGTAAGATATTACCTTAATATAGAAAAAGACTTACTCGCAAATTACTCTGATATTAGTGGCAATGAAACTGACGGCTACTACATTACAGTAACAGGCGCTTCAATCATCGCTACTCCACTCACAATTACAGCAAAAGGTCAAGGCTTTGAAACAGGCTCTAAACATATAGTAAATAACTATGATGTTACAACTGATACTGATGTTTCTCTAACAGGCTTCAATGTAACAATCACTCTTACAACAACAGGAACTACTGGACCTCAAACATCATTCACAGAAGCCGACTTCACTGTAATGCGTGGAACAGAAGATGTAACTAGCAACTTTACTCATACTCTTGCTGGTATATACACAATTCTTTCAAAAGATAATACTTATCAGTATACCTTTGATGTTAAATATCTTACTTCATCAAATGGCAGCGTATCTCTTGAGAAAACAACAGGCTATACAATTAAACTCTCCGCTCTTAAAGTTGGAGAAAACAATGTATACATTGGTGAAGATAGTTACTTTAACTACACCATTGGTGATACCCCTGTATTTACCCTCTCTGGTAATAACACAGATAAGGTTGTACTTGTTGTAAACGACGACTACACATTAACCTTTAATGCAACCATTAATGGAGCATTCACTAATGCTACCTTCTTAACATTTACAAGCGATACAGAAGTAGAGTCACTTAAATCTACTCTCGCTACTCTCACTGCACTCAACGATAAGACAATACCTCTCACTGGTACAACTTCTCAAACTCTTACCGCAGTTGTAACCGATGTTAAGGTTGTTACTCTTAACTATGGTGCATGCGAACAAGCCCCTACTACTGTCTACGCTAAGATAGGTGAGGGTACTACAATCACTCCTCCTACTTGGACAGGATTTACCCTTAAAGGTTGGTCAACAGTAAATGGTGTTACTATCTCTGGTGCAACACTTAGTGTTCCTACCACCGCTAACATCCTTCCTGTTACCTTAACTGCTGAATGGGAAATCACTAAACCTACTACTTCTTTGAATAATCAAGAGATTACCATTAACGCAAGTGAAGGTAATGAAAATATCAACCTTGCTAGTGTAATAGGGGTTGTAACTGATGCAACAAGCGACCTTACATACACCTACTCTTGGTACAACGCTTCTAACGAACTTCTTGCTTCGGGTGAAACCCTTACCGTTAAGGCTGACACCGATGCAGTCGGAGACTACTATGTAGTTGTTACCGCATCTAAAGCAGGACTTACTTCAGTAAATTCTGATCACATTGCTTTCACAATTAAAGTAACTAAGGCAACTTTAAATGTAACAATGGATACCGCTGGCTCCTTCGAGTACAACAACACGAACAGAACAAGCGATATCACATTCACAGTTAATGGTGAAAAGAAAACACTTGCTTCACTTCTTACTGCTGGTAATGTATACTTAACAATTAGTAACGGAACAACTGATGTAATCGAGATTAAGAATGTGGGTACTTACACAATCTCTGTAAATGTAAATGATAAGATTTACAATACAGTTACAGATACCTTTACTGTAAAAGTAACTGAGTACGATTACGAAATCAAAGACACCGATGTTGCTCATTTATGGAAATATGTTGGTGCAAGTGATCCTAATCTTGAAGCTACTCTTACATTAAATGGTGAAACACTTACCGTTTACTTCACAAGAGAGACAGGGGAAACTGCAGGCACTTACAAGCTTTCAATAGATACTACTAAGACTAACTACTCTAACTACAACCTCTCTATTGATGAAAACAATAAGTACTTTGAAGTTAAAGCTTCTACAAATGTTCTAGTAATATCTTTAGCAAGCGAACTTAAAAAGACTTATGATAAAGAAACTGTATCACTTTCAACTAGATATGAAGGTGGTGTATGGAAACTTGTAGTAACAAGTGGAACAGACGAGATTATCTCTGACCTTACCTTCCAGACACTTAATGGTGACACTCTTACTCCATTTACTTCTAATGAAAATACACTTGCTGGTGCAGTATTCTCACTTAAGAACCCAAGTGTAAACGCTGGAAGTTATGAGATAGAAGTAAAGGGTGGTACAAACTATCCAAATGCTGCCTTTAACACTACTACTTACTTTACAATAGACCAAAAAGGTTTAGTAGTAACAAAGGTAACTAAAGTATTCGATAGAACTAACACTTTTGATAACTCTAATGTAACTTACACAGGCGTAGTTGCTGGTGATAGCATCACACTTACTGGTACCTTTGATAGTGAACATGCTGGTGACAGAACTGCAACCTTTACTATCAACGGAGACGCTAAGGCTAACTACAAAGTAGTAGAAGGCACTGGCTATACTGCAACAATTACTACTTCTAGTGAAGCAGTAGACCTTACAGTAACTAAGACAACCTTTAACTATGGCGAGATTACTGATGGCCTTAACAAAGATCAACTCCTTGCTCTCCTTGGTACCCTTACTCTTACTATAGGCTCTGGCTATACTAACGCTATCGCTGACGGTTATGTTACAATTTCTAATGTTTCTATCACATCAGCTACATATTCAAAGGGCGGTAACTTAAATGTACTGCCAGAGGGTGGTAAGTATACAGTATCTATCACACTTACTTCTTCTAACTATACAAAAGCGAACGAAAACTTTAATGTTCAGATAACAATCAATACTATCACCATAGACCTAAGTGGAAACACAGTAACTAAGCAGTATGACGGAACTAACGCATTACCACCTCTTACATGGAACATGGCAGGGCTACTCAGTGGAGACCAAGTAACTGTAACAGGTAACTACAATAGCACAGCAATTGGTACTGGCATCGCTCTTACTCTTAACCTTACTGGTGCTGATGCTGCCAACTATACAATTAAAACTCCTACACCTACTGGTAGCATTACTTCTAAAGAGTTTAAGTTTACACCTAACTATGCTACTATCGACTTTGCAAATGACGGAGTAACTAATCCAACAGGCGAAGAATTTACAGTTACCTACAACGGTAATTCTGCAACCTTCCTCTCTGCTATTGCAAGCCATTATGCAACCAGACAAGGATACACTCAAACAGGTTGGACATATGGTACAGATAACACTGACATTAAAACAGACTTCGATACCTTCCTCAGCGCAGTAGTAGAGGCAAATAAGAAAGGCACTCTTACACTTAACGCTGTATGGCAGATAGAAAAGAGAGAGGTTGTTGTTAATGTAAATAACGCTACCGTTAAAGTAGGGGATACTACTCTCACAAGCGGCACCGCTATCGAAGTGGATTACTTCTCTTCTATCACTCTTAATATTACTGGTAATGAGGGATATAAATATGTGAGAGAATCTCACACCGGCACCGCTACTCTTACTGAAACCGGTAAAAATACCCTTAACGCTACTGTAAATGTATCTAACATTACAAGCGCAGTTACAATCTCCCTCGTAATGGAAGAAATTACAGTAACCTTTAAAGCAACTAAGAACGATACTAATCTTCTTAATACAACCGTTACTGGCTGGGCTAGTGATATTACCCTTAATTACTCCGCACTTAATGACCAAGTAGACAAACTTCTTACTACTATGACCGCTACCGCTGGTACATACACTCAAACTGCTTGGACTTTGGGTGCTAAGAATGTTGCTCTTACAGATAACCTCCTTGCTTTAGTAAAAGAGGTTAAAGGTACTCTTACTGAGGATACAGTAGTAGAAACTCTTGCTCCTGTTTGGACTGGCGTTGCATACACTATCACATTCAATAAGAATGATGAGAACGCAACCTTCGTAACTGGCAGTGAGACAATAGACGCTACCTATGGCGAGCCTCTTACCGGCTTCCCAACAGTAGCTAAGACAGGTATGAATAATATCTGGAATACTAAGGCTGACGGCACAGGCACAACCTATGCAGAAGGAAATAAACTTACAACAAGAGGAACTTTAAACGGAGATAAATATTCTCTTACCCTCTATGCGATCTGGTCTAATGCTGATGTTGATGTAACTATCAACCCTAACATTAAGTCAGAAGGCAATAACACACATATTACTAGGGTGACAGTAGATGGCACAGCTATCACAGCACCTACTACAAATACACTTAACTTTGCTAGTCAAAGAGTAATAGTAGTATCCCTTGACCCTGGTTATGAACTTGATACTACCGAAACTAAACTTACCGCTGGTAAAGGTCAAGTGAAGATTGAAGGCAATACAATCACTCTTAGTGCAGTGTCAGAACCTTCTACCTTAAATATCGTTGCTAAAGCAAAAACATATACTGTTACACTTAACGCAACCTATGCTACAGTAAATCCAACCTCTATTCAAGTAGTATTTGATAGCACAATGACTAATCTTCCTACTCCAACAAGAGATGGATATACCTTTAAATCATGGACAGATAGCGAGGGTAATGAGTATAGCACAACTACTACATATACAGTAGCTGGTGATATAACCCTCAACGCTACTTGGACAGTAAAGACAGATAAATATGTAACTGCAAATATAGGCACAGACTTTGAAGCATTCTACAATGGTGCAAACCAACAAGTGGCTTCTGCTACTCTTACTGCAGGTGGTAAAACAATTACTGTCGGCGAAACACTTACAAACGGCGAAAAAGTTACCTCTCTCTACTATGAAGTTAAGAATGGCGAGACCTACTCTAAAGTAGCTGACGGCGCTACCCTTACCCTTAAAGATGTAACTAATACTTCTTACCGCTTGGCTGTTGTAATTGAAGACCTTCTCACCTCTACATCTTACACAGCATACCTTGCTGAAAAGAATGTGAATATAAAGGCAGCTGCTATTGAAGTTACAGGAGAAAACCTTGTAAGCTACTACACTGGCACAAATGCTTTTGTAGGAACTGATACTGCAACTCAAGGCACTCTTCAATATGTAAACGGCGAAACCCCAGTAACTGAAATTACAATTTCAAGAGTTGTATTTGAAGGCACTACATTCAATGTGGCCACCGGACTTACCGTAAGATATTACCTTAATATAGAAAAAGACTTACTCGCAAATTACTCTGATATTAGTGGCAATGAAACTGACGGCTACTACATTACAGTAACAGGCGCTTCAATCATCGCTACTCCACTCACAATTACAGCAAAAGGTCAAGGCTTTGAAACAGGCTCTAAACATATAGTAAATAACTATGATGTTACAACTGATACTGATGTTTCTCTAACAGGCTTCAATGTAACAATCACTCTTACAACAACAGGAACTACTGGACCTCAAACATCATTCACAGAAGCCGACTTCACTGTAATGCGTGGAACAGAAGATGTAACTAGCAACTTTACTCATACTCTTGCTGGTATATACACAATTCTTTCAAAAGATAATACTTATCAGTATACCTTTGATGTTAAATATCTTACTTCATCAAATGGCAGCGTATCTCTTGAGAAAACAACAGGCTATACAATTAAACTCTCCGCTCTTAAAGTTGGAGAAAACAATGTATACATTGGTGAAGATAGTTACTTTAACTACACCATTGGTGATACCCCTGTATTTACCCTCTCTGGTAATAACACAGATAAGGTTGTACTTGTTGTAAACGACGACTACACATTAACCTTTAATGCAACCATTAATGGAGCATTCACTAATGCTACCTTCTTAACATTTACAAGCGATACAGAAGTAGAGTCACTTAAATCTACTCTCGCTACTCTCACTGCACTCAACGATAAGACAATACCTCTCACTGGTACAACTTCTCAAACTCTTACCGCAGTTGTAACCGATGTTAAGGTTGTTACTCTTAACTATGGTGCATGCGAACAAGCCCCTACTACTGTCTACGCTAAGATAGGTGAGGGTACTACAATCACTCCTCCTACTTGGACAGGATTTACCCTTAAAGGTTGGTCAACAGTAAATGGTGTTACTATCTCTGGTGCAACACTTAGTGTTCCTACCACCGCTAACATCCTTCCTGTTACCTTAACTGCTGAATGGGAAATCACTAAACCTACTACTTCTTTGAATAATCAAGAGATTACCATTAACGCAAGTGAAGGTAATGAAAATATCAACCTTGCTAGTGTAATAGGGGTTGTAACTGATGCAACAAGCGACCTTACATACACCTACTCTTGGTACAACGCTTCTAACGAACTTCTTGCTTCGGGTGAAACCCTTACCGTTAAGGCTGACACCGATGCAGTCGGAGACTACTATGTAGTTGTTACCGCATCTAAAGCAGGACTTACTTCAGTAAATTCTGATCACATTGCTTTCACAATTAAAGTAACTAAGGCAACTTTAAATGTAACAATGGATACCGCTGGCTCCTTCGAGTACAACAACACGAACAGAACAAGCGATATCACATTCACAGTTAATGGTGAAAAGAAAACACTTGCTTCACTTCTTACTGCTGGTAATGTATACTTAACAATTAGTAACGGAACAACTGATGTAATCGAGATTAAGAATGTGGGTACTTACACAATCTCTGTAAATGTAAATGATAAGATTTACAATACAGTTACAGATACCTTTACTGTAAAAGTAACTGAGTACGATTACGAAATCAAAGACACCGATGTTGCTCATTTATGGAAATATGTTGGTGCAAGTGATCCTAATCTTGAAGCTACTCTTACATTAAATGGTGAAACACTTACCGTTTACTTCACAAGAGAGACAGGGGAAACTGCAGGCACTTACAAGCTTTCAATAGATACTACTAAGACTAACTACTCTAACTACAACCTCTCTATTGATGAAAACAATAAGTACTTTGAAGTTAAAGCTTCTACAAATGTTCTAGTAATATCTTTAGCAAGCGAACTTAAAAAGACTTATGATAAAGAAACTGTATCACTTTCAACTAGATATGAAGGTGGTGTATGGAAACTTGTAGTAACAAGTGGAACAGACGAGATTATCTCTGACCTTACCTTCCAGACACTTAATGGTGACACTCTTACTCCATTTACTTCTAATGAAAATACACTTGCTGGTGCAGTATTCTCACTTAAGAACCCAAGTGTAAACGCTGGAAGTTATGAGATAGAAGTAAAGGGTGGTACAAACTATCCAAATGCTGCCTTTAACACTACTACTTACTTTACAATAGACCAAAAAGGTTTAGTAGTAACAAAGGTAACTAAAGTATTCGATAGAACTAACACTTTTGATAACTCTAATGTAACTTACACAGGCGTAGTTGCTGGTGATAGCATCACACTTACTGGTACCTTTGATAGTGAACATGCTGGTGACAGAACTGCAACCTTTACTATCAACGGAGACGCTAAGGCTAACTACAAAGTAGTAGAAGGCACTGGCTATACTGCAACAATTACTACTTCTAGTGAAGCAGTAGACCTTACAGTAACTAAGACAACCTTTAACTATGGCGAGATTACTGATGGCCTTAACAAAGACCAACTCCTTGCTCTCCTTGGTGACTTTACTCTTACTATCGGCTCTGGCTATACTAACGCTATCGCTGACGGCTATGTTACAATTTCTAATGTAACCCTTGATAACCCTCAGTACTCTTCATCTCATCACCTTAAAGTAGGCAGTTATATTATCACTATTGCTCTTGATTCATCAGATTACTCTACCGCTGATATCTTCTCTAAACCTTTCAATATCACTGTTAATACTATTAATATCGATTTGAGTAGTACAGTGGTAGACAAAGTGTACGACAACACAACTGATATTATAAATGCTACTTGGGACTTGAGTGCTGTACTTGCGGGAGATAATGTATCAGTAAGTGCAAGTTATCAAGACAAGACCGTTGGAGAGAACAAAACACTTAATGTTGAATTTACTGGATTGGATGCAGGAAACTATCAAATCTCAAATAAGCCAACCGGAAGAATTACTGCAACTTCAGTAAGACTTGTATTCAACAATACCGCACTTGCTGACTTTGTAAACGATAAAGAGATTTACGCATCTAAGACTTATGCAGATATCACTTATCCAACCACCGACGCGGCTGGCACTCTTGGACTTCTTACTAAGCCAACAAGAGAAGGTTATCATGTGACAAACTGGGCTTATGAAGTAAGTACAGGACGCTACGAAGCAATAACCGAGGCAAACATAATAGCAGTTCTTGACAAAGCGTATGGAAATGGTAAAGAACTTACTATCTACGCTGAGTGGGAAAAGAATGATATTATAATAAGCATCACCTCTGTACTTGGTGAAGTTGCTAAAGCGGGAGATGTGGCAGCAGACACCTATACAATTAAATACTATGATGACATTACCTTCACAGTTTTAGGAAATGTAGGTTACAAATTAGATGATGTAACTATCACTTCGGGCACTATTGTAGGTGGACTTGAGAAATCTGGAGTAGGAACAAGAAAGGACGGTACATTCACCTTACATAAAGTTGCTTCAGATATCGCTTTAACAGTAGAATACTTGGAGATAAAAATCACTGTAAATATTGACAAGAATATTCCACAGTACACTCAAGAGGTGGGTGAGGCATGGACAAGCGAAACCTTTGTATACTCAATGGACGCAAAACTTGCTGAACTTTTACCTGAGATTAAAGTACTTAGCGGAACATACACTCAAACTAAGTGGACTGCAACATTTGGCACCGATATTGATGTGGCGCTTGATGACAGCAGACTTCTTAAAGACATAATCGGCGAAGAGATAAACAGTGACGAAGACGCCGTTATCACCTTTAAGGCAGAGTGGGCAGGTGTAAATTACACAATAACATTTAATAAAAACGATGTTGATGCAACTATAGAAGGCGATACGACAATAAATGTTGTTTATGGTCAATCTATGGCAGACAAGACATTCCCTACTGTTACAAAGATTGGTATGAAAAACACTTGGAACACAAGCGCAAATGGTAGTGGAAAATATTACACAAATGAAGACATCTTCCAAACTAGAGACGAAACAAGTGAAAGCAATTTTGCTGTAACATTATATGCTATCTGGGCTAATGAAGATTACACCTTCACAGTTGAGATAGACGACAGCCATGTTAAGTCAGTATTGTCTGGCGGAGTAGAAGTAACCAATGGAAACTTCACACTTCGATATGGCACTTCAATAAGTTTTGTAGTTACTGTTGACGAAGGTTACTTAATAGCATGCAACGAGGCT
Source organism: uncultured Clostridia bacterium (assembly GCA_947366545.1). Lineage (GTDB taxonomy): Bacteria > Bacillota > Clostridia > Christensenellales > UBA1242 > Caccovivens. Next base: position 116,290 of record CANBAL010000003.1, read on the forward strand.
GAGTTTGCTGGCGTTGCCACTATTGAAAAACTTGGAAAGACATTAAAGATTACAAATCTTTCAGTAAATGATAAAGTATTCAAAATCTTTGCAATAGCACAAGAAAATACTATGACAGTGAATACAAATCTCTCAACACTTACAAATGTAACGGTGGGAGGCGAGGTGGTTACTGCAACTGGAAATACTTTCAAAGCAGACACTGGCAAAGAAATTGTACTTACATTTACAGCAGAAAAGGGTTATACCTTTGATAAAGATTCACTTGTAAATGTACAAGGCGGAATCATTGTAAGAGAGGAAACAGACGGTGTCCTTAAAATAACTTGGACTGGATTTACTTCTGATTCTATAATCACTGTTACACCTTCAGCAGTAGCTAATGTGGTAACATTAAAAGATAGCTCTAATTATGTAAGCTCACTTTACATCAACTCTACATTACTTCCTGCAAGCGGTGCAACATACAACGCAATGACAGGCAGTGAACTTACAGTATCTGTACTCCTTAAGTATGGCTTTAAGAACATAACGCTTAACCTAGTAAATGATTTAAGTGAGATTATTACTAGTGAAAACATAGTAATTACTAAACTTGGAGAAGAGACTTGGGATGAAAGTGCAAAAGCATACAGACAATCCTTTACAATAACTGGATTTGTAGATGCGTTTAATATTAAAGTAAGTGCAGAAGCAAGAGATTACAATTTTGCGATTTCTTCTGGCAATACCGCAATGGGTAGTGTAACTCCAACAACTGCTGCTTTAAAATTTGGTGAAAGCTTAAATCTTACTGCAACAGTAAACAGTGGTTTTGCATTCATTGGCTGGTTTGTAGGTGAAAAGGCTATTTCACTTGAAAGTGAATATACATTTGTACTTAATGAATCAAACAAGACTTATCTTGAGTCGGGAGACCCTATTGAAATAGTTGCTAACTTTGACTACTCTGAAGCTGAATTTATAATAAGCACAGAGGGTAATGGTAGTCTAGTTTACAAGATAGGTGACGGCAACGAAATAGTCATCAACCAAAATGGTGAAAACAAGTCAATAGTTTCCTTCAACACATTACTTACTATTAAAACAGTACCTAACAGAGGATACGCACCTGAGTTTAAGTTCTATAGTGTTGACGGAAGTCAAATGACTTACACTAATTACACTTATGATGAAAGTACAGGCATCATGGTAATCCGTGCACTTGCTGACGGGCCTAGACATATTAAGGTTGAATATGTTGCATGCAAGGCATCTATTAAAGTAGAAGCGGGCGTACAAATCAACTACCAGATGAGTTATGGCACCGATATCGGCGGAACAATTCACTGGTCAGATGAAAATGGTAATCTTAAAACTGTAACGGGTGGCATTGATGGCGTTTCATATACAATCGAGACGGCTACAGGAAACAAAGAGTACTTTGTAGTAAATAGAAATTCTGGATTCTCATTCACAATGTCTTCTAAGAATGCTGGTGTGATTATCAACAGATTAAACAAAGACGGCAAGGTGATTTTCGAAGTTGACGGAATTGTCGGCGATATTGAGGTTGAGGCAGTCTTTACTGCGGAAGACAACAACATTGATGTATACTTTGAAGACGAAAATCATGAAAGAGTACTTGCTGGTAAGATTTCAGTTTCAACATCTGGCTATGTTGTAGCATCCGGAAACGACTCCTCTTCAGTTAAAATAAACGCTTTAACTGGTCAGAGCGTAAGCATGGAGGTGTCTACAAATCTTACCTTTAGTTTTGATGAAGAAAGAGAAAGAATTTTTGATGCAAATGATGCAATTAAGGATAAAGTTATAGTAGGAAACCCTACAGATGACAATTTCGCATTGGGTTATACTAGAAAGGTAAGCGTAACTATTACGGATATTGATAGCAATGGTTACATCGTATTCTATGTAAAACCTAAGGCCTTCAAGATACAGTTCATAAATGAACATGAAGAATTTGGACCTATAATTGAAGGCGTTAAGTATGGTTATGACATTCCTACTTACAACCCAGAAGAAATTATTCCTGAAAGCAAAGAAGGGTATCTATTCAAGGGGTACTATACTAAGGAACTTGGACAGGGAAATCCTTACTTTGGTGAAAATGGTCAAGCAGTATCAAAGTGGTTTGAAACAGGTTATGATTGGAATGGTAGAGAGTATGAAACTGCTCATCACTATGATCCTAACACAGAAACCTTTACACTTTATGCAGCATGGTACTACTCAAAAGAGAAGATCACTATCGACTTTATTCCAGATACCCTAAAGAATAAAGTAAGTGGTATCAAGATTGGAGATTTGGTTACTCCAACAAGCAGCAATACTACAGTATGGACCACTGGCGACAATCTCTTCTATGCAGAGGTTAAGTCTGGTGTCGAAATGCTTATCACAGCATACAAATTTGAAGGATATGAATTCCAGTACTGGTATATTGACAGAGGAAACGGAGATGTATTACGAATCCCTGGAGAAACCTATTCATATACTTCTCAAAATGGCGAAATCCTCATCAGTGCCGTATATAAGGCAGAGTTTGACTTAGAGGCCTATGATGAGACTGCACAAGAAGTTTCAAATGTTTGCGGTGAGGTATACTTAAATACTGTTGGAAATAACAAGGGTTATTATGATACCGAAGAGGCAATCACAATATACGCAGTAGAAAACAAGGGCTATATGTTTAAAGGCTGGTTTGATACCAAGGCTAACGACTTCTTAAGAGATGATAACGATAACATCATTCTTGGACAGAAAGAAGGTAAAGTTTATGCTTATACCTTTGAAAGTGCTGATCCTCTCTATTTAAGAGCAGTATTTGAAGGTAAGTCAGTTACAATTCAAGTTTCAGATTTTGTAAGTCATGGTAATATTATTACTGTTAAGTTGAATGACACCGTAATTGAAAAATCTGAATGGAATAATTTTGTAGCTCGAATCGGTGATCAAATCACTATTGAGCTTACAGTACAAAATGGTTATGGTGTAAATTGGGACGGCCCAACCTTTACTGGTGGGTATGGAGTTTACACTTACAGAGTAAGTGCTGTAGATATACTTTCCGATGAGGAAGAGATTATATCAATTAGACCTATTGCTGACCCAAGTCCTTTGAAATACTTTGTAGAAGTAACGGTGGAAGGCAAGACATATAGAGAAACTGACGAACTTGATATCGCTGGCAAGGTAACTTTCAGAGACAAGAACAACCAGTTGGTAGAAATCAATAGTATGAAAACTATCGATACACTATATGGAGTACCTGTCTACATTGCAATTTCAATCAATCCAAACTACAAGTTTGATGGAGTATATGTTGATAGATTTGGAAGTAAAATTCCTCTCCAAAATGTATACTTTGAGTCTCAAGGTCAGATAGTAATTAACACTAGTCAGATTGAAGAATATTTAATCGGCGACATGTTAAACCTTTCTATCAACATTGTAAGGATGATATGGACTGGCGGAGATTTCAGCGGAAAGATTTTACGAGGCGAAGGTATAGAGGGTGATCCTTACATAATCTCTAATGCAGATGAACTTGCACTTATGGCATACCTTGTAAATAATGGAATTATAAACGAGGTTACTGGCAAGCCATATGCAGAAGGATATTACAGCTTAACAGCGGACATTTCTTTAAGCGGTAAGTATTGGGATCCTATCGGTACTGAAACTCATAAATTTGCTGGTGTACTCAACCTTAACACATTCAGAATTACTGGAATAAGCCTTTGCCCTTATGAGGAATACTTACCAAGGACATACTATGAAGGATTATTCTGGTGTATGACAAACACTGCACAAGTAATTCAATCAAACAACACACTTATGATTGCATTAATTTCTGCGGGTGGTGTATTACTTCTTCTACTCTTACTCCTATTAATTCTCCTACTTGTTAGAAGAAGAAAGAAGAAAAAGATGGAAGAATTGGCTAACAGCTAATTTAAAAAAGACTGACAATGTCAGTCTTTTTTAGATAAATGGCAGGGAGACATTCCCCACCCGCAAGCGTTGTAGTGAGTGGAGTAAAAAAAGACAAAAAATAAATAAAATAAAATGAAAAAAGTGTTGAC